>JACFMY010000756.1 GCA_019455155.1 Caldilineaceae bacterium
CCTTTGTTACCCACCACAATCAGCTGCACCAGGATCTCTACCTGCGCATTAGCTTTGAGCTCTATCTCAAACGGCTGATCGTGGGCGGCTTCGACCGGGTCTATGAGATCGGCCGCGATTTTCGCAACGAGGGCGTCAGCTTCAAGCACAATCCCGAGTTCACACAGCTCGAATTCTACGAGGCCTATGCCGATTATCACGCGGTGATGCGCCGTACCGAAGAGATGGTGGCCTTTGTGGCCGAGCGGGTGACTGGCGATACCACGATCGAGTGGCAAGGTCATACCGTGAACCTGACGCCACCGTGGCGCCGGCTTCCGCTGCGCCAGGCCATTCTTGACGCCACAGGCATCGACTATGAGGCCTATCCAGACGCGGAGTCGTTGGCGGAAGAGATGCGCCGCCGCGGCCACGAGCCCGATCCCAAGAGCAATTGGGGCAAGCTGGTGGACAGCCTCATGGCCAAATACGTCGAGCCAAACCTGATCCAGCCTACGTTTCTCATTGATTACCCGCGCGACGTGAGCCCGTTGGCCAAAGGATCACCCGATGACCCGCGGCAGGTTGAGCGCTTTGAGGGCTTCATCGGCGGTATGGAGGTGTGCAACGCCTTCAGTGAGCTCAACGATCCCATCGATCAGCTGCAGCGTTTTCTTGACGAGAACTACCGCGCACGGCATGGGGACGAAGAGGCGCACCCGGTGGACGAAGACTACATTGAGGCGCTGACCTACGGCATGCCGCCTACGGGCGGCTTCGGGATGGGCATCGACCGCCTGACCATGCTCTTCACTGATAAGGACACGATCCGTGAGGTCATCCTCTTTCCCCACCTGCGTGCGGTGAAAGACGCGGGCACGGAATCGGAGCCTGGCGACGCTGAGGCAGTCGCCGGCGCCAGTGAGCCAGCCACCGGTCCAGAACAGCTGCCGGACGAAGTGCCCGCACCGAAACAGGCCAACGTCTGAGCACACCGCGGCCTGGCTGGATCAATCTGCAGCGGACGCGAACAGAGCTTCATGCAGCAGCTTTCCGACAGGATTCGGTCCCCAATGGTGGGCGGGTGGCTTCTAGTTGCCCTTAGCGGGCTGGCGCTCTTTGTGGTGACGGCAGCGTGGCCCGATACGCCCGACGGGCTCTTTCACCTGCACCGGGTGCGGGCGCTCCACGAAGCACTCCGTATGGGCGTGTTGTACCCGCGCTGGTTCTCCGACTTTGCCTTCGGCTACGGCTACCCAGTATTGAACTACTATGCGCCGGCCACCTATTACGGGCCGGCGCTTCTTGGTTTTGTGGGGCTCGCGCCGCTGCTCGCCACTCGCCTGGCGCTGGCGCTGCTTTTTGGCCTCTCGGCTGTGCCCATGTACCTGCTCGCACGCCAATGGTGTGCTCCCTCTGCCGCGTTGTTGGGCACGGCTGTCTATCTCTGTTTCCCATATCGCCTGTACGATCTCTTTGTTCGCGGCGCGCTGCCGGAGTTTGCAGCTTTTTTCTGGCTGCCCTTGATTGTTCTGGCCGCGGTCAGGCTGGCCGCGCGGTGGCCGCATGGATGGGCGGCGCGTGCGCTGCCGGCTGCGCTGCTGGCCGTAGCCTGGTGCGGTCTGATTCTAACGCACAACCTGACCGCCGTCATGGCTGTGATAGGCGGGCTGCTTGTGCTAGCGATCGCCCTCGTTGCCCCAGCAGGGACAGGTGGCCGGCCGGCGCGCCTCGCCATGGCAACAGGCGTTGTGGCAGCCACACTCACAGGCATGCTG
>JACFMY010000116.1 GCA_019455155.1 Caldilineaceae bacterium
CAACTCATGCGAGGTGACCAGCTGATCCAGCCCAAGCGGTAGGCCAGGAAGCCCGTAACAATGGAGACGGCCGCGGTCGCGCCCAGGAAGATTGTCATGTCCTGGAATTCCTGGATCGGCGGCTGCATGAGCGCCCAGAAGATCGCCAGCGCTGCGGCGAGGGCAAAGGCCACACCACCCAGAAAACGGAGTGGGAGGACAAAGGGTTGGCGGGTTGGATAGATGGTCATGGGCGCTTTCATGGCTCGAATTTATACCCCACTCCCCAGACGGTTTGAATGTGGCGAGGCGTCGAGGGGTCAGCTTCCAGCTTTTCACGCAGGCGGCGCACATGGACAGTAACCGTGCTGGGGTCGATGAACTCGGTCTCTCCCCAAATGTGGTCGAGCAACTGGTCACGATTGAAGACCTGGCGCGGGTGGCTTGCCAGAAACCAGAGCAGGTCGAATTCCTTGGCTGTCAGTGTAATCTCCACGCTGTTTGCGGTTACCAGGCGCGTGCGCGGGTCAATCTGCAGCGCGGCAAACGTGAGCGGCCGTTCGCCGCTGTCCTCGTCGCGGCGCAGCTGGCTCTGTGTGCGGCGCAACACCGCCCGGACGCGGCTCACCAGCTCTTGGGGGCTAAAGGGCTTTACCACATAATCGTCGGCGCCCATCTCCAATCCAAGAATACGGTCCGTTTCTTCCCGCCGCGCGGTCAGCATGATGATGGGCGTGTCGCCCTCCGCGCGCAGCCGGCGGGTGATCTCCATGCCGTCCACCCCCGGTAACATGAGATCAAGCACAACGAGGTCGGGGCGCATTTCTTCCAGAGCTGTCAGCGCCGCGTGGCCGTCACGTGCGATGTGCACGTCGTAGCCGGCACGTCGCAGGTAGAGGCTTACCACCTCGCCAATACTCGGTTCATCGTCGACAACCAGGATCATCTGTCCAGACATAGTACTACCGATTATACGAGATACACTTCACCTATTCAACGATTTTTAGAAACCATTCACCGGGCGTTCACAATCCTGTAAGAATTCATTCGGCTCGCTCACGGACCAGCAAGAGAACAATGAGCAGAGCCACCGTCACCGTGGCGGCTGAGCTCCAGGCCAAAGCCTGAACGCCATGCGTGACCAGCAGCCATGGGCCAGTGAATCCGGCCACAGTGCCGCCGGTCAGGGCGGCCGACGCGCCCAAGGTCATGGTTTTGCCCCGCTGCGCCGGCGCCTGCTCGCTAAGCAAAGGAAAGTGGCTCACGATATTGAACTCAAAGAACATGCGCGCAGTACCGATGATAGCCACAGCCCAGATGACGCTGATATTTAGGAATGGCATGAGCAGATAGCCGGCCAGGGAGCCCGCAATGCCCAACAGCACGCTTCGCCGCTTGCCAATGCGATCGGTAAACAGGCTGACGGAGACGCTTGCCGCCAGATCGAACCAGCCAAAGGCAAAGGCGACCATACCGAGCGAAGCTGGCGTGAGGCCGTATTGGTCCGCCAGCCATGCACCATGCGCGAGCATGACCTGCATAGCAGCAAAATAGCTCAAGGCGCCCGCAGAAATCGTGGCATAGGTTGACCGGGCATTGCTGCCCAAAGCAAAGAAGGCGCGCAGACTGCTCAGACTTACGCGGCCCGCGGGCGTCCGCGGCGGGGCGCCGTGCTCACGCGCGGCAGGCATGCGAGAAAAGACGTACGCCATTACCAGCATGCCCAGCGCCAACAGCACGAAGGGCAGCCGCCAGTTTGTGGCCTCAATGAGGACGCCCACCACCGACAGGCCGACAATGCCCGTCAACGCCCATGCGTACTCGACCATACCCAGACCGCGCGCGCGTAGCGTGTAGGGGAGACGACCGCTGACATAAGCCTGGAGGTTGGGAACAAACGCACTCATGCCCAAGCCCGCCAACACCATGCCGGCTACTATGCTCCAGGGCCAACTGCCCACGGCCACGAGTACAAAGCCAATGGCATTGAGCAGCAGCGCCCCCCGGATCACCACGCGGTAGCCGCGCTGGTCGGCAAGCCAACCAGAGACCGGGGCAAAGATGCCCATCGCGCTACGCAGCCCTACCAAGCGGCCAAGGGTTACGACGTCGATGCCGAGCCCGGCCGCGATGACGGGCAGAAAGGGGTTGAAGATCTGGCTTCCAATATCGACCGTGAGCTTACCGGCGATGCCGGTGCCGATGAGGCGAGCAAAAGAGAGCTCGTCGCGAGGTTGCGCCTGTTCCACGAGTTGGTTCCTGCTCTAGCGTATGAATTGTGTGCTTTGTTTGCCTGCCTTGACTTCGCGCACAGAGATGTCTGCCATTATCGCATAGGATTACGCTTCCGGTTGTCTCCGCGTGCCAGGCAGATTGGAGGGTTGGTTACACCGCGTCGCATAAAAAAGGGCGTGACTGCGATCACGCCCGCGATCAGCTGAGATTTAGGCTAGGGCTACTTGCGCGGTGCCTCAGAACCAGACCTGGGGGTTCTCCCCATCGTCCTCTTCTTCGTCGCCGATGATGTGCATGGTTGTGCTACCCGGGTCATCCCCTTCATCGCCCAGGTAGTCACGGCCACGGCCGCCTCCCAGATCGGGCCCCAGGATGCCGGCCTCTTCAAGCTGGTCCACAAGACGCGCCGCACGGCTGTAGCCAATGCGCAGCTTGCGTTGCAGGAGGTTAACGGAGCCGCGTCCGGTCTCGCGTACGATGTTGACCGCTTCATAGAAGAGCTCATCGCGTGCTTCTTCCGCCTTCATCTGCTCAATCTGCTCGAAGAGCGGCGGCTGGCTCAAGGGAGTCGACTTTGCCGGCCTTTCTGGCGGTGGGGCTGCTTCTGGTGGGTCCGGGGTACCTAGATTGAGCGGGCTGGTCGTTTCTGCCCAGTTGCTGACGGGGTTTCCCCTGGATGGCCCGAGGCTCGATGCCCCGGATTGGCCGCTGCCCGGGTCGCCATCAAGGCTGCGAATGCCCTTCCAGTAGCGCACGAGCCGGTTGATCTCCTCGTCTGTCACGAGGCTGCCCTGCAGGCGCTCAAGCTTGCTCGCGTCCGGCGCCATAAAGAGCATGTCGCCCCGGCCGAGCAGGCGCTCGGCACCGGGAATGTCAAGAATCACCCGGCTGTCTACCTGGCTCGTTACAGCAAAGGCAATGCGCGCCGGGAAGTTCGCCTTGATGAGGCCGGTGATGACGTCGACGGATGGGCGCTGCGTCGCAATGATGAGATGAATGCCGACCGCGCGCGCCATCTGGGCCAGCCGGCAGATATGCTTCTCCACTTCCTCGGGCGCGGCCATCATGAGGTCGGCCATCTCGTCGACGACCACGACAATGTACGGCAGAGGCTTTTCGCCGTTCTTTTCCAGGTAGGTGTTGTAGCGCGTGATGTCGCGCGCATTTGCCTTGTTGAAGAGCGTATAGCGGCGTTCCATCTCCTTGACTGCCCAGTAGAGCACACCGGCTGCCTTGTCTAGCTCGGTCACCACCGGGCTGAGCAGGTGGGGCACGCCGTTGTAGATGCTCAGCTCCACCATTTTGGGGTCAATCATGAGAAGCCGGAGGGTCTCAGGCGTGTGGGTGAGCAAGAGACACGCAATAATGGAGTTGATACAGACCGATTTGCCGGATCCGGTGGCCCCTGCAATAAGCAGATGAGGCATCTTGCTCAGGTCAGCGATGATCGGTTGCCCCTTGACATCCTCGCCCAAAGCGATACGCAATCTACCCTTCATATCCAAGAAGGGTTCGCTTTCCATGAGCTCTTTCAGGCCAACCACGTTGCTGGCCTGGTTCGGCACCTCAACCCCGACATAGTTCGTGCCCGGGATCGGCGCCTCGATGCGCACGCTGGATGCGGCCAGGGCCAGGGCCAGGTCATTGGAGAGCGCGGCAATCTTGGCCACCTTCACCTTGACCCGTTGGACCTCATTGCCGACCTTGCGCTCCACATATCCCGGTTTGATCAGATACTGGGTGACTGAGGGACCCTTGTACGCGCCTTCGAAGTCGGCGGGAACACCAAAGAGGGCTAGCGTCTCCTGGATAAGCCTGCCCTGAGTACGGATGAGGTTGTCGTCGTCGGTGATGCGGTCCCAGTCGCTGAGGATCGCCGAGATCGCCGGCAGCCGCCATTCCTGGGCCCCGCCCACGATCCGCGGTGTCAGCACGTCAGGATCGGAGATCGGCTGGCTGAGTGGACGTTGCGGCGCAGGGTGGGCTGGTGCGGCCTGCGCAGGAGCGGCTGCGCTTGCGGCTGGCCGCTGCCGCTCCGCCGCCGGTTCATTGCGAGCAGGGGGCGGGTCGGCCAACACCAGGTTGGCCCCTGCGGGCGGGCTGAAGGGCGTCGATTCGGTGCTGCGCTGGGGCCACAGCCGCTTCCACCAGGGTATCCGCCCACTCGGCACGGGCACTGGCGGTTCGACCGGGAGTGTCGCACGGGGACGCCTCTCTTGGACGCGCTGCTGCCAGTCTGTGAACGCGTACCATCCGTCGACAAGGATTCGGTCCAGCAGCAGCGCCAGGCCGGATATGATCACGAAGGTAACAAATGCCCAGGCTCCCCAGCCGCCGACAGTGTCCTCCAAAGCGCCGGCCAAAAAGGTACCAACCATACCGCCGGCATCGCCTTCAGCTGTGACCACTGCGCGTACCTCAGGACGCAGCAGCAAGGAGAGACCAGTAATGCCGGCAAGATAGACGAGCAAGATGCCAATGGGGCGCTGCCATGCCAGGTCGGGCATCCGGTCCACAGCCCGGATAACCAGCCAGAGACCAAGCACACCCAAGGCGACCGGGAATCCCCAGACACCCATACCAAAGAGGCCGCGTAGCACACCAACCCAGCCGTCCGTGATCTCACCCCGGCTGGGGGTAAGAAGACTGAGGACCGTGAAAATGGCAAGCAACACCAATACCACGCCGCCCACCTCAGCGCGGAAGATCGCCCGGCTCAGCTCCTGGATGCCGCCACTTGCCCCGCCGCCCTTGCGCCGGGCCGGTTTGCGTTTCGTGCCTCTCCTACCCTTGGTTGCCATGCTGTGCGTCAGTGAAATATGCGAACAAACGTTCAGCGAGATTATAGCATACGGGCCGCGGCGAGACAAGGAAGTCAGAATCCCGCCAGCTCCGCTACAGGAGACCATTGGCATGTTATACTACAGATGGAATACATCCCGTACCCCCTGCTTACCATCGATTCGATCCATATATGAATGAACACGCTGCCACGCTCCCAACTGCTAGCGGCGCATCCGGCCTGACCATCTTGCGTGGGCTGCTGCGCGATCGCTCGCTCCTGACCGCGCTCGCCCTGATGCGCGAGCATGTTGGTCCCGCATTCCAGATTACACTGCCTCGTTTCCGGCCCGCGGTTTTTGTCGGGCCTGAAGCCAATCGCCAGATTCTGGTCACCGATCGTAGGGACCTGAGCTGGCGCTATCCAACCGACCCTGTGGTGCGGTTGCTACGCCAGGGCATGCTGGTTGTTGACGGGGAGGAGCATGACGCGTACCGGCGCATGATGGAGCCACCCCTGCAGCGGCGCAATGTGGTCGCTCACATCCCGGCATTCTGGCGCTATACGGACCTGCTGACCGCGACGTGGCGCGACGGTGAAGTCCGGGATATGTTGGTGGAGATGCGGCGCCTGGCGCTGCTCATCCTCATGGGCACGACCTTTCAGATCGACTTCGCGCCGCATCTGGAGCAGCTGTGGAGGCCCATCCTGCAGTTGCTTGAGTTCATCTCGCCAGGCCTGTGGATCCTGTGGGCTGGCATGCCGCCGTGGCCCAGGCAGCGTAGAGCGATGGCAGCCATGGACGGCTACCTACGGCGCATCATCGCCGCCCGCCGCGCTGAGCTGCGCGCCAGCAGCCGCGAGCCCGAAGCGGGCGATCTGCTAGGGCGTCTGCTCATGGCGCCGGGCATGGACGACGAGTTGATCCGTGACCAACTGCTGACGATGCTGATTGCCGGTCACGATACCAGTACTGCGCTCCTGGCATGGGTGCTCTTCCTGGCCGGTGTCCATGGTGACGTGCTGGCCCAACTGCAGGCTGAGGCGGACGCGGTCCTGGGCGCCGCCGCCACGCCGCCCACGGCGGACCAGGTAAATAGCCTGACCTACACAGAGCAGGTGATCAAGGAGACGCTCCGTCTCTACCCACCCATTCACGTAGGAAACCGCCGCGCGCTAGTGGATCTGGATATCTGCGGCTACCGGGTTCCGGAACGCACGCGCGTCATGTATTCCATCTACCTGTCACATCGCGACGGCGCCTATTGGCAGGATCCGGACACCTTTTGTCCGGCGCGCTTTGGCCGGGAGAGCGAGGAAAAGGTGCCGCCCTTCACCTACGTGCCCTTTGGCGGCGGCCCGCGTAATTGTATTGGCGCGGCGTTTGCCCAAATTGAAGCCCGCGTGGTTCTGGCGCGCCTGTTCCAATGCTTTGACTTCGAATTGCTCAATGCCGGGGAAGTTCGGCCGCACATGGGCGCTACGCTGGAGCCACGACCGGGGGTCAAGATGCGGGTGCGCCGGAGGAGGCCATGTGCCGGCTAGATTGTGGGACTGGCGGCGGGCCGCGCTGTTGACCTTTCTGGCGCTGCCCTTGGGATGGCGGGCCAATCGCATGTACGCTGCTTTGCCCCAATTGCCCCGGAAGGTGCCCGACGGCGCCCTGCCCGCGCTCTCGATCATCGTGCCTGCGCGCAATGAAGCGGCCAACCTGCCCCATCTACTGAGCTCTCTGCAGCAGGTCTGCTACCCTGGTCCCTTGGAGGTCATTGTGGTGGACGACCACTCGGACGACGAGACGGCGCTGATCGCGTCTGCCTATGGCGCGCACGTCGCGCGCGTGCCGGCATTGCCGGCCGGATGGCTGGGCAAACCCCATGCCTGTCACGTGGGCGCGGCGACAGCGCGGGGCGACTGGCTTCTCTTCACAGATGCTGACACGGTCCATGCACCAGATGGCCCGCGCCTGGCCGTGAGTTATGCGCTCGAACACGACCTGGACGGGCTGAGTCTGTTCATCGGCCAGGCATATCGCAGCGTGGCCGACCGCATCGCCCTGGTGGCGGCCTTTGCCGGCCTCTTCGCTGGCCGCCGGCCACAGAATTACGTGCTGAACGGCCAGTATATCCTGCTACGCCGGGCAGTCTACGCCGCGACAGATGGTTTTGCGGCAGTACGGAACGAAGCGGTGGAGGATCTCGCCCTGGGCCGGTTGCTACACCGCCGGGGATATCGTCTGGCGCTGTTGACGGGTGACCACGCGGCGACCGTGCGCATGTACGCCAGTCTCAGCCAGGCATGGCATGGTCTCTCGCGCTTGGGCTCCGGCGCGCTGCGCTGGTCAGGCGTCTGGTCGTTGGTCACCGCGCTCTTTGTTTCTGCGCTCATGTCGCCATTGATTGTTTTGGTTGGCGTGGCGGCTGGGCGGCTCCATCCCGCCTGGTTGCCGTGGACATGGCTGGCGGCGACAGCCAGTATGTATCCATGGGCGCAGCGGGCCGGGCCGCTTGGCTATGCCCTGCTGGCGCCTATCGGGGCCTGTATCGTGCAGGCAGCGGCCATCTGGGGTATCGCCAACCGTCTGATTGGCCGGGGGGTAAAATGGAAAGGCCGGCGTGTCTAGTGGTCTGTCAACCATCAAACTGGAGTTCCGTAGTGGCGACCTAAGTCGCTGTGGACAGGTGAAGAACGACTAGAGTCGTTACTGGCGAATGATGAAAGAATGACGATGGGCAGACCACTGCCGTCCGGCCAGCGTAGGGACGGCCGCGTCGCTCCAGGTGGAAGAGCCCTGGGGCACTTCGTCGAGGCGAGAAAGATCAATGGAAGCTGTTGGTTGGTGGTTGCTGGCATTCGGCGCCGGCGCGCTGCCCTTCTCGGTGTGGCTGGGCCGGTGGGCGCTCCACAAGGATATTCGCGCCTTTGGCGATCACAACCCTGGCGCGGCCAATGTGTTTCGCGCGGGTGGCAGGGCCTGGGCTGTGCTGGCCGTCATATTGGACTTCCTAAAGGGCGCTGTACCTGTGGGGCTGGCCAACTACGTGGGCGGCATGATGGGCTGGGGCTTGGTGGCGGTCGCCCTGGCTCCTGTGCTTGGCCACGCCTATTCGCCGTTCCTGCGTCTGCGCGGCGGTAAAGCATTGGCCGTTACCTTTGGGATCTGGTGCGGGCTGACGGTCTGGCTTGGCCCCACAGTACTGGGCATCGCGCTGGGTGCGTGGCTGGCCATCCTGGCTGTCCCCGGCTGGGCTGTCCTGGCTGGCATGTTGACGTTGGGAGCGGTACTGCTCATCGCGGAGCCAGCGTGGGTGCTGCTGGCCGTATGGGTGGGAAACACCGCCATCCTGCTTTGGAAACATCGTGCTAATCTGGCGCAGCCGCCACAGCCTGGCAAGAGCCTGGTCAAATCGCTGCTCGACGCGCGGGCTGCTCCCAAGGGAAACCGCGGGCCATGACCATGCCAGCTGGCAAGTCCCGGGGATGGACGAGCGAGGCGGCGGCCGGTCACTCCGGCCGCCGCCTTGAAGGACAGTCCAATTCCCCAGCGTCAAAACTGGGGCAAGGGTTGCGGATCCTGCTCAATGTCTTCAAGAGCAGACTAAAGGAGCAGACTAAAGGAGCAGACTATGCTCGGCCGCTGGCTCCCATCAGCTGCAGCCGGTGCTGCGCGACCTCACGAACTCGCTGCCGCGCCTGCTTGAGCACACCATAGTGGTCCTCACCGGCCTCCAGCGCCTCGCGGCTACCCTGGCACCAGGCGCGGGAGAGGGCGGCGCCGATGTTGATCTTCACCACACCCAACTCGACCGCGGCACGCACATCATCTTCATGAATGCCGCTGCCGCCATGAAGGACCAACGGGCCCTGGGCCTTCTCAGCGATGGCCTGGAGGAGATCGATATGCAGGCGGCTGGCGTGGCCGTGCTCTGAGCCGACCGAGACGGCCAGCATGTCGACCTGGCCCTGCTCGAACATGAGAGGCACTTCCTCAGGGCGCGAAAACTCGTGGCTGCCCTGGCCCCCACCAAAGGTACCCAGCTCGCCTTCCACGGAGGCATTGAGCGCGTGCGCGGCCCGGGCGATGGTAGCCGTTTCGGCGATTGCATCCTCCAAAGGCAGCTCGTGGCCGTCATACATAACGGAGTTATAGCCGGCACGGAGACAGCGCAGGTTGAACTCCAACCCGGGCCCGTGGTCCAGGTGCAGGATCACCGGTACGGGCGCCTCAAGGGCCATGGCCTGGATGAGGACGGGCAACGGGCCGAGCCCTTCGCCAAACGCCGCGTGTTCCAGGTCACCAGGATAGGTCTGAACGATGACTGGTGCGCGCTCGGCGACGGCCGCCTCAATCACTGCCTTGGCCATCTCCATGTTGCAGACGTTGAAGGCTGGCATGGCGTAGCGTTGATTGTACACCTGCCGCAAGAATTCACGAGGTTGTTTGATGAGCATTTTCAAAGTTCCTATGTTTTGTTAAGCGCCGGGAGATGCCCGTACGCATGGTCACGCCGTCAAGCGGCAGCGCGCAGGAGCAGCCGCTACACCGTTCAGAACTCAAAAGGATTGGCAACCAGATCCCGCGCTTGCCAGATACGTCACAGCCCAAAAAGGTTTTTGAGACAACATACCATGTAGTGTAGCATGTCGCCGGTTCCTTGTCAGACATAGGTATGTCCCGCGGACACACACTTTTGACAGTTCCGCGTTGGTTGCTATAGGCTGCCTCCTGGCTGCTGCATGGTGCACTATCGCGGCGCCGCGCTGCCGTGCAATCCAATAAGCCTGGACTCACCGGTAAGAGAATCGCTTCATGAATGAGCAAGAACAGGCGCTCGACGCCTACATCGACGCCCATCGTACAGAGATCATCGAAGAGTTGGTTCGCTTCTGTGCACAACCCAGTGTATCGGCGCGGGGAGAAGGAATCGCGGCTATGGTCACCCTGGCCAGCGACGCGCTGCGGGCGCGCGGGCTGGCTGTAGATGTGTATGAAACAGGCGGTTACCCTGTGATCGTTGGGCGCAGTCCGGCGCCGCAACCGCACACGTTGCTCCTGTACAACCACTATGACGTCCAGCCAGAGGATCCCATGGACGCCTGGCTTAGCCCGCCCTTTGAGCCAACACTCCGGGACGGCCGCCTGTACGCCAGGGGCGTCATGGACGACAAAGGGCACATTGTCTGCCGGCTGGCAGCGATTGACGCTGTACGTGCGGTCTACGGCGACTTGCCGTGCGAGATCAAGTTTGTGATCGAAGGAGAAGAGGAGATCGGCAGCCCGAATCTTCCCGCGTTCGTCGAGAAGCACCGCGACATCTTACGCGCCGATGGCTGTCTCTGGGAGTTTGGCGATGTTGATTACGACGGCGCGTCCATGAATTATCTTGGCTTCCGAGGACTGCTCTATGTGCAGTTTTCCGTGCAGACCGCCAACCTGGACGCGCACTCGGGCATTGGCGGCACGATCTTCCCCAATGCTGCCTGGCGCCTGACCTGGGCTCTGACCTCGCTAAAAGACAGCAGTGAACGTGTATTGATTCCAGGCTTCTACGACGATGTCGTGCCGCCCACGCCCGCGGACCTTGACGCCCTGGCACAGTTGCCCGCGGTCACAGAACGGCACCGCGCGGCCTACGGGCTACGCGGCATGTTAAACGATATGGCCGACGGGATCGACTTTCAGCGCGCCGCGATCTTCTCTCCTTCCTGCACAATCTGTGGCCTGACTGCAGGCTATCAGGGCCCTGGCGCCAAGACCATCATGCCGGCACAGGCGACGGCCAAGATGGATTTTCGCCTGGTGCCCAACCAGGATCCGGCCGACATTTTTCGCAAGCTGCGCCGCCATCTGGATGACGCGGGCTTTGCGGACGTGGCTGTCACCGTCTTGGGTAGCGAAAAGCCAGCCCGCACTCCGGTGGACGATCCTTTCGTCCAGATGGTAGTCGAAGCTGCCCGCGATGTATATGGGCAGCCACAGCGTGTCGTGCCCATGTCGGGCGGGTCGGGGCCGGCGCACGCGTTTGTCGAGGCACTAGAGGTGCCCGTTGTCACTGCGGGCGTGGGCTATCCAGGCTCACAGATCCATGCGCCCAATGAGAATATCCGCGTCGACGATCTGATCAAGGGCGTGCGCCACACGGCACGCATCATTGCGCGCTTTGGCGCGCAGTCGCCTCAATAAAATCCCAATGAGAACGACTTACGCGCGGATACGCGCTGCTAGCCTACCCACATCGCGAATTCTGATCCCGACGCTGCTGCTGGCAGCCATGCTGCTGGCGGGCTGTGGCCTGTTTGGCGCGGCCAGCACTGCTCCGACACCGCTGCCAACCCGCACGCCTCTGCCAACTTTCACGCCCACTGCTGATGCGGTTGTGCGTGAGGCGACGCCGGCCGCAGTCGTTGCGGAGACGCCGGCCACCGGTGTGACGACAGCTGATGCGCCCGCGCCTACCCCGGAGCCCGTACCCACGGCTACGCCGCTGCCCGAACCAAAACTCAGGATCACAGGCGACATCGTAAACCTGCGCAGCGGGCCCTCGGTGGACTATGAGGTCGTCGCGACTGTGCGCCAGGGAGAGAGCTTTCCAATTACGGCCAAAAGCCCAGGTGGCGACTGGTGGCAGATCAGCTGGATCGATGGGCAGTCAGGCTGGGTCTTCAGTGACCTCGCGGTCGCGGAAAATGCCAGCACCGTCCCTGTCGCCACAGACCTGCCCGCGGAGCCAGCACCCGCGTCGGAAATCGTGCCGGCCTCGACGCCGGTTGCAGTCGACGCACCGGCTGAAGCGCCGGGCGAGCCGGCCGTCGCTGCCCCGCCTCCGGACCCGGGCGCATCGAGCGAGGGATATTTCGACCCCAACGCGCAATACCAGATCGTGCACTTCAAAGTCTTGGGGCTAGGCGAGAACAACGGTGGGATTCGTGACAGCAGCGCGCAGCATCACATCTTTGTAACGGTTCTGGACCAGAACGGCCACGGCGTGGACGGTGCGGTGGTGAAGAACCTGGTCGGTGAAAAGGGAGAGGTAGAAACCGGTGGCAAGGGACCCGGTAAGGCGGAGATCACCATGTACTGGGAGCCTTTCAAGCTGGCAGTGGCTTCAGATCCATCGGGCCCCGTGACGAGCCAGATCTCCAACCAAATGGGGCTCGCCTTTCCTCATCTGCCTGACATTGTGGGTAAACTGGGTGGGCTTGACTACGAATACGCCGTGTGTCCGACGCTAGAGGTCAACTGTGCCTGGCCCATTCAGGCCGTGCACTTCTCCTACGAGATCACCTTCCAAAAGGTGAAATAAGGTGAAATAGGGCCCTGTGCTCTCCCTTTAGAATGGTTCCCGCGCGGACCTAGCGCTTCGCTTTCAGCCGGCGTAACAGCTCGTCGTTGGTCTCTGTCTTGGCCAATAGATTGAGCAGGCCCAGCAAGGAAGACTTGGCATCGCGCCCAGCCAGGGCCCGGCGCAACAGCGCCAGCTTACGCAGCTGTGCCTCGTCGTAGAGCAGTTCTTCCTTGCGCGTGCCGCTGGCGGTGATATTGATAGCGGGGAAGACGCGTGCCTCGGCGAGCGTACGGTCCAGCACGAGCTCACTGTTGCCTGTGCTTTTGAATTCTTCGAAGATCAGATCGTCCATACGTGAACCCGTTTCGATAAGGGCCGTGGCAATGACCGTTACCGAGCCCCCATGCTCGATGTTGCGTGCCAGGCCAAAGAAACGCCGGGGAATCTCCAACGCCTTGGCATCGATGCCGCCCGATAAGGTGCGATTGGCGCCTGTGCTGGCCAGGTTGAAGGCCCGCGTCATGCGTGTGATGCTGTCAATGAGCACAACGATATGGCGGCCACATTCCAGCTCACAACGAATATGGGCCATGGTTAGCTCGGCCAGATTCACATGTGCAGCCAGGCTCTGGTCGTTGGAGCTAGCCAGCACCTCGGCCTTGACGTTGCGTCGAAAGTGGGTTACCTCCTCTGGACGTTCGTCGATCAGCAACATGACGATGCGCGTGTCGGGCTCGCCAGCATGGATGGCGTTTGCGAGCTGTTCCAGCAGGATGGTCTTACCTGATTTCGGCGGCGCGACGATGAGACCTCGCGTGCCTCTTCCAATGGGCGCGATCAGCTCCACCACGCGCATGGAGACATTACCGCCTGCGCCCAGATGAAAGCGATCGTTGGGGTCGATCGCCACCAGGCGCTCGAACGGCGTGCGGGATCGGAACTGCTCCGGCGGCAGGCCACAGATGCTCTGCACGGAGGCCAATTGCGGCCCTTTTTTCCCGCCGTGCGCTTCACCGGTCACCACGGCGCCCTCAACCAACCCAAATTGCTTGATGAGCTTGGTGGATATCCAAGTGTCATTGGGGCCCGCCTGAAAGGAGAGCTCAGGGTCACGCAGGAACCCACCACCCTGGCGCAGACATTGGAGGACGCCGCTGACGGTCACGCAATCGTTACGGCTCACAGGGAAACTCCCAGCAGTCCGCGTGTAAACTGGAAATCGATGTTGCCCTGCTGGCTTGCCTTGGGCGCCGCCCGCCGGGAAAGTACATCGGCCACTTGGTCAAGCATCCTCTGTCCCCAATTCTCCTCATTCCCGTCCAGCACCAGGTCCATGTCAGCGGCGTAACGTTGCAGCACGCTCGCTTCTGCACTCACTTGCACGAGAGGCACCAGCGGATGCCCTGTTTGGGGTTCGCTGCCCGTGTACCCTATCACCACCTCTACGCCCGTGGCAGCGAGCCCTGTCACAGTTTCGGTCCAGTGGCTGGTGGGCGCCTCCATGACATGGAAACCGGTCCTGTCCCGCGCGCTGGCCAGGGCCTGGCCATAGGCCAATGTCGGCAACACGGTCCGCGCGCCGACGGTCTCCGCACAGAAAGACGCTGATGAAAGCACTGCTGCATTCTCGGCCACGACTAGCGTGCCGCCCTCGTGTACGACGGCTGTGCATAGCTGTGCCAGCGCGCGGGCAGCTGCATCGCTGACGGGACCCGACGCGTGCAATCCCAGGCGGATGGCGCCGATGCCGGCGGCTTCACGCGGGGTCGTGGGCGCAAGCTGGCTGGCAAACCACGCCTCCGTTTTGGCCAGGACGGCTTCGATGCCACCATCCAATTGAATACTGGCCCAACCGTAGCGCGCGGCGTCGCCGTTTATGGCTTCCAGTGCATGGCGGATGTAGTCGTTATGTGTCTTCTCACAGCCATGTTCCATGAGCAGCACATGGGCCGCGAGAGGATGTTGCAGATAGCCCAGCAACGCGCGGATATATAGCTTTTCCGCTTCGCCGGATACGCCGCAGCCTTCGGTGTGGGCGAGGGCTACGAACCGCTCGATACCTTGTGCTTGTCCCAACTGCCTGGCGTTGAGACGCTGCGCCGCGATCTGCGCAACCTGGCCCGCGCAGAGGCTGGTGGGTAGAATCAATCCGACCTGGCCTGAGCAGAAGGCGCCTTTTTTGCGATGCATCTCCAGGCGGGCAGTGAGGCGAGGCGCATTCGTGGCAATAATGGGTAGGCTGCGTCCGTCGGGCGGGGACGCAAGCTGTAACGCCTCCAAGCGGCTGGCGTCGCGTTGCCGCCAATTGCGCCAAAGCTGGACCTGGGCGTGGCCAGCCAGCTCACCAGTGGTTCGTTGTCCTGACGCGACCGCGACTGCCAGCTCCAGGGTGTCATGGCCGACCGCGTCCATGGATTCGCCATCCAGGTAGCGTCCAGCGTTGACATCCATTTCGTGGCGCAGCAGATCGTAGCGCCGGCTTGTCGTGACGATCTTGATGGTCGGCACGAAGGGGAAATTCGTAATGGAACCGTTACCCGTCGTGAAGAAGATCAGATTGCAGCCAGCCGCCACCTGACCGGCAATGCTCTCGAGGTCATTGCCGGGGCTGTCCATGAAGTAGAAGCCCGGTTCCTGCATTCGTTCGGCGTAGGGGATGACATAATCAAGACGCACGTCCGGATGGCGCTTGCGCGCGGCGCCGATTGATTTGAGCGCGATGTTATAGAGGCCGCGGAACTTGTTGCCACCTGACGGGTTGCCCGCGGCTGAGCTGCCGTGCCATGCGACCCTCGCCTTGAAGCTCTCCACTATCTCGAGAAAACGCTGGGCGGTTGCTGCATCGCTCACCTTCTGCAATACATAGGGTTCCGCCCCAATCAGCTCATCGGTCTCGGCCAGATTCGCGCTGCCACCATAGCCAATGATCTCCTTGGCCACCCACGAGGCCAGCGGATTCCCCGAAACGCCAGAAAAGGCATCGGAACCGCCACACTGAAGAGCAATCTTGAGATCGGCGGCCGATTCAGTGGTGCGACCAATCTCGTTGACTGGCTCCAGCCATGTGTGCACGATCGCTTCAGCCCGTTCTAGGGTGGCCAGAAAACCGCCGCTGATGGTGAGGAAGTGGTGGGGCACCTGCTCCAGCTGGTAGCCGTTGGCGGCCATAAACGCCTGGAGGGTCGCATTGTTGATCGGCTCCGCGCCGTAATCGACTGCCAGCACCGCGCCGACATTGGGGTGAACCATGAAACCTGCCAACGTCCGCAGGACAAAGTCCCGATTGTTTGGCTCTGTGTGATCCCCTTCCGTATGGGCCACGGCCACAATACCGTCGATGTTGGGGTAGTCCGCCTGCAGGTGTGCCAGTCTTTGTTCCAGCTGCCGGACAAAGCCGGCGGTGCGGGATGATGTGCCCAGCAGCACGATCATGTTGCGCGTGCCCACGCCCCGGTTATCGGGCCGCCGGTAGCCTTGAAAGGTCAGGTCGCCGGCATAGCGCTCCACCTGCTCGGCGGGTTCAAAGGCTGCCAGATCCAGCTGGTACGGCTCCATCAGGTCGGCGAAGTTTGGCGTGGCCGGTAAGTCTAGTTCGACAGATCGTCCGTGCAGGGCTTCCAGCATCTCGGCGTTGGCAATGTAGTCGCCGGGAGCAATGTCGCGCAATGCCACACCAAAGGGCAGCTGCCACGAAAAGAGCTGTTCCCCGGCACGCACAGCCTCAACGGCGAAGCGGTGGCCTTCGAGGACGGTGTGGTCCAGTGCCAGCTCCGCGCCGCCATAGGCGATGCGGGTCCCAGCAGCGAGTGTACGTGTAGCAATCGCCACATTGTCACCAGGCAGCGGTATGCGGCCAACCGCTAAGAAAGGAATTGGG
>JACFMY010000117.1 GCA_019455155.1 Caldilineaceae bacterium
GGAAGCGGGCATCGACCCGGTTCAGGATCTCGTCGGGCAGCTGGATCAGGCGTCCGGCCGCGGCTACGGCACCCAACCCGCCTGCATCCTGGGCAAAGTAAACGTCCGCCGGTGAATTATCACCCTCTTCCAGGATCGTGGCGGCCATTTCCGCGGTGCTGCCATAGCGCACCTCGACATCGATGCCGGTTTCGGCCTCGAACTTGTCAATCAGCGGCCCCACCAGGTTCTCGCTCCGCCCTGAATAGATGACCAAGCGGTCAGGCGCGCCAGCTGGTTGGTCCGCGCCGGCAGGTGAGGGAACAACAGTTTGGCAGGCTGTGGCCAGCATGGCCACCAGCAACAACAGTATGACAACCCTACTGATACGCAATGAATCCATTGATGAAGCTCCTCGCATATTCTATTGGTCAATTCGCCAACGCCTGGCACGCACACGCCAGCGGGATGGCAAAGACGTCCACTAACGACCCACTGCTAGCCGGGGCTTACCCTAACATGGCCGCGGGCCCATTTCAAGGGTCAAATCCAGCTGCTTTCGGCCCATGGAGCCGCGCAACGTGTGAAAGATGGCACTAACGGCGGTTGATAGCAGGAATTAACCCCATTTAGAAGCCAACACGGGCGCCCGACCAGTAGATAGTTGGGGCGTCACGCCTTCCCGAAGTAGAATGGGGCTATGCTAACGCTTATCGTCTCCTACCTCAAAGAACACCTGGACGAATACCTGGACGATCTACGCAGCCTAACTGCTATGGAGGCCGGCACGCTTCATAAAGCTGGTGTTGACGCAGTACAGGACTGGCTGCAGCAGAGACTGGCCAATCTGGGTTTCGTCGTCGACCGTGAAGCCCAGCCCCAGCTGGGCGACAACCTGCTGGCCACCCGCAAGGGCCGCGGCAAAAAGCGGATTATGCTGCTGGGCCATGCCGACACGGTGTTCCCCGTGGGAACAGCCGCGGCGCGGCCGATGACCATCAAGGACAACCGTATTCTCGCGCCTGGCGCCTGTGACATGAAGGCCGGTTTGCTCACGGGACTCTATGCCGTGGCCGCGCTCGACGCGGCAGGTCTTGACCGCTATGGGGCGATCAATTTTCTCTGCGTCAGCGACGAAGAAATCCACGAACGTTGCTCGCTGCCCCTTATTCGCCGCACCGCGCGCGAGTCGGATGTAGCCTTTACTTTGGAGGCGGCGCGCGCCAACGGGGATATCGTCACGGCGCGCAAGACCGCGGTCTGGTGCACGATTCGCGTGCAGGGGCACGCGGCCCATGCCGGCGTCGAGCCGGAGAAAGGGCGCAACGCCATCCTGGCCCTGCTTCATCACCTGCGCGCCATCGCTGGGCTAAACGGTCTACAGCCAGGGGTTACGGTGAACATTGGCCGGATCGAGGGCGGCACGCAGCCCAACGTGGTTGCTGAGCACGCACACGCCGAGCTTGACCTGCGCGCCTGGCGCGATGCCGACCTCGTGCACCTGCTGGACGCCATCCGCGCCCAGCTGCAGCAGGAAGTGCTGCCCGGCGCGGTGGCCAGCATGGAAGTGGATCTGGAGACAGCCATGCCCGCCATGGAGCGCACGCCGGCCGTGGTGGCGCTGGAGGAGACGGCCCAACGAATTGCTGGCGAACTCGGCTTTGCCGTCAAGGGTGCCAGTACTGGCGGCGCGTCCGACGCCAGCTATGTGGCGGCCGAGGGCATTCCCGTCCTCGATGGCCTGGGCCCCATCGGTGGGCTTGACCATAGCCCCGACGAATATGTCGAGCTCGATAGCATCATTCCCCGCACAGCCTTGCTGGCAGGGCTGATGATGGCACTAGATGAAGGGTGAACGATGGCGCCGCTGGCCCTTTCCGACGTGCGTGTGCTCGACCTTTCCCGGATCCTTGCCGGCCCCTACTGTTCCATGTTGTTGGCTGACTATGGCGCCGACGTGATCAAGGTCGAGGAGCCCGGCCGCGGGGATGGTACACGTGCCTGGGGACCGCCCTGGGTTGGCATTGAGAGCGCCTACTTTCTCTCCGCCAACCGCAACAAGCGTAGCATCGCCGTCGATCTGAAGACCGCGGCCGGCAGAGAGATCATCCTCCAGCTGGCCCAGCACGCCGACGTGGTGATCGAGAATTTCCGCACGGGCGGTGCGGCCCGCCTGGGCGTCGACTATGCGACGCTGTCCGCGCGCAACCCGCGGCTGGTCTACTGCTCCATTACCGGCTACGGGCAAGATGGCCCCTACCGGGAGCGGGCCGGCTACGATTTCATCATCCAGGCCCAGGGGGGGATCATGTCGATAACGGGTCCGGAACAGGGTGAACCCTACAAGGTCGGCGTGGCCATTGTGGACATTACCGCGGGCCTCTATGCTGCGACGGCAATTCTGGCCGCGCTACACGAACGAGGCCACAGCGGCCAGGGACAATACATCGATGTGGCCTTGCTTGACTCACAGATCTCGTGGCTGGCCAATGTCGCGCAAAACTACCTGGCAACGGGCGAGACACCCATGCGTCACGGCAACGCCCACCCCAGCATCGTGCCCTATGAAACCTTTCCGACCCGCGACGGCCATATCGCGATCGGCGTAGGGTCCGACGACCAATTCCGCAAGCTCTGTGGAGTCTTGGGCTGCGTGGATCTGGCTACCGACCCACGCTATGTGACGAATGCGGACCGGGTCACCAATCGTAGAACGCTCATTCCCCTGCTCCAGGAAGTCCTCCGCACCCGCGCGACAGGCGAGTGGCTCGAGCGACTGGTGCCACTCGGCATACCGGCTGGTCCCATCAACGATGTACGGGCTGCCATCGAGGATCCTCAGGTGCAAAGCCGTGGCCTCGTACAGGAGGTGGACCACCCGACGGCGGGCCGGATAAAGATCTTGGGCCCGGCGGCCAAGCTCTCACGGACGCCAGCCACGGTGCGGCTGGCACCGCCGCCACTGGGATACCACACCGACGAAGTGTTACGCGAGCTTCTCGGCTACGACGAGACAAGGCTTGCTGCGCTGCGGGAAGCCGGCGCGATTGGCCCTCCGCGCCACTGATCCAGCCGTTGCAGTTGCCCGGAATGGGTGAATCCCAGGTTAGAGATCGGCACCGCGGCGGCTGACGCGGCGCTGCTTAGCGCTTATAATATAGCTATGGATCTGGCCAACACGTATATCCCTGCCGACCGGCGTCGCGCGCTGGCAGCGGGGCAAGCGCTTCCGGCGCGCGCCCACGGCACTGTCCTCTTTACAGACATCGCGGGCTTTACCCCCTTGACCGAGACCCTGGCACAACGTTTCGGGCCCAACCGCGGTGCCGAGCTTTTGACGCGCAGCCTTAACGAAGTTTACCAGGCGATCATCGACCCCGTAGATCGCCACGGCGGCAGCGTCATTGGCTTTTCAGGTGACGCCATCACCTGTTGGTTCGATGCTGAGGGGCAGGAGGGTGGGCCGGACGCCGGAGACCCGGCAGGGGCTGCACGCCGTGCGGCCGCCGCGGCCGTTGCCATGCAGCAGGCCATGCCCCGCTTTGCCCGTTACAACGTGGCGCCTGGCGCGACAGCCTCCCTGGCGATCAAGACGGCCCTGGCAAGCGGCACGGTCCGCCGCTTTCTGGTCGGCGATCCCACGATCCAGGTGATCGATGTCCTGGCTGGCGCCCCGCTGGAACGGATGGCTGCCGCGGAGCATGTGGCAGAACAGGGCGAGTTGGTGTGCGACGAAGAGAGCGCGATGCTGCTGGACGGGCTCGTCTCGGTCACCACATGGCGGCGGTCAAATGGGCGCGCCGTGGCTGTGCTCGAGCCCGGTCCAGAGCTACAGGCAGGCTTGCCCGCAACAATGGTAGCCGCGCCCGCACTGCTAAGTGGCACAGCTGTGCAACAGTGGCTGCTGCCCGGTGTGTGGTCCCGGTTGCGTAGCGGCGAAGAACGGTTTTTGGCGGAGCTGCGCCCGGCGACTGCGCTCTTTCTGCGCTTCACTGGGCTCGACTTTGAGCTTGATGATGCGGCTGGCGCCAGGCTTGACGCCTATATCCACTGGGTGCAACGCATCATCGAACGGTATGAAGCCTCCCTGATTCAGCTCACAACCGGCGACAAGGGCAGCTACCTATACGCGGCCTTCGGCGCACCCATTGCCCATGACGACGACACAGAACGCGCCGTGGCTGCTGCGCTGGAGCTGCGTAGGCCACCGGCGGAGCTGTCCTATATCACCGGCGTGCAGATCGGCATTAGCCAGGGCATGATGCGCACCGGCGCATACGGCAGCTCCGGCAGGCATACTTATGGCGTGCTTGGCGACGAGACGAATATGGCGGCGCGGCTCATGGCCGAGGCTGGCAACGGGCAGATCGTGTTGAGCCAGCGAGCAGCCGAGCTAGTCGGGGAGCGCTACATGCTGGAAGCGTTGGGTAGCCGGCGCTTGAAGGGGAAGTCCACGCCGCAGGCCATCTATGCCGTTGTGGGCGCGCGATCACCTACACTAGACTACCTGGCAGCGCTCTATGCTGGCGCGCCTGCGGGTCGCGACCATGAATTATCGCAGCTGTCGGCTCTCCTCGAGCGGGTACTAGCGGGCCAGGGACAGGTCGCACGTCTGGAAGGGGAGGCCGGCACGGGCAAGAGTCACCTGGCCGTCCACTTTGCGCGTCAGGCCGCGGGCCGCGGCCTGACAGTGTTCCTCGGAGCCTGCCAGAGCGCCGGGCAGGAAGCGTACGCGGCGCTGCGTGAGCCGGTGCGCATGTTGTTGGGATTGGATCAGGGCAGCATCCGGGCCTCAGATCAGGCTGCTGCGGTGGAGCAGGCACTTTTGGCCATAGATCCTGACTGGGCTGTGCGCGCCCCGTTGTTGGGCGATCTCCTGGGTCTGCCCATTCCAGATAACGCGACGACAGCCGCACTAGATGCCCGCCTGCGCCAGGAAGCGCTGGCAAACCTGGTCGTAGAGCTGGTGCAGCACCGTGCATGGCGCCAGCCCCTGCTGCTCATGTTGGAGGACGTGCACTGGCTCGATGAGGCGGCCCAAGGCATAGTCCTGGCCCTGGCGCGCCTGATAACTGAGGCGCCTGTGCTCTTGCTCCTTCTCCATCGCCCACCCCAGCGTGAGCAAGAGACCTTTTTCAGCCAGCTGGCCGATCTGCCAGACCAGACGCAGTTGGTGTTGGGCGAGTTGGACCAGGCAGGCGCGGCCGCGCTGATCACCGATCGCCTGCGAGGGGCGGTCGACCCGTTAGCCCAGGCGGTCATCTATACGCAGACACAGGGAAATCCCTTCTTCATCGAGGAGTTGGTCGATGCCCTGCGCGAAAGCGGGCGGCTGGAACAGAACGAGCACGGTTGGGCCCTGGCGCGGCCGGTCATGCAGGCTCTGCGGGAGGCGAAGCTGCTGGAACGCTCCGAAAGTGGTTGGCAACTCAAGGGTACGGCGCCCCTGACAGAAGTCGAGCTGGGTCTACCGGAGACCGTGCATGGTATGGTGCTTTCGCGGCTGGACCGTCTGCCAGATGACGCCAAGCTCACGCTCAAGGTGGCCAGCGTCATCGGCCGCACCTTTGAACACGATCTGCTGGCGGCTGCGCACCCGCTGGCGCCGCCGGCCAGCCTGTTGGAGAGCCACTTCGAGATCTTCCAGCTCCGGGACTTTGCCCGGATCGAGGCACAGCTGCCACAGGTCATTTATATCTTCAAGCATAACATCACTCAAGAGGCCGTCTACCATACGCTGCTGGAATCACAGCAGCAGGAGCTGCACCTGGCCGTCGCGCACGCGTTGGAGCGGCAGCAGCCCCAGGCTATCGAGCGGCTCGCCTATCATTTTGGGCACAGCGATCTGGTCCAGCCTGACACCCGCGCCCGCGCCATCACCTATCTGGACGCGTCTGCCTGGCGCGCGAAGCGGGACTTTGCGAACGAGACGGCCCTGGCCTATTTCGAACGCGCCCTGGCCCTGGAAGCACGCTGGACATGGCTAAAGGGGAAAGTTGAGGTGCTCCATATCCTGGGCCGGCGCCTGCAAGAAGAGGCGACACTGCTCATCCTGGAGCAGATAGGAGAGGATCGGGCGGAGATCCAGCTGGAGGTGGCCCGGCTGTGGAGCGAGTATTATGAGGCAGTAGGGGACTACGACCAAGCGCAATATTGGCTTGACCAGGCGAAGAAACTGGCTTCAGAGTTCAACGACGTACGCAGTACGGGCCGCTGCTACGCTCGCGCAGGTCTGATCGCGTGGCGTCAAGGTGATTACGGCGCCGCGGCCCGGGCCTACGATACGGCGCTGGCTATTGTGCAGGGCCAACACGATCTTCAGGACGTGGAAAGCGAGGCGCGCTACGGTCTTGGTCTGGTCAAGCGCCAGCAAGGCCAGTTCGACGATGCCCGACGCCTGTTCGAAGCTGATCTGGCCACCAATCGCCAACTGGGAAACCGGCAGCATGAAGCACGCGCGCTCAATGCCTTGGGCGCGGTGGCCAACCTCCAGCGCCATTTCAGTCAGGCTGCGGCCTATTTTCGGGCCGCGCTTGAGATCCGCGAGATAATCGGCGACCGCGCTGGCGTCGGTACGAGCCTGATGAGCATGGCCCAAACCTTCGGCTATCTGGGCGATTATAGCCAGGTAGAAGGGCTGTTGCTCCAGGCACGCCAGATCCAGCAGGGGCTCCGTAACCGGTGGGAAGAAATGCTCGTCTTGAACGAGCTGGGCATTCTCTACACCGCGGTGGGGGCATATGACCGGGCCCTGGCCCACCTGGAACGCGGCCTGGAACTGAGCCGGCAGATGGGCAGCGAGATTGGCGAGGCATATCTACGCTGCAATCTGGGTCAGGCCCAACGCGACAGCGGTGCATTGGCCGCGGCCTGCTCCACCTTGAGCGATGGGTTGGCATTGGCTAGAGCGCAGGGGGATGTCAATCTGGAGGCCATCTATCTGGGTGATCTGGCTTTGGCGGAGTTACACGCGGGAGCAGTCCAGCTGGCTGCCACGCATGCGGCCGATTCCCTGGCTCTCTTCACCATGTTGGAGGAGCCAATGTCCACCACCTCGGTGCTGGCGACCCTGGCAACCGCGCAGTGGCTCAGCGATGAGGCACGGGACGCGGCGCGGTCGGTGCAGCGCTGCCTTGAGATCCTCGACGGCTGTGGAGGCCAGGGGCCGGACTTTCCCCAGCGGGACTACTTCATGTGCGGGCAGGTGTTGGATGCCCTGGGCGAGCCGGACACGGCCAGGCACGCATACATGTGCGCCCACCAGCTGCTCAACGAACGCGCAGAGCGCATCTCTGATGGCAGCATGCGTCGCTCTTATCTGGAAAACGTCGCCCTGCACCGCGAGATTGCGGCGCGGATCAGGCGATTGGAAGCGGAGTCAGACAGCTAGGACGGCTTCGAAGCACTTGCCCTTCCTTGGTAGGGGCTTCCTCTGAGGGATGTAACGTCCCACAGGGGAAGCCCCAGTCCGCCAGCCTCGCGGGCTAACGGGAAATCACCGGCAAGTAGGTGCGATTCTCCTGCGCCAGGAGCACAGCGTAGACGCCCACGCCGGCACTGGGCGCGGTGGCCAGCTGGACGCCGTCCGTGGCGTTGGTGGGCGTCGTAATGGTCGTGGCCAATGGCGTCCATTGCACGCCATCCCAGAAGTGAATGGCGGGCGTAGCTGCAGCAACGCCGGCTGCCTGGACCAGGCCGAACTCATCCTCGTATTGAATACTCACCGTACCCCCTGCAACCAGAGAAGCCGGATTGGCGTCAAGGCGATAGGACTGGCCTGAGATCAACGTGCCGGGCGGCAGCTGCGGCGTACCGGGCATACTCTGCCAGGCAATTGACTGGCCGGGCTCCAGGAAAATGGGCGTACCGCTCTGGTAGCTCGCGTTGCCGTCCGACGAGACAACCAGCACGCCGCTGTGTAGCCGTGCCGGCCCAAACGCGCCGCTGCCTCCTGTGCCGCGATCGACAATGGTCTCGCGGCGGGTCGCCGGCGCCGAGGGCAGTTCCTCGACCCACAACTGGAGATAGGCTGGCGGCACAGGTACTGGCAAATTGAAGACGCCGGACCAGAGGTCACCGTCACGCGCCAGGACCACCTCACCCAGCGCCGTGTCGTGCTCGGGGAAGAGGCGCGCCTTCATAACGGCTTCAACGGGAACGGATTGCGTAACCACCACGGAAAGCTGGTTGGGCCCGCTCTGCACCATGGCGATCTCTGGCGCCCATGCCGTATTGCGCGTCATGATGAGCTGGTCATCACCGGCGGAGATGAGCTCACAGCCAAACTGGTGGCGAGGTGAATCGGCGGCATGGTCGTTGATGTCATAGACGCAGAGACGATCCCCGATCCGGGCGTCGGTCAACTGGACAGTTGTGCCCCCGGCTGGGGGTTTGCCTTGCTCTAGGACGCGGGCATTGTCGCGGATCAGGAAAGCCCGTGCCTCGGGGGACGTGGTTTCGCCGGCCTGGTAGGTGAGCGTGAATAGCTGGCTGGCTGCCAGTGGCGGCAGCGGCACCGTCGGCGGCTCGAAGATAATCGTGGCCAGGGGGACAGGGGGGAAGACGTCGACTGACGCTATCGTTGGCGTAAAAGCAAACGAGTACCAGCCACTGATCGTGCTCCACTCGTTGCGACCTTGCAGCACACTGTGGGCCTCGGTCGCGGCACATCCTGTATCCCAATGCTTTTGATTGAACACAAAGGCGTGATTGCCGGATGCATAGGCGTTGCCCATGGCCGAGCCGGTGCACTGGTCAGCAATGGCTTCATTGCTGTGCCCATCGGCGTCCGTATAGGTGTCAAAGAGGAAGAGCAGATAGTGGCCCAGCTCATGGGCCAGGGCGATGGCCCAGTCGTCGACCAGGGTGGCCGGTGGCACGACCGTTCCCTTGTAAATGTTGACCTGGTTTGGGGGGGAGCCAAAACGGTTCCAATATGAGCCGATGAAGACGCTACCTGGCGTGTAACTGATGGGGATCGTTGGTGAAATGTCCGGCGTTTCGTCCGCTACGATGCCGCCAATGGTGGCGTTGGGGTGGAAGGTATTGCTGGTATGCAGCTTGATATTGGCGCCGGCCCAGCCATCATAATATTGGCGCACGCGCACCGTACCCAGCGCGAACTGTCCTTCGGTGAAGTCATAGAGGTAGTCCGAGGCGCGCTGGATGTTCTGTTCTAGCCAGGCAGCCTTGGCCCCATCGGCTTGTACGTGCCATTGGGACGAAACAACGAGATCCTGCAGCGCCAGAGGATTGGTTCGCTGGATGACCAGCCTTAGCTCCGTGGCACCGCTACTGTACTGTTCATAGTTGGCCTCGCTGACCTCTACCGGGGGACCTGAAGTGAAGTAGAGATTCAGGCCGGGGCGAGGCGTAGACTGGTAGGCGCGCGCCCACAGGGAGTCGCCCGGTGCAATCTGGCCATTGTGTGTGATCAGGCCGGCGCCGTCGGAAACGAAGCGCTCTCCGGTTCTGGTATCGTAGACCTCAGCTGCCACGCTGGGTGTGCAGGGATCAGGGACACCGCTACAAACGCGAATGGGCGCCAGCTGGAAGAGGACGCGCAGCTGTGGGGGATTCTTGCCTTCGGCGCTGGTGAATATGGCCTTGTCAAGCCGTGAGGATGTAGACAGACGTACACCGTAATTGGGAGAGTTGGCCGGAGCATTCACCCAGTCTTCCACGAGCGCGGTGAGGTCGCGCGTGATGTACTGCCCCGGTGTGGCTGGCAAGAGCCAGTTGGGGTCCCAGGTGCTGCTATCAGGTTGTGTATCCCAGGTGGTGGCGTTGTCCCACGGCGTGATGACCTGCTCGATCTGCACCGTCATAGGTTGCGGATCCACCAGGGCTTCCAGGTAGAGCTCCAGGGTGGCGCTGATAATCTTGGCGCTCGTTGGGATAGAGGACAGGTCGAAGAAGACGAGGGCGCGGCGTTCACGGATCGGCTGGGCCGTATTGTCGATATCGTAGGACACCTGCAGCGCCGCATCGTCGCCGGCGGGTGTTTTGCCGAAGTAATTGTCCAGGGTCGTGTCCAAACGAGCAGGAAAGAGTAGAGACTGCTCGTTGGGCGCCGCGGGGGTAGCCGGGACCGCGGCAGACGGCGTAGCATGGACAGAACGGGGCGCGGATGGAATCAGGGATAGGGTGAGAACGATGAAGGCAGCGGCGCGGATGGCACGGTACAATAGGCGTTGCATGGTCTCCTCTCCCAGGGGCGAGGAGCCGCTGCACTGCAAGTCCTCGCACCCAACTTACCAACTTGTGTCGCTTTGATTTGCTTCGATCCGGCTGTCGCGTTCGGCCTCGACGCGGGGCAGATCAAGGATACGAATCGCCCCTCCCTCAAACTCAAGCAGACCGCGGCGCTTCCAGTCGTTCAGGATCCGGTTGACCCACTCGCGGCGGGCGCCGATCATCGACGCCAGGTCGGTCTGGTTGAGGCCGATATCGACGACATACTCCTTGCCGGGCGTCACGGCCTGCCCGTACCGCTCGTTGTTGAGCAGGATAATGTGTAGCAGCCGGCCTGCGGCATCAAACTGAGCGATCGATTCTGCGTACGAAGCTGTCCAGCGTACTTTGCTGGAGAGCAACCGGGCCAGGCCCAGTGCAAAGCGCGGCATGGTTTCCAGGTAATAGAGAAAGCGCTCCTGGGCCATGGTGAGCATGGCAACCGCGCTGATGGCCTTGGCCGTAGCCGATCGCGGCTCGAGATCGATGGCAGCCAGCTCGCCAATGACGTCATTGGTGCTAAAGATCGCAATCGATGTCTCATTACCCGACGGGCTGATCTTGAAGATGCGCACCTTGCCTTTGAGGACGAAATAGACCTCGCGGCTCTCGTCACCCTGGCGAAAGATGATCTCATCACGGCCGTATTCTTTTAGACGCAGATCGTCCGTAATGGTTACCAGCTCTTTTTCCGAGAGCGCAGCAAAGATGGGCATTTCCTTTAACATGGCTACACGCCGTGCAGTTGTTCTGTCGAGCACGCATTCCTCCCCACTATACCCATTGCGCCTGTTCCTGACCGTGCACTCCAGCGCATGATTCCTGTGCGGTAGCGCACAGCGTGTCTGTGCATTCCACTATTGTTGATTCTGTTCTCATGCGCTAGACTGGATTATGAGCCAATTGCACCGCGTGTGCAACCTGCCTGACTCCACGCCCTGGAGCGTCGAAGAACATAATGATCCTCTTTAACTGGCTGCTGGTCGGTCATTTCGTCGGCGATTGGATGCTTCAAAATGACTGGATGGCCCGCAACAAACATGGCCGGTGGTGGAGCCTCCCCTGTCTCGTCCACTGCTTCGTCTACACTGTTATCATGCTGGGTGCCCTGCTCTTCACCGGCCCCTACACTTATTCCCAAATGCTCAACTTTGGCCTTGTCATCTATATCTCGCACTGGTTGATCGATGGCTTCGACCTGGCACGCACGTGGGGTCGCCTGATTAACCAGACTGACCGCATCTTTGTGCGCATCGTCGTCGACCAGACCATGCACATCCTCATCCTGGTCTACGTAGCCGAATACCTACTATAAAGCCCAAAGTTTAACAAGCAGATCCAGGCGGCTGCTCGTCCGCATTGGCAGTTTCTCTCATCCTGGCCTACGTGGCCGAATACCTAGTGTAAAACCAAAGGATTAACAAGCGGACCCGGGTGGATGCTCGTCCGCATTGGCAGCTCCTTGACCTGGGAGCGTGGTCGAAGTGGAGCGCCACGCATTGGCGGTGCGCGCAGCTCCATGGCAGGCCACGACGAAACCGGCGCCTGGCCCGCGTGCAGTACCGCACACCGTGGCTGCGCCCTAGGGCACGGCCAGCGGCGCGGATTCCTCCTATGCTGGTGACAACCCTAACATCGAAGCCTCAAGGCATGTGCTGAGGGTTGAGTCCAAGCTGTACAACTACAATGGAGGTTGCCATGTCTACCCGTTTCTTCCGTAACATCCGCATCCATCGCACGCTGTCGGCCGTGGTCCTGATGGCCATGGTCTTGACGGCTGTCCTGAGCGCGGTGCTGCCGGTCCAGGCTGCACCGGCAGCAGCCCCGGCCGCTGCGCCGGATGCCGCCCTCACCATCGTAGAGGTGGGCGCGCCGGCCATCAACTGTATCTTCGATACCGACTGCAAAATCACGGTCAGCGACCTGGCCGACCACTTTGTACCGCCTGGCGCTTCGGGCGACGCCTTCCTGCAGTCACGTACCTGGCCGGTAGGCGAAGCCGGGACCTCTGGCGCCGGTCTGTACGCCTATCTGTATCGCATTGACCTGCGCAACGCAGTTGGGATCACCGCGGCCGCCTGTGTCAGCACGATGACCATAGACTTTGGCGCGGTAACCCCATTGGACTATAACGGCGACGCCAACCCGGACCACGTCTTTGTCATCACCCAGGGTGGCCTGGGCAATGTGAAACCTGCGGCGGCTGTCCAGAGCGGATCGTCCATCACCTTCGGCTTCGATCCGGCCGTCTGTGTTGGCGCCAGCGCAGGCAAGGGCGATAGCTCCTTCTTCTTCGGACTGGCCTCCACGCAGCCGGCCCAGGATGTAACGGCGCAACTGGCCGGAACGCTCGGCCTGGCTGAAACGCTGGACGCCCGCGCGCCCAAGCGCGCCGCGACGGGCCCGGGCTGCTACGAGATCTACCGGCCTGAGGAGATCCCTGCGCCCGCGCTCATCAACTTCGACGACCTGCCCGACGCGGCCACGGTAGGCGACCACTATCGCAGCGCCTACGGCGTACGCTTCTACAACGGCAAAGACACGCGCGTCATCACCTACGCGGACCGGCCAGCGGACCCCACCAAGTCACTGTCCAAGCCCAATGTGGCCATCAACGACGCGGTCTGGCCTGAGACCAGCGCCAACAAGCCCCTCACCTTCCAGTTCGACTCGCCGAAAACACATGTGGGTTTCTACATGGGCAATGGCGAGACGGCCAACCTGGCAGGCGCCATGGTGGGTTACGATGCAGCTGGAAATGTGATCTGCCAGGTAACGAATACGCCTGTGCCAGAGGAGTTCAAGGAGTTCATCGGCATGTACGACCCGGCTGGCCGGATCGCGGTGGTGACCTTGAACTATGGCGACACGCTGTTGAACGAGTCCATCGACGACCTCTACTTCGCACCCCACGCCGGCAGCGGTCCCAGCGGCCCGCTCTTTGGCGGCAAGGAGGTCATCGGTGTGGAGATCGGCGAATCGACCAACGAAGTGTTCCAGGCGAACATAGCCTTCCCGCAGCCCCAGTTTGTGGACATTGCCGGGCCTGACGGGGTCAAGTATTCCCAGTTCCTGATGCCCGACATCGATCCCAATGGCGGCGAGCCAGGCAAGCCGGACGTACCTGTCTACCGGCGGATGCTGGCGGTGCCGGCTGGCGCCAAGCCCCAGATCAGCGGCCTGAAGATGCAGCCTGGCGATGAGATCACAGTGATTCTCTATCCGAGCCAGCCTTCCCCGGCTGACCAGGGTGGACTCGGCCCCAAGGACTTCGACGATCTGCCCTTTACCAAGGACGAGAAAGCCTATGGCAGCGATGCCGACTATCCCCAGGAAGTTGTGGGGCTGCAGCCGCTGGGACGCATGCGTGACGTGGAGCTGTGGCAGGTGAGCATAGCGGCTGGCCAGTACAACCCGGCCAAGGGCGTGTTGCGCACCTATGAGAATGTTAGCTTCGAGATCATCTTTGAGGGGGGCAGCAAGGGCTTCCTGCCCGAAGACGTCGCCAACAACCCCTTCGATCGCGGCTTCGATACCATCTATGCGCAGGTACTCAACTACGCCGCGGTGCGCGCCTACCTGGATCCGCCGATCATTGTCAAGCCCATCTGCTTTGGCTATGAGTATCTGATCATTACGGACCCGGCGTTCCGGCCCGCGGCCGACACCTTGCGCACCTGGAAGGTCAGCAAGGGCATCTCCACGCTCGTTATTGAAACGGGGAACGATCCGGGCGACGCTGGCACCACCAACACGGCGATCCGCGATACCATCCGCAACTACTTCCAAAAGTGCCTGGTGCGGCCGTCGTACGTGTTGCTGCTGGGCGACGCCGAGCACATTGCCCCGTTCTACCGCGCGTCGGTGTATGGCGAGAGCTCTGGCACGGACCTGGACTACAGCCTGATGGACTATGCCGATATTCTGCCTGACCTGGCGTACGGCCGCATCCCGGTCGATTCGCTGAAGCAGGCCCAGGCTGTCGTCGACAAGATCGTCAGCTACGAGAAGACACCGCCCTTCAACACGGGCTTCTACCGCAATGCCTCTATTGCCAGCTACTTCCAGTGCTGCCGGCCTGACGTGGTCCAGGATGGTACGGCTTCACGCAGCTTCGTAGAGACCTCGGAGATGGTGCGTAACCTGATGCAGAGCGAGGGTTACACGGTGGAGCGCATCTACACCACCAGCACCGCCTACCACAGTGACCCCGCCAAAGCGAGCTTCTACAACGCGGCGACGCGCAGCACAGTACCCAACCGGTATTACAACGGCGCGTTGCTGCCTGCCGACCTGCGCGCAGGCTCAGGGTTCCCGTGGGACGGTGACACCAATGACGTGGTCAACGCCATCAACGCCGGCCGCTTCCTGGTCATCCACCGTGACCATGGGTGGGTGGACGGCTGGGGTGACCCTGATTTCGACCAGGGGGATCTGGGCAGCTTGACCAACGGCAGCCTGACACCCGTGGTTTACAGCATCAACTGCGCCAGTGGTCTCTTCGACAACGAGACACTCAACCCGGCGGCCAACGTGTGGAACTATGGCACGGCCTTTGGCGGCACCTACTGGGCAGAACAGATGCTGCGCATGGACGGCGGCGCTGTGGGTATCATCGGCGACACACGTGTCAGCCCGACCTGGCCCAACAGCGCGCTCACCCGTGGCCTCATCGATGCGACCTGGCCCGACATGTTGCCTGCTACCGGCGGCAATACATCTATCCGCCGCCTGGGTGACATCTTGAACTATGCCAAGTCCTACGTAGTGAGCCAGGTCGGCGTTGCCCAGACCGCGGGCAGCGTTTCGAACGGCGACGCCAGCACAGAGATCATCCTGTACCATGTCTTTGGCGACCCGACCATGGAGATGTGGACCAGCTATCCGTACCGGATTGTGCTGCCCAGGTGGTACAAGCTGCTCGAGCGAACTGCCAGCGGCTGGCGCTTCCAGTATGTAGGGGAAGGTGCAGACATCACCGCGCTGCAGAACGGCAAACCGATCGCTCGCGGCCATGTGGTAAACGGCCAGGTCGAGCTCAAGATCCTGGGTGATGGCAGTGTCTTCGACCCGGATCAGCCTGTGGAGTTCACGGCCAATTATGGTGGCGCCCTAAGCACCCCGCTCAAGGAAGAACATGCCTCGACGGACATCAATCCGGGCGGCGGCAGCCTGGACGACAGCAAGACCGGCTTCCGCATTAACTTCCCGGCGGGTGCGGTTCCTGGCGACGTAAAGGTCTTCTACGATCCTTCGGTACAGCCCGACAAGCCGTTGGGCGGCCACCAGCGAGCGCTGCGCTTCTTCGAAATGGACGCCTTCAACGCTGACGGCAGCGCGCGGACGCAGTTTGACCAGCCGTGGACCATGGAGATGGACTACGACGAGGGCAGCTTGACTGGTAACGAGGGCGACCTCAAGTGCCTCTATCTGGAAGAGAGTGATGGCCAGTGGAAGCCCGTGCAGACTACGGTTGACCCAGCTAACAACAAGGTCTACTGCCAGGCTGACCACTTCACGGTCTTCAGTCTGGTGAGCGAGACACCGCAGGCAGGTGAGGCCACGAACTTCCTCTATCTGCCCGTGGTCACCAAGTAGTGGTCACCAAGTAGTGGTCACCAAGTAGACGTGTGGCCCGGCTAATCTGATCTGCCTGGCCAACCACGTGACCCCGATCAACTGGTTGCAGTTGATCGGGGTCATTCCTTTTGCTTGGCTAGTGGTCTGTCAATCATGAAACTCGGGTTAGGTAGTGGCGACTTCAAGCACTGTGGACAGGTGAAGGACGAATAAATTCGTTACTACCGAATGGCTAAAGAATGACGATTGACAGAGCACTAGACTTGTTGGACGAGCTGCTGTTTGAGGAAATCGACTACAACGTGAACAGGCACAGCTACACCAACGTCGGGTCCATTCATGAGCGTGT
>JACFMY010000118.1:0-5791 GCA_019455155.1 Caldilineaceae bacterium
GCGCCAGGTGCCGGCTGCGGAAGTGCGCGTGCAATATGGCACGGACAGTGCACAGTTCGGCGATCTCTATCTGCCGGCCGGGATGGGGCCCCATCCGGTTGTGGTGCTGATTCATGGCGGCTGTTGGCGCGCGATGTACGATCTTGCGCCGCTCGGATCTTTGTGCCGGGCCTTGACTGGCCTTGGCATTGCCGTCTGGAATCTTGAGTATCGCCGCGTCGGCAACGGCGGCGGTTGGCCAGCCACGTTCGCAGATGTAGGGGCCGGCGCCGATTATCTGCGCAGATTGGCTGCTGACTACCCGCTGGATCTGCGGCGGGTGATTGCTGCCGGCCATTCAGCGGGCGGCCACCTGGCCCTCTGGTTGGCCGCGCGGCGGCGCCTCCCATCTATAAGCCCGGTATATTGTGCGGACCCGCTACAGCTACGCGGCGTCCTATCGCTGGCTGGATTGGCGGACCTCGCGCAGGCGGTTGCTCGAGATCTGTGCGGAGGCATGGTGGTAGAGCTGCTGGGTGGCACGCCGGAAGTAGTGCCCGACCGCTACCAACAGGCATCGCCCCATGCACTGCTGCCTTTGGGCGTTCCCCAGGTGTTGATTACGGGCATGGACGATGATGTGGTGGCGGTGGATTTCGTCTCCAGCTATGCGGCGGCGGCCGCCGAGTTGGGCGACGCGGTGCAGCCCATGATCATGCCGGACGTCGGTCACTTTGAGCCGGTCATGTCCGGGTCGGCAGCCTGGCCTACGGTGCGGGACGCCGTGCTCCAGCTGTTGGGATGAGGGTGTGATACAATGTGCTCAACTCGCTAGCAGACAGCAGGCTCCCGCACCGTCTGTCATCTGGCCCAATCCGCTAGATTCGCGTTGAGCCGCAGCCAACCAATAACAGCTTTTCTGTCTGGTACAAACCTGTGCCGGACTGCCCGCCAGATCTCTGAGGATAGAAGTGGTCGTAGACGATGGCGCAGCACATCATCGCCCTTGGCGGCGGCCGGCATTTGACCGTTTTCTGGTTGAAGGTCGCGTGAAGCCAGGCTATGCCGCCGACAACGGCGTGGCCTTCCATTTTATCGACGGCAAGCTTTACAAGATTGTGGCTTCCCGGCCGGCGGCCCGCGGCTACCAGTTGGCATTGTGCGACGGGCAAAGCGTCGAGACTCCATTGGCAACAGAGTATCTTACCCGCGCATGACACCCTTGCAGCTCGACACCTATCTGATCACCCATGACCTGGCGCAAATGCCGGTACTGGCGCCCGCTATCGAGGCTTTGGGATTCGCAGGGGTGTGGACCGCGGAGACCGCCCATAATCCCTTCTTGCCCCTGACGCTGGCCGCGGAGCATACGCAGCGAGTGACCCTCGGCACAGCCATTGCCGTGGCCTTTCCCAGGTCGCCCACTGTCCTGGCGCATCTGGCATGGGACCTGCAGCGCTACAGCCAGGGTCGCTTTATCCTGGGATTAGGCACGCAGGTCAAGGCCCACATTGTATTGCGTTACGGCATGCCATGGGAGAAGCCCGTGCGCCAGCTGCGCGAGAGCATCGAGGCCATCCGTGCCGTGTGGGAAAGCTGGCGTGCAGGCGGTACTTCACTCAACTACAGGGGTGAATTCTACAAGCTGCGCCTCATGACGCCTTTTTTTGCCGAACCGCCACTGGAATATCCTGACCCGCCAATCTACATCTCGGCGGTGAATGAGCAGATGTTACGATTAGCCGGCGCCATCTGCGAGGGGGTACACATTCACCCTTTTCACTCGCCAAAATACTTGCGCGAGTATGCCTGGCCACACCTGCGCGACGGGCTCCACACTGGGGGACGCTCGCGTCTGGATTTCACCGCAGTGGGCGCGGTCTTTGCCATTCCCACGGATGGTCATAAGCCGGCCGCGGAACATGAGCGGGCCGTAAAGGAACAACTCGCCTTCTATATGAGTACGCCGGCCTACCGTACCATCGTCGATCTCCACGGCTGGACTGGCGTCGCTGAACGGCTCAGTGCCATGGCGCGGCAGGGCCAATGGCGGGCCATGGGGGCGCTGGTGTCAGACGAGATGCTGGATGCCTTTACCGTGACGGGGAAGTGGGCCGAACTGCCCGCACTGGTTCAGCAGCGCTATGCTGGCCGGCTGCTGGACCGTGTGGCCTATTACCTTCCCTTCGTGCCCGGTGAAGAAGATGAAGGATGGGCAGCAACGATTCAGGGGTTTCGCCAGGGTTTAGCACAATGAATATCAGCATTCGAGCAGTCCGATCGATTGAGGATGTGCGGCACTTTCAGGCCCTACAGGGCATGATATGGGCTGCACCGCCGGAAGACATTGTGCCTGTTCATGTCGTCATTACCGTGATCCAGAACGGTGGCGGTATGGTCGCGGCCTACGACCCGAATGGCCCGGAAGAGACCGGCGGCATGGTCGGCCTCTGTTTCTGGTTTCCAGGGATCGGCGTGCCCACTACTAAAGATACAATATTCACTGTTCGATCTGGTGTTATACGCACAAAGATATGCAGCCACATGGCCGGCGTGCTGCCCGATTGGCAAGGCAAAGGGCTAGGGCTAAAGCTAAAACTGGCCCAACGGACGGCGGTGCTCGATCAGGGAATGACCGATTGGATGACCTGGACCTACGATCCTCTCTTCCGCATCAACGCCGTCTTCAACATTCGCCGGCTGGGCGCTGTCTGCAACACGTACAAGCGCAACGTCTACGGAGTCATGACTGATGCGCTCAATGCTGGCGTGCCCAGCGATCGCTGCCAGGTGGACTGGTGGCTGCGCAGCGATCGCGTTGAAGAGCGGCTGGCCAGCGGCGGCAGGGAGCGTTCATCTGCCGTCACTGTGACGAAGGAGCCGCTGCCCGATCAGGCGCGAGCGCTACATGCCCACCGGATGGCGACGACGACCAGCCGCTCCGGCTATGCTGCTCCCGTCGACGACGCACCTCGGTTGGACGGGACGCCGCTCTTGGTGCCCATTCCTAATGACATCGCCGCGATTCGCCGCGCCGATCGCGAGTTGGGGATGGTGTGGCGCCATTTCATGCGCCACACCCTGGAGGCAGCCTTTGGCGCGGGCTATGTTGTCACCGACTGCCTCTTTCTGTCGTCCGCAGGCTGGCACTATTTGCTCGAGGCCCAGCCCCCAGAATCCAACACCTAGTGGTCTGCCCATCGTCATTCTTTCATCATTCGGTAGTAACGACTTTAGTCGTTCTTCACCTGCAACAGCGACTATGAGTCGCCACTACGGAACTCCAGTTTGATGATTGACAGACCACTAGCTGGCAGCCACTGCGCCATGTGCGCGCCGGCGTTGCTACAGGCCGGAAAGTCGTGGGTGCTACACGCCGCAATCAACGCAGGATCAGCGGGAAATAGCCCTCGATATCGCTGCCGGCCGGAATACACGCCATACCCGAGCTATCTACATATTCTACGTTGGCCAGCCAGGCATGGTAGGCGTCGACCTGAGCCGAATTCACCGTTCCGCTTGCGGCCTGGATGATACCGGGTGTGGCGCACACGCCCGTATCCTGCACGTGCAGCACTGTCAGGCGCTGCAAATTGGCCAGCTCCAGGGGCAACTCGCCTGTTAGGCCTTTGTTGGCGTGGAGATAAATCTCTTCCAGCTCGGCGATGGCGCCCAGGCTGGCAGGAACCGTGCCCTGAACCGCGTTTCCGGAGACGTCGAAGAAAGCCATCTGGCTCAGCGCGCTGAGCTCTGCCGGCAGGCTGCCACGCAGGTTATTGGCCGGCAAATAGATCTCCTCCACATATCCTTCGCCGCAGATGACACCGGCCCAATCCTGGCAGGGGGTATTCGTGACCAGCCAGTTACTGTTGTCAGTCCAATTGGCGCCATCGGTGCTCTGATAGAAGTCGACTAATGCCGCGCACTCGGCCTGCGGAAGTTCGGTGACGGATGCGCAGTCGAATCCGGCCGCCGCCGCATATTGAACGGGGGTGAGCGCCATTAGGCTGCTGCCGATGACCAGGAAGGACATAACGACCACAAAAAGAACACTGCGTCGAAGCTTCATGGGACATATCTCCTCTTTCTGCCTTCATTCCTGAGAGCGGATCCGATTACACTCGATTAGCCAGACGGCGACAGGCCGCGTGGCTAATTGCCAGTTGTAACTGCCGGTTGGACAGTGACAAATTGTCATGGGAGATCGATGGCATCGATGTTATTGCTGCTCAATCCATAGAGGCTGCCGTCGAAGAACAGCGCAGGCGTGAAGCTGCATGCAGTCTTCTCTCCCAGCGCGGTCGGATGGCAGACAAAGACATCTTCATCGTCGCCGGTTAGGCCCGGCACGCTGAAGCTAGCATCCATGGAAAGATAGATGTCACCTCCTTCTGCAACCGCGGCGCCGTTGATGTCGCCGGTCAGTCCCACGTCGGAACCGTCAAAATAGAAGGCCCACGTGCCGCTGGTGTTCGCACCCAGGCTGGTGGGCGTGAAAATCAGCATGTCTTCGTCGTTGATCTTAACGCTGACGCCCGGGACCGTCGCAGAACCGTTCACAGATACGATGAGGCGCCCATCAGCCAGTTCCGATATGGCGTCTATGTCTTCACCGTTGGTGGTAAGGCCCACGTCCGCACCCTGGAAAAACAGGGTGAACGTACCGGTAGCCGGGTCGAATTCGACAAGGTCCGAATCATCGACGGTACCGGCAATGCCAGGCACGCTCAACGCATTGTCAAAGCTCATGAGAATGGTGCCGCTGCTGCGGATGTGGAAGGCATCGATGTCGCCTGTGACGCCCACAGCCGAGCCATCAAAGTAGAGTGTGAACGCTGTGCCGTCAAAAGCGACTATGTCCTCATCGCGCACGCCTGTGAGGGCGCCAACGTTGCCATTCTGCAGGAGGGAGAAATAGAGTATGGTCGTGGGTGGGGCAGGCTCTACTGTAACGGTGACCTCGTCGCTAGCGGTGAGGGCGCCGTCGTCCGCGGTGAGGCGCAGCTCATATGTGCCGGGCTCCGAAAAGGTCGCGGTAGAAGCCGGCGAAGCTGGATCGGCGAAGGTCACCGTGCCGGGGCCACTTAGCTGGCTCCAGTTGCTCGTTACCGCGGCGGGCGGGTTGGGCAAACCGTCATCGGTCACCACGCCCTCCAGGGTGGCGCTGGCGGGCAGCGTGATGGCCTGGTCTGGTCCAGCATTGACCGCGGGCGGCTGATTGGCGACGTTGTTTTGCACCCACTGGTAGGCCGCCAGAATGTCCAGGCGGCCATACCCGAAGGCGTTATCGGCCCCGGTATCGCCCAAGTCCACCGCACCCGCGCGCAGCGCGGCTTCCTGTTCTGCTACGGTCAGATCGGGGAAAGCACCAAGCAGCAGCGCCAACGCTCCCGCCACATGGGGCGCCGCCATCGACGTGCCTGTGGCGTTGAAATAGAAGCCATAGAGATCTGTGGAGCGGATATTGACGCCAGGTGCGACGAGCTCTGGATAGACGGCGGTGGGTTCACCACAGGCTGATGGGCCACGGCTGCTATAGAAATAGATCTGGTCACTGTTATCAACGGCGCCCACCGCGAATGCCTCTGGGTTGTTGGCCGGGCTGTAGCTGGTGCCAGGGTTGGGTCCCGCGTTGCCTGCCGCGAAGACGGGCAGGATACCGGCAGCACGCAGCGCCTGCAGGTCAGCCTGGAAGGTGAGGTCGCAACCAGGGTTTTGGAACGTCCAAGAGTTGTTCACCGCGTGGGGTGCGTCAGGCGTATCGGGATTGCCGTCGGGATCGAGCAGCCACTGGAAGCCCGCGTGGATAGCG
>JACFMY010000118.1:5801-16085 GCA_019455155.1 Caldilineaceae bacterium
ATTGGGCATCAGGCGCCACGCCGACAGCCGTGCCACCCGCATCGCCGCCTACCATGACGCCCATGGTCCAGGTGCCATGGCCGGACATATCGGCGGGGCTGTTTGGATGTTGGTTGTACGGGTCAAACCAGCTGTTGGCGCCGCCGCGCCACCGGGCCATCAGGTCAGAGTGTTCCAGATAGACGCCAGTGTCCAGATTGGCGACGACTGCGTTCTGGCCGCGCACGCCCAGATCCCACAACGCGGTCGCTTTCACCAGTACCAGATTCGGTTCGGGCGGATTGGCGCTCTGGGATATCTGGGGCGCCTGCAATGTGGCGTTTAGAGTAATGGAAGCCACTTCTGGCATAGCCGCCAGTTCCTGAATGACTTCTGGGGTAGCGACAACGCGCAGGCCATTGATAATCCAGAAGGGTTCGTAGGCGAGCACCTTGCCCTGCACCTGGCGTGTGCGCAGCAGCGCTTTGACCCGGTTCTGGCTGGCCTGCGCGGTTTGGCGAAGTGCGCGTACAACCTGGCCGAGGCGCGCAGCCCGTTTGCGTTCAACGATGGCTGCCAAATTGGCGCGCGGCTTCAGCGTGACGATGACGTCGAGGGTATTATCCGCGGCGGCCTGTAGCCCTGCCTGCACCGCCGGCGAGAGCTTTGCTGCGGCCACGTCGCTGTCAGTTGCTGGAGGGTCGGTGGCCTCGCCTGTCTGTGCCAGTAACGGGGACGTCCAGTCCAGGGTGATCAGCAAGCAGCACAACAGCGTCAGCGTTAGCACGACCCATACGACACGTTTCATCAATCTCCTCCTAACCGGTTGTCCACAGTGTGATCGCTTTGGCGTGGTCTTGCATTGACGACGAATCGTGGCGAACCATACCTTCGCCTATGGCGTACCAGACGCCGCACGAATGGCATGGCTGCCAGCCCGGCGACCAGGAGTAGCATGAAGCTGGCAGCGGCCACGGTCAGGAATTGCCTCCATGGGTGTTTTGAGAGCAGTACAGGACGCACCGCGCCAGGCGGCAAGACCACCCAGTCAAAGCGAGCGCTGCTGTCCTCCAGCCCCGCGCGACGCACGACGACCTCAATCTGCCATCTACCCGCAGTCTTCAGCTGGCTGCCTGAGAGCAAGAAGCGTTCTTTGTCGACTGCTTCTGCCGTCGCCGTAACGGGCGTTAGTTCCTCTTCCAGCGAGGTGAAGCGCGCCATGACCCGCATAATCTCCGCTGGCGGGGGACGCCGGATGCTGCCAGCCAGAATTTGCAGCACGTTCTGGCCGGGGCGGTTCGGTTTGACTGTCAATGTCACGACCAAGTCATCGACGCTTTGTGTCAGCGAAGTGGGAACCGTGTTCGGCGCGACAACAAACTCAGCGCCGCGGGGCGGCGGTGTGGCCGTCAAGATGCCAGTGGCCAGGACTACGACGACGCCCGCCGCGATCTCGCCTGCGATCAGGTGATGAAAACGTGCTGGCCCAACCGGAGTCCAACCCAATGGCCGGCGCAGCAACAGCGCCAGAGGAGTAGCCAGACGCGGGTGCAGCAGCATGGCATTGAAGAGGCCCAGCGCGCCAGCGATGGCCACCAGGCCCAGTTTGCCCACCAGTATGCGCCCGTACGCTGTTGTGAGCAGTGCATCGGGCGACGCCACCTGCTGGCCTGTGGCAAACAGCCCCGTTGCCACCAGCGCACCGACGCTAAGCGCTGCCGCGCGGCTGAACGGTCGCCACAATGTATGCACATATCTGGTGGCGTGCTCTCTGCGGCGCAAGGCAGGCAGCATGCCGGCAGCCAGCGCAATAAGCCCGCCCATCCATACGCTGGCCGCCAGCAGGTGCAGCGCATACACGACAACCACCAGCGCCGTGTTCGGGGTAATGCCTGCTGCATGACCACTGGATGTCTGCACCATGATGAGGGCGAGACAGAGGGCATTGGCCGTTGCCCTTGTGGGCTTCGCCGCTTCTCCCTCTCTCATAACTGCCCGCCGTCCCGTATAAATGACGATCAAGAGCAAGATGAGGGCAAACTGCCGTGCGAGCCAGAGCACCCCCCACCGTGTTTTCGTCAGAATCAGGATAAGCACATCGAGCGACGCGGATGGCTGTGCCGGTGCGGTGCGCAGCGTCGCGGTCTGTTCCGCCAGCAACGCGAACGCGGCCAGAACAGCCAGCAGCGCGCAGACTAGGAGCCAGCTCCAGATCCGCCGCCGTGCCGCTAGCAGAATCTCCTTGGTTGTCCCTGTGACGGCATCGCCACCTGGATTTGGCAGCACGAACTGGACAATGACAACGCCGCCGGCAAGTGTCACCAGGGCGCCAAGCAGTAGCCAGCGTGCAAGAACTTCATAGGGACGCGCCTGATCTTCCAGTTCGATAGCTGGCGCGGCTGAGGGCGCGGCATCCATCCCCACACCGATGACAATCAAACCCCGGCTAAGGTGTCCATCGCTCTCCGACAGGACCTCCCAGAGCAGGCTGTAGGCGCTATCCGCTACTTCGGGCAGGTGTACGACAAGTAGATTGGGATCGGCCGGATCGCCATCGACGCGCACTGGCTCGATGGGCCTGCCGGTCCCATCAAAGAGACGTGCGGAGGAAAAGCGCGGCGCCGTAGGTTCGTCGAACCAGAGACGGACCAGGCGCGGCATGGCCGGCAGGCTCGCGCCGTCTGCTGGTTCGGAGCGAAGCAGGCCAGCGTGCGCCCCGGCAGGGATTGAGTGCGTCGCCACAAGTACCGTAATTGCCAGGCAAAACGCAACTATGAATTTTGCCATTCCCCAGCACTTATTCATTGCTGTTCACTTACTTTCGGCGCATGGTGCGGTGTAGATAAACGGCAGCAGTGGCTGCCAGCCCAATACCGATAAGGCCCATGAGACCGGCTCCCCGCACAGGCAAGGCGAAGGTGTCCTCGCCAGTGCCCTCTGTCGTCACGCGGCTTGTCTGCGCTCTACCGACCGAAAAGGAAAATTCGCCTTCCGTGATGTCGCCATCGGTAAGCACGACGCGCCAGCGAACGACATAGACGCCATCTGGCAGGCTCGGAGATAGTGTGACGACCATCGACGCGTGGTCCGGATCGAAAAGATCTACGCCGCCGTCACCCAGATCAACCACATGGTCCCCGGCGTCGAAGACCTGAAGAGTGCTGCCCTGGCTGCCTACTTCCTCGTTGAACCAGACGGTCACCTTATCCGGTGACTGGGCGAGATGGGCGTCGGGCGCCGGCTCGGCACGAATCACAGTAACGCCGTGGGCCACAGCTTCGCCAGCCAGTAGCATCGTTGCCAGCAATACGAGCGCGCAGATCATGGTGGGCCCGCGTGCATGGCTGAGGCACTGAATCTGGTATCGAACAACCGCCACGGGGCGCTCCTTTCATTTCAGGGTCTGAAGGATGATCGGCAGATAGTACTCCTCATTATTTGAGCCGTCTGGTTCAGCTGGCGCTACGGTGACTGAGAAGGCATAGTCGTCCGATCCGGCCGCATTCTCGGCGCGGACGGCAAAATCCACTCTGCCCACGTCCTGGGCTGCCGGTATCCACGTCACGATTCCCGTGTCCGGATCGATGGCCATGGCGGAAGGCGCAACCATAAGCGTATAAGTCGGTGGCGGATCGCCAACCGCTAGCATCTGAACGGTGAACAGCTCGCCCACGGCAGCGGTCAGCGTGGTCGCTTCCAGCGCATCGACCCAAAGTGACGGCGGTACGCCCTGTCCCGTGACCACGGGCGCTTCGACCACGATAAAGGTGGCGACATCGACAACGTCACCGACGGTGTGCAGAACGGTGTAGGTGCCCGTTGGCAATGGACCAACCTGAACCGCATAACTCCAGGCCGTCTCAACTGGCAGACAGAACAGCTCACCAGAGAGCTGGCCCACAATAGAGATGACATGGTCGACCAGTTGGTGAGAGGCGTATACCGGGGTGCAGGAATTCGTGTACACACCCGACACGGTGATCGTGATGAGATCGCTGTTCGTCGGCAGCGGTGGCTCAACGCTGATCAGATTCGTGTTGGAGATGGGCGGGGCCAGCACCTCTGCGACTGTTGTAGCCGTCACGCTACCCTGGTTGTTCGTAGCTGTTACAGTGGTGATATGAGTGCCTGTTATGGCAAAGGTGTGGCTGATCACGTCACCTGTGTTGCCGCTCCCATCATCAAATTCCCATACGAAGTTGACATTGGTGCCGCTTGCCACGGTCGCAGTAAAGAGTGTGGGAAGACCCAGCAACGTGGGGCTGCTGTTTGTGGCTGCCAGTCCCGAAATGGGCACGTCGACCGTGCCGGTCAATGTTGTGATATGGGCTGGTGGAACACCGGAGATCGAGCCCCGGTTGCCCGCCGCGTCGTAGGCAGAGATCCAAAGCCGGTACCCAGTGCCTGCCTGGAGTGTCGTAACCGTGAAGATCGTCGCCGGACCGCTCGTATCGCCGGCTGTGAACAGGCTCTGGCCATGGCCGTCTTTCTGCGCCATTACGAGGTAGCCGATGACGCCCACGTTGTCTGTGGCCGGCTGCCAGGAGATCGTCGCGCCATTGGCCGTGATGTTGGAGACCAGAGGGTCATAGATGGAAGAGGGAGCCTCCCGGTCGGTTCCTGCCGTATAGACCGGGAACGAAAAGGTATGGACATCGCTGCCTTCGCTATTGAACGCGCGCACGGTGGCCGTGGCCTGACCTGCGTCCACGGCTGACGGCGTCCATGTGACCAACCCGGTTCGCGCGTTGACGGTCATGCCTTGTGGTCCCTCCACCAGAGAGAATTCGGGCGCGGGGTTACCGGTGGCGGCTACCTGATATTTGAACAGTTGGCCGACGACGCCAAAAACTGCTTCGCCAACCTTTACCGGATGATAGGCGTGCGGGGCCTCCAGCGTGGTGACGAGCGGTGCGTTTGCCTTGGGCGACTCATTCCCAGCCGCGTCAAACGCACTTACCCCGTACTTATATTTGGTACCCGGCTGCAAACCGGTCAACGTAGCGGACGTTGCGGTCACGTTGTTGAGGCGCAGTGCCCAATATGCGTAATAGGGATTGAGTTTCACCCGTTCATAGATGCGATAGCCGGCAACCTCTGTGTTGTCGGTCGCCTTGTCCCATGCCAGCTCAATGCTCGTCTGGGTAGCGCTGACCAGGCGCACACGCGCAGGCATTGACGGGGCAATCGTATCCTGTTTCGGTACTGTGCCCGACGATATGAGAGGCAGCGTTTCCATAGCACCCACAAGCCCAGTGGCCAGTGTCATGGCCAGCCATATCGAAAACAGGACAGAGAATGTCTTTCTCCTCCTAATGGTGGCCGTACGCATGGCGTCTTCTCCTTACCAATTGCTCCGCCCGTGTTCGCAACCTGATGGATGTCCGAACGAGCGCCCAGGAGATTGCAGCCAACTTCTGGAATGGCCTATTTTTCCACGGGTATGTGCTCCAATCGCGCATCACCGATGACAATCGTCACAGCCTGCCCAACATGGACGGCGCTGCCCCTGTTCATGATATGGAGGCGATACATGCCGCCCATGCGAAAATCCTGAACAGAGACATGGTTATGGAAAGGAAGCGACAGCGTGGCCCCATTTGCCTCTGCGATTAAGAATGGTGGGCGTTCGGTGTCATGAATCACCAACGCTTTGTCTGGGTCGAGTACCTGGTAGTGAATGTCCACCACGCCCCCTGCCGCGGCTAACACCACGCGCGTAATACGAATACCGGTCTGGCTCTCAAACGCCAGTCTGGCCGAGCTGAGCTGCGGGGCGGCCGGTGCACCGCTATATTCGGAGAGCAGTATCCAGATTGCCAGGCCAGCAAGCAACAGCATGGCGGCACCCATTGCTAGTGCGCGTGTGGAAGGCTGGGGAAGCGTGCCGTTGAGGCTCTTTATTGTCTTCGCCATATCGATCATCTACCTGTTCTCGCAAGCGGGCCAGTAGCTCGCTTGTCAGCTGGTGATTGGCCCTGCAGATCCCTGGAACCGTCGCCTTTCGAGCAGACTTCGGGCCGGCGGCGGCTCCTCGTTCGGGTGGCTGTTCGGAAGGAGGAAGGTGCACACTCTTGCGCACTCGCCGCAGGAGTGTGCACCCGGACGAACAGACCTAGCCGACCCTGCGGCTATTCCCACGCAAGGGTCAATACGTCAGGGGCATTGGTGTGGTCGGTGCCGCCTCCGTTATCGGTGATGGAAAGGCCGAATGGATAGGCCTTAGGCGGCGTGAAGACCACATCGTCGTCGTGACCGGTATCCAGCGCACGCATCACGACGACGACCCATTTGCCGTCGCTCCACGTAGCCTGTACCGTCTGATCACCGCGCGAGCCAACAAACGGAGAAAGCGTGAAGCCGGGGATCACCTGGCCAACCGTCAGGGCGCCGGTGTCAACCGGAACTTCCTCGCCGGCCATTATGAATGCGGCTGCCGGGTCACTGCCATGCATGACCGCCGGACCGTCGCCTGCCTCATTCACGTTGTCTTTGTAGCCACCGCTCTCCTTGGCGTCGCTGACCCGGCCACTTTCGGCCGTTGGGTCCGTGCGTACGCCGATCCACTGATCGTCGGCCTGGCCATAGGGGTCGGTCCGGGCTGCTTTCCAGTGGATGACGTCGAAGCGCAGCGCGGGGTCTTCGCTGCCCATGAACCATTTGGACTCATCGGGGTCCATGTTGTGGCACAGTGCGGCGCACCCCTTGCTGGAAAACTCGGGGTTATTTTCAATGGCGAAGATGAGCTGCAGACGATCTTCATCGCCGCTCTTGGTGAAGCCAGCACCGTCCCATGTCCATGCGTTCTTCATCATGCTCTCTGTGGCATCTTCCCATTCGAAACGCATGGCGATATTCTGGGCATCATAGGCCGCCCACATGGTGACGGGTGGGCCGTCAGGTGCTTCCTCCGTGGTGCCCACAGTCGGTACCGTCAGCGCGGGCGCGTTTGCCCAAAACTCTGCCGCGGGATCAAGCGAGACTGCATCGACCTTGATCGCCTTCAACGTGGTGGACGAGCTCGTATCCATCTCCGTCGACGCCGCCGGAGCGGTGACCGGCGCCACGCACGCGATCAGAAGCAACGCGGCGCCAGCAAGCAAAACCAGCCTCAAGAGTACAAAATGCATGGGTTCCTCCTCCTCAGATTGTCTTGTAGAAAGCCATTGGAAACAGGAATCACAACGCTAACAAGGTGAAAACAACGATCACGGTTATATAGATCAGGGCGATGGATGTAGTGATCTTCTTCCGCCAGGGACGTCGTTCCTCTCCCCGGTCGACGAAGGGCAAGAGGATCATGCTGCCGATCACAATGGTCGGGACGATCACAACAAGATAGGGCTCCCATGCCCCGGGAACGTAGCGCAGCATGTGATACAAAGAAAGGAAAAACCATTCTGGACGTGGCTCGTAGTCGGTGCTGGTTGGATCGGCTGGGAATTCGAGCGATACCCGGCTCGTCCAACTGAGAAAGATCAGAATGGCTAGCAGCCCCATGGCCAGCAGGAGGTCCATGCCAGCCCAATTCGGCCAGTACGGTACCTTGTCGTTGGCCATGGCCTGGCCGCGTTTTGTAATGGATGGTGCGACGCCATGAAATCGGTGTTGCTGCAGATGCAGCAGTACAAAGATCACAAGCAAGCTTGGCAAAACGACAATATGGGTAATATAGAAGCGGGTTAACGTCAGCTGGCCAAGCTCAGGCCCCCCCTTGATGAGCCGTGCCGTGAGGTCGCCCATGACCGGCACCTTGGCGGCGATTTCTGTGGCCACGACCGTGGACCAATAACCCCGCTGATCCCAGGGCAGCAGGTAACCCGTGAAGCCAAAACCCAGCGCGATCACGAGCAACGCGACCCCGGTAAGCCAGGTCAATTCGCGCGGTTTCTTGTAGGTGCTGAAGAAAAAAGTGCGCAGCGTGTGAAGGGCGACCAGCACAATGATTGCGCTTGCGTTGTAATGGTGAATGCCGCGCACCAACCAGCCCAGAGGAATGCGGTAGGTGATGTGATCCACGCTGTTGTACGCGTCGACAAAGTTGGGGTCGTAGTAGAAGGTCATACAGATCCCCGTAAAGACCTGAATAACAAGGCTAAAGAGCGTCAAACCACCGAGCGCGTAGAGGATGTTGCGCTCTACGTAGCGAGGCACGGGCCAGTGAAGATAGGTCCTGGCGGCGCGCAGCATGCCTGTGCGCTCTTCAAGCCAGGCGCCGGCTGCTGCCCATGCGCGGCTTCCAGGCAGCCCCATTTTTCTGCCGGACTTGGCCAAGCCAGCCCGTTGATGTGGTCGCGGTCCCTTGATATCGATGTCCGTGTCCATTAGCGTCACCTATATGAGCGCAAACAGTACGCCGTCTTCTAGCTTGGTCTGGAGGCGCAACAGCGGCTCCTGCGGCGGTCCGCTCAGTACCTCCCCTTCCCGGCTAAAGGACGCATGGTGGCAGGGGCATTGAAAGCAGTTGCAGTCCGCGATCCACCGGACATTGCATCCCAGGTGTGTGCAGATTGACGACAACACGGTATATTCCTGGCCATCGTCGGTAAACACGTACACGAGGCCCTTGCGCTCGGTCGTGCGCCAGGCATCCTTCATGCGCACACTGTAGGCTACGCGATGGATCTGGCCAGCGGGTAGGCTCGTTAGCTCGCCGACCCTGATCCAGTTCTCAACTCTGGGGACGAGCGCATCGCCGACCAAGAAACGCGCCCCGACACCTGCCAGCGCTACGCCAGTTACGGCGGTCGTCGTCAAGAGACCAGCTTCAAGAAACTGGCGCCGGCTAAGGGGCGCACCCTGTTCCCACTCGTGTTGTGCATCCTCAGACATATGGTCGGGTTGGCTTAGTTCCACGATGTATGTTCCTCCGCGTCTTCTCTCTGCTCCTGGGGGTGCATGCTCTGTGAGCTGCTAACGCTGGGCATGCTCTACAGGTGAACCGGTATCTTGGCAGCAATCCGGCCCGGAGTTCCAGACAGCCGAACCTCGTGGCCGTCTGGAACTCTCGAGCCCATCTACATCAACGGGTGATCAATGGCAGGAATATCTCCTGCTCGAACTCCTCTTCATCCACATCGCCGTTCAGCGGATCATCGTCTTCCTCGACGCCCGTTTCTGCTGCCGCGTCGTCAGGCGTGCTGCTGACCGCGGCGCCGCCTACCAGTGTGGGCGGTTGGCCGATGTCCAGGCCATCGATGACCTCGCCGCCAAAGCCAAAGCTAGCGCCCACCCAGAAGGAGCTAAAGGTGCAAGCGGTTGTTGGCCCCAGGGAACTGGGCGCGCACTTGAAGATGTCGGCGCCGGTGCCGCTGACGCCCGTTACCGCAAATTCCCCTAGCGTAGTGAGGTAGAGATCGCCATTGGCGGGATCACGCCTGACGCCCCAGACATCTTCGCTGCCGCCATTGTTCAGGCCAACGTCGGAACCGTCGAAGTACATCTGCCAGGTGCCTGAGGTAGTGGCACCAAGCGAGGATGCCGTGAACTGGAGTAGGTCTTCATCCAATCCGCTGGCAGCCGGCACGGCCACGTTCCCTAACGTGCTGATGATGAGGGTGTTCGGCGCAATCAGATCCAGCGCGTCAATGTCCTCACTGTTTTCCGTCAGCCCCACGTCCGAGCCATCGAAGAACAGGCTCCACGTACCCGACGTGGTGGTGCCCAGCTGGCTTGGCGTGAAGCGGACGATATCGGAATCATCCACCGCGCCCACCCCAGGCAGCGTCGCTGGCGCATCGAAGGAGATGAGGATGGTGCCATCGTCGAGAATATCGAACGCGTTGATATCGCCTGTTGCGCCCACATCCGACCCATCGAAGAGCAGCGACCAGGTGTTGGTGTTGGGGTTGTAGGCTAGGATGTCCTCGTCATTGAACCCGACCCCACCCACGTTGCCGTTGGTGCTGGAGCTGACAAAGATGGACGGGCCAGCCGGCGGTGGCGGCGGTGGTGGCGGTGGCGGCGGCGGTGGCGGCGGTGGTGTCCCGCTTATGGCAATGGTCGCGCGCATGCCGCCTGGGCCCACGCCGTTGTTGGTGATGTACATGTTGCGGTTATAGAGGGGAATCGTCGTGCCGTTGGCGCCAGTGACGACAATAGCGTCCATCGTTTCGCCGGCTGGGATCGTCTCCACCGCGGCGCTGATGGGGTTGGTGACCTCAAAGCCATTTCTGGCGACAACCAGCTGATGCGCGCCCAGCAGCGCCATGGAATAGTGTTGGAAGCCGGCGCTGAGATAGCGCAGGAGCAGCCTGCTGCTGGGAGCGGCCGTGATCGCGTCCGTGTCTGGATAGCCCTTGCCAG
>JACFMY010000119.1 GCA_019455155.1 Caldilineaceae bacterium
GTCCCAGCCCGCGTCGGGACGGGGTTCGAAGTGTTCCTGTTCGATGGAGGCGCCGATCGCGGTGCGTCCCTCCGCGACACTGCCCAAATGTCCCGTTGCCACAGCCTGCATCATGATATTGCCCAGAATGGCCGCCTCGACGGGGCCGGTGATAACTTCGCGCTGGCACGCGTCGGCTGTAAGCTGGTTCAGCAGGCGGTTCTGGCAACCGCCGCCGACAATGCGGATGGTAGTCAGGCGGCGCCCTGTCTGGTCTCCTTCAGCCAGTAGCTCCTCCAACGCGTTTACAACCCATCGATAGCGCAGCGTCAAGCTCTCCAGACAGCAACGCACGACTTCACCGACGCTCCCGGGCTCGGGTTGGCCGGTACGCCGGCAAAACGCGCGCACTGTATCGACCATGTCAGACGGCTCAAAGAAGTCGGACGCATCTGGGTTCACGAGACACTTGAATGGCTCGGCCTGCTCTGCCTCGGCGTTGAGCTCGGCCCAGGAGTAGCGATGGCCCTTGCGTTCCCACTGGCGCCGGACTTCCTGGAGCAGCCACAGGCCGGTGATATTCTTCAACAGCCGGATTGTACCGGCGACGCCGCCTTCGTTCGTGAAATTCAAGGCCAGGGCCTTGTCGTTGATGATGGGCTGGGCGGTTTCTATGCCCATAAGGCTCCAGGTGCCGCTGCTGAGATAGATGCTGGACGCGTCGAGCGCGGGCACGCCAGCCACGGCGCTGCCCGTATCGTGGCTGCCCACCGCGATGACCGGCGTTGCGCCGGGGATGCCGGTCTCTTCGGCAACCTGCGACAGGATGGGTCCGATAACGGTGCCTGGCTGCACAATCCTGGGCAGGATATGGTCTGGCAGCTGCAGCTTCTTGAGCAGGTCGGTGTTCCAACGGCGTTCGCGCGCAAGCATTATCTGGGTGGTCGACGCAATGGTATATTCCGCAACCTGCTCGCCCGATAGCCAATAGTGGAAGAGATCGGGCATGAGCAGCATGGTATCTGCCGCGGCCAGCTGGGGATCGGCCTCGGCGCGCATGCTGTACAGCTGGAACAACGTGTTCAGCTGCAGGAACTGAATGCCGGTCTGGGCAAAGAGCTCGGCTCTGGGGACGCGGCGAAAGACACGCTCCATCATGCCGTTGGTACGCGCGTCCCGATAGTGAACTGGATTGCCCAACAGCCGTCCCGCATGATCCAGCAGCGCGTAGTCTACGCCCCACGTATCGATGCCAATGCCACCGAGGGGCGCCTGCTCCTGGGCGGCATAGCGAGCCAATCCATTTTTGATTTCCTGCCAGAGGGACAGGGCATCCCAGTAGAGGCGGCCTAGCACGGTGACGGGGCCGTTGGCAAAACGATGGAGTTCCTGCAGGCTGAACCGTTCGCCGTCCCAACGCCCGAGCAGCAAGCGGCCATTTGAAGCGCCCAGGTCAGCGGCCAGGAAGTTAACAGTAGATGACACGGCCGGTTCCCTTTCTGTGTGGATGCCGGTTTGGTATGAGTTTTATGGGGGGCGGGGGACCAACCTTCCGGGGGCCGGCCTGGGCTCGCCACCCCCATTGTAGACAAGATCCAATCAGGAACAGTCTAGACCAATTCGTGGTGGATTTCTGCGGTGGTCAGCGCATCGCGCTGTTCCGTGCTCAAACCCTCGTCGACAATCAGCAGGTCGATCTCTTCTGGCAGGAGCGAAGTTGCGACAAACAGATGGTCGAACTTGAACTGGTCGATGAGCGCGATTTTTTGCGCTGCGGTCTCGGCCATGGCACGTTTCATCTGAGCCTCGCGCAGGTCCGATTCCATCATGCCGTGATCCGCGGTAAAGCCGCGACAGCTGAGAAAGGCGACGTCCACGTGAAGGCGGCGCAGGAGCTTGGGGCTCAATGTATCCACGAGGCTGCTGGTGCGCCGGCGCAGAATGCCCCCCACGACAATGGTGGTAACGTCCGGTGCGAAGCTCAACTCCAGGGCGGCATAGAGGCCCGTCGTGATCACGGTCAGATTGTGCATGTCGCGCAACAGCCGTGTCATCTGAAAGGCTGTCGTGCTGCCGTCGAGAAAGATGGTGTTGCCTGGTTTGATGAGCTCAACGGCCCTGGCGGCAATTCGTCGCTTCTCGTCCAGTGCCAGCTGCTGGCGTGCGGCAAACCGTAGCTCCAGCTGGCCACGCCCCGACACCACTGCGCCCCCGCGCACACGGGTCAGATATCCCTGCTCTTCCAACTGCTGGAGGTCCTTGCGCGTGGTCACCTCTGAAACCCCGAGACGCTGGCTAAGCTCGACGACGGTGACCTCATCCTGTTCGCGGAGGACCTGGATAATGCGCTCGCGGCGTTCTTCGCTGGAGAGGGTGCCGCCTTCGGTTTCGTTACGGTTGCCGTTTGGAGAAGTACTACTGTCACTATCGTTCATATGCTGTTCTCCCATGCCTTCAGATCTGGGTATCCTTGTTCAGACCAATATCGCAGTTGTATGCGTGCATCCTTCACCCGGACGATGATGGCGTGAGCAGCTTCGGGGGCGGGCGCACTGGGCTGCCAGAGGCCGATCAGGAATGCCTCAGTGATCTCGGGCGATACATTGAGCCATGCCAGCGCCGCGGCCACACCCAACGCATAACGACGGGGCTCGACGCCAGCTTCTATGGCAAGACGCATGGCGCCCACTAATCGATCGTCCCAGCCTAGCTTACGCTCTGGATCGCGGCCGACACGGGCTACTGTATCGCGGACGTAAGGGTTGGTCATGCGAACGATGAGGTCTTCCGCATACCGCCGGAAGCCTTCCGGTGTAAACAGCATATCTACACCCGCGAAGCGCTGGCAGAGCGGCATGCCGGATTCCTCAATCATAGCATGACGTACGTACGTAACGATATCTGGGCGCTTGCGGAGATCGTCCATTTGGGTGAAGCCAACCTGGTGTGCTAAATAGGCAGCAAGCGCATGGCCTGCGTTGTGGCCGTAGAGCTTGGCCTCGGCAAATGGATGGAGGTCTGGCTTTTCCTCAAAGACTGTGATACCACGTTGAAAGTCGCCCCAGATCGGGTCACCTGCAGCGCCGGTTCCCGTACGGCGCACTTGCGAAATCAGGATACGGTTGAAGGCTTCTACCAGGAAGGCACGGCCGAGCCCAGGAGCAAGCGGTGTCAGGTCATTTGTTTCGTCGGGCACGCCGCTCATCTTACCGATTATGGTATCTATGAACTGCGCACAGCGCCGGACGCTGTCGCGCCTGTGGGTTGGCACCTTCTCCAGGACAGCTGTTTCCAGGAGCGCCGCGGCGCGCGTGTGGTTCTCTGCTGCGTAGATGACGGCCGGGGGGCCATGGGCATCGACTTTACGCTGCAGACCCAGCGCCAGCAAATGGGCAATGCTGCTCTCATCGCCGCGGGCGTAGAAATCGACACTGGGCAACGCGGTGGCCATCTCTGTCGCTTCGCTAACTGCAGCGATCAGGGCATCACGTCCATCCGGTACGGCAGGATTGTAGATCTCCACTGGCGCCACGGTAACTGCTTCTATACGATCCGTGTGGCCAATGTTCACCGTAAAGCGCCCAGCTTGCTGAACGGCTGCTACGACTTCTGGTATGACCTCGGCCACCACCAGGCGCCCAAAGTTGCCCGAACGAAACGCCTCGGTCAGAAAAAGCCCTGCCTGGATCGGCCCAAATCCAAAACCGACAAAGGTACCCATGGTTATACCAGAAGTGAGGGCCTGCGATCCACCCGCAGCGCCCGCGGCGTGCCCGCCTCGAAGACGGCGATCATCTCATTTCCTGGCCACCGGTGACGTTGATAGCCTGTCCGGTCATATAGCTAGCCTGGTCCGAGGCCAGGAAGACGACGACGTTGGTGACATCGTCGTAGGTGCAGCCCCGTTTCATGGGCACCTGGTCGACATATCGCTGGCGCACTTCCGCCTCGGATATGCCCAGCCGCTGGGCATACTGGCGGTAGAGCGAATCGACCCACAGGGGGGAGTCAAGCAGATTGCCGGGACAGACGGCATTGACGCGCACGCCGTACTCAGCCAGCTCCAGGGCCACGCTTTGGGTCAGGCCAATGCCGCCGAACTTGCTGGCGGCATACGCGGCGTTCTTGTAGCTGCCCTTTTTGCCGGACTTGGAGTTGATTTGAATTATGACGCCGGCGCGTTGTGCTTTCATGATCCGCGCGGCATATTTGGTGCAGAGAAAATAGCCGGTCAGATTGACTTCGATGACTGCCCGCCAATCGCTCAGCGCCATTTCGTCCACGGCGCCTGCTTTGACAATACCGGCATTGGCTACCACGACATCGATGCGGCCGAACTCCTCTACCGCGCGGTCGAAGAGGGCACGTACCTCATCTTCGACGGTAACGTTGGTTCCCACGGCCAGCAACCGCCGTCCCGTTGCCTCTGCGATTGTGCTGGCCGTCTCCGTGGCCTGTTCCTGCTTGAGGTCGGCGACGACAACATTACAGCCTTCCTGGGCAAGCCGCTGGCAGATTGCGGCACCCAGCCCCTGTGCGCCACCGGTTACAAGGGCAATCTTGTTTTCGAGCTGGTTCATAGTTCCTATAACATTACCCTGAGCAGCTCTTCTTCTGCTTCTTTTGTCCACATGCCATTTTCATCCAACTTAGCGGCGACGGAGGGCAGGACGTTGGCAAGTTCGCTGAGGGGGGTCAGCGGCAGCGGCTGGCTGAGATTGGGAAAAATGACCACCTTGCCTGCAAAACGTCCCTCGGCCACCGCGTGGAGCCCATCGGCCACACCCTCCAACCCGGCAATCGCGGCCACCGACTGGTTGGTCGGCAACTGGCGGCTCTCAACGAGCTCACACATGTGACGCAGGTCGTCAATGGATGAGCCGCTGGTGCCTGTGTAGCGCGTGCCGCGCTGAACGATACCGTCCAGGTCGATTCGCGCCTGGGTGCCCCGGGTCAGCCCGGCAAAGACATTCATGACGCCGCCGGCCGCCAGGAGCGGTGAGGCTTCCTGGATGGCGCTGACGGTGGGCGCCATGACGACTATGTCATCGAAGCCGGCGCCGCCTGTCTCTGCGCGTAGCCGCGCGATTTGGGCCTCGTCGCTGTCGAACTCCTCACGTGACAGAAAGACAATCTCGATCCCTCTTTCTTTGGGCCCATGCGCAAACTGGCGGCGCACAGCATCCATGCGCTCGCTGTGCAGATTGGTCGCTACGATCTTGCGTGGACCGTTCGGGACGGAGAGGGCGCGCAGCAGGTGCATTTGGCCCATAGGTCCGGCTGCGCCCAGTATCCACGCCACGCCTCCCTGCTTGAGCTGCGTACGTACGGGCGCATAGGCGGCAGAGATGTCGCCACCTGCCGTGCCGACTACCATCAGGTTGTCGTAGTGCATGCGGCCGATATCTACGGACACAGGCCGGCCCAGCGCCCGTGAGGTCGCGACATTGAAGATGCCGCTGTGGGCCAGGCGGCCAAAGATGCGCTCGCACTGTTCGGCGTCCCCGTCCAGCACCACAATATCGTCGTAGGCGGTTGTGCCGTCGTCGCCGTCGGTGACCGCCACGCCGGCCTCTTGGGCCCAGTTCCGCACGCTTTCGGCAAAGGTGGCGTCCTCCACATCGAGTACCACCCTGCGCGGCCGCCACTTCACCGCCTGCCCCAGGCGCGCGCCGGCGCCGCTGCCTACCAGCCACACGACGCCGTCCTCCCGCCATTGAGTGCGATAGGTCACGGTGTACGAGGCCTCGACGCATGCCCATGGCTCGCTGAGCGCTGACTCGGCGTAACCGGTCGACGGCTGGATCTGAATGAGGTAGTTGCCGTGGTCGCCGTTGAGCACGCGCTGGTCCACAATGTTATAGCGTGAATAGCCGCCCTGAATCTCGTAGCCGTACGCGTAGCTCTTGCCGCCGATGTAAATGTCTGCCTGGACGATGAAGCGATCCCCGCGCTTGTACCGGTCGCGCAGGTTCTGCCCGACTTCGGCCACGGTCAGGCTTACCTCATGCCCGAGAACGACCGGTTCGTCGCGCATGCTGCGATGGATGCGTGGGTGGTTTGCACCGGCGCGGATGACCTTGATGTCAGAAAAACAGATCCCCACCGCGTCATGGCGTACCAAGAGCTCATCAGGGCCCGGCATGGGCATGGGCACATCTAGCATGCCGCCATCCTTGCCCAGATTCTCCCAACCCGCACCATACAGGGGCCACAGCCGGTTGGTGGCGGGCACAGGGCCCTCCATCGCGCGATAGCGTTGTACGTTGGATTCAGATTGATTGGTCATAGCATTTCAGCGTGAATAAGTAGACCTTGAAAACGAAGGATGGAATGGATAGGAGTAGGCGTAGCCGTCCGGCCAGCTCTCAGCGCGGCGTTCGCCACATTCTATCATTGTGCGTCGAGCGCGGCCAGAATCTCGGCGGGAGCCATGTCCTGGTGCACAGTCTGGAGCATCCGGCGGCCGGCCGCTCCTGGGGGCACACAGCGACCGACAGCGGCATAGAACCGGTTGCGCGCCTGGCGCACGGGCAGTTGGTCCCGCGCCCAGCGGCTCTGAAAGCCCATACCGAGCCAGCGCTGCATCACCGTATGGCCGTAGATGAAATAGGCGCCATCGAGAAACGCGTCGCGCACCGGCGCCAGTGCCTCGGCATCGAAATCGTCGACGAGTTTCTGGCCATAGCTGTTCATTTCTGTGCCCACGTTGAGTGGCAGGGCAAACTGCTGGGCCAGGTCCACGACTTCATACAGTTTCTGCCGTTTGATGGCCTGGAGCTTGGGATCGGCGATGTTCCAGTTCCGGTCTGGCACGATATTCAGTGCGACGACACCTTTTCCTACCAACAGGGTCAGCAGCTCCTCCATGGCCTGCTCGCCTTCGGAGAGACCGTCCAGCCACGCCGCGCAGGGCAGCGCGTAGCAGAGCTCCGCCAGCTCGTGCAGCCGTTCGACGCGGGGAAAGGTGTCTGAATCGGGCTGAACGTAGCCGGGTCCGCCGCGCTTCATAAGCTTGCTGCGCACCATGTTCTGGAACGCGGCGCCCGCATCCATCTGAGCGCGGACGCGCGCAGCGGGCATGTCCAGGCGCTCGGCCCAGAACGCGACGGGATCGGGCGCCTGGCTCTGGGCGGCCTGGATATAGGCGGACACAATGTGACGCTCGGTCGCGTTGCCTGCAGGTGTGAGGGGCAGGACATCGCTCTCGTAGTCAATGGTTACCGGGTCCAGGTAGGCATTCACGCGCGCCACCAGCCCGCGGTTGCGCTGGGCGGATTGCTGGCGCAGCTCGTCGACGATCTTCTGGGCCGCGGGCGCGACCTCGGACGAGGTGAAGCCGATTGCCATGTGATAGCAGACCCCCGGCTCGCCGGGAGAGTTGATCTCGCGCGTGGCAAATTCAGGCAGGTACACGCGGGTTTCAATGCCGGCGCTGGCCCGGACACCGGTGAGATCGCAAGCATCGAGAAACTCAGAGACCGCGTCAAGCACGTCGAAATCGACAATGCCCATCAACTCCAGCCCCTCTTCACGGCCGAGCCACGCCAGGCGTGCCGGCGAATAGCCAAATGCGTTGAACGAGAAGAAGGTATGGCAGTGCATGTTGGCGATATGACGCCAGACCGGTGTGGCGTGGCTCTGCTCCAGGAGCGCGACAAGCGCCCTGCGGCGCGTATCCAGATCGAAATCGTTGAGCGACTGTTCCAATAGCAAATTCGCCCCTTCCGCAAACATTGTCACTGAATTTTCACCCTGGGGAATCGAAAGTATTTCAAAAGGTCGCCTTCAATCTAACATACAAAGCGGCAATTTGCAAGCTGAAAAGAAGGGTACAATGGCCGTTTCATAAGGTATTACGAAACCTGCTATTACGCATGTTTTGCGGAGGTTTTGCGCCGGTGCTAGAATGGGAATGTCCCGCCATTCCAGTGCAAACGCGTCACGGCGCCAGCGGCGCACGCCAGCGCACGATATTTGGCGCGGTAACCAAACCCATGCAAAGGATATTGTCATGTCTGCCCCCTATATCCTCGCTCACGACCTGGGCACATCTGGCAACAAGGCGACACTCTTCGACGCGGAAGGTCACCTGATCGGCAGTACATTTGCCGCGTATGCCACCAGCTATCCCCGGCCGAATTGGGCGGAGCAAAATCCAGACGACTGGTGGCGAGCCATCTGCACGACGACGCAGCAGCTCCTGAGCGATTCTGGTGTGGAGCCGTCATCGATCGCAGCCGCCGGTTTCAGTGGCATGATGATGGGGTGCCTGCCTGTAGATCGCAATGGCACGCCGCTGCGCTCGTGTATTATCTGGGCGGACCAGCGGGCTCAGGAGCAAGCCCGCCTGGTTGCGGAGCGGTGCGGCGCCGACGAAGTCTACCTGCGCTGTGGCCATCGTACCAGCCCAGCCTACTGCGCGCCCAAGATCCTGTGGGTACGCGATCACCAGCCGGAGATCTACGCGCAGACCGCCCGCTTCCTGGTTCCTAAGGACTACCTGGTGTACCGGCTGACGGGCCAGTTCGCGACTGACTATTCTGACGCCTCGGGTACGTTGCTGTTCGACCTGGCCACCCGGCGCTGGCACCAGCCTTTTCTGGATGCACTGGGGCTGTCGGCAGAGCAGCTGCCGCCGCCCCGACCCTCGCCGGCCGTGGCCGGCGAAGTGACGCCGGCGGCCGCAGCCGCGACGGGATTGGCGCCAGGCACACCTGTCGTTATCGGTGGCGGCGACGGCTCGTGTGCCGGCATTGGCGCGGGCGTCATCGATCCCGGCACGGCCTACTGTGTGATCGGTACGTCAGCCTGGATCAGCGTGAGCACGCTGGCCCCGGTGCCGGATCCGCAACAGCGCACCATGACCTTTCACCATGTACACCCGGAGCGCTACGCGCCCATGGGCGTTATGCAACTGGCCGGTGGCGCCCGGGAATGGGCGTGGCAGGTGTTGGCGGGTGACGCGGATCTGGACGCAGCGGCCGGGCGGGCGCCCCTGGGGGCTGGCGGGCTGATCTTTCTACCCTATCTCATGGGCGAGCGCAGCCCCTGGTGGAATCCGCAGGCACGCGGCGCCTTTGTTGGCCTGGCCATGCCCCATAACAAGGCCGAAATGGCCCGCGCGGTGCTAGAAGGCGTGGCCTTTGGTCTGGGCCAGATCCTCGACTGCCTGCAGGAGCATGTGCCTGGCATCGAGGCGCTGCGGCTGATTGGCGGTGGCGGCAAGAGCCGGCTGTGGCAGCAGATCCTGGCAGACGTCTTTGGGCTGCCCATCCATATGTTGGAGCTGAAGGGTGAGGCACCCAGCTGGGGAGCTGCCGTGGCGGCAGGTGTGGGTGTAGGGCTGTACGACTGGAGCATTGCCGCGGCCCGCAGCCAGGTTGTAGAGATCGTCGAGCCAGATGCCGGCCGCAGCCGCCAATATGAAGAGCTGCGGGCACTCTTCCGCGACAGCTATTTGGCCCTTGAACCCATCTTTTCTCGCCTGGCTGGCCTCCAGTCCGGCTCAACCGAAGCTGGCTGAGGTACTCTGTGGTGGAATTGGCGCTCTGGCAGTGGGGATTGGTCGCGCTGGCCGCGTATCTGGTTGGTCTTTCTAAGACGGGTATACCGGGGTTGGGTGTCTTCTCAGTGGCGCTTTTTGCCAGCGGCTTGCCCGCGCGGGAATCGACCGGTATCGTGCTGCCCATCCTGATCGCCGCGGATGTCGTGGCTGTGCTGGCCTATCGTCGTGAAGCCAGCTGGCCACAGCTTCTGCGCCTTTTCCCCTGGGCGGCCGGGGGCATCGTCATCGGCTTTCTGGTCATGGGACGGATCGATAGCCTGACCACCCAACGGCTCATTGGCGCGATTCTGGTGATCATCATCGGCGCCCACACCTGGCGGCGTCTGCGCACCCAGGCCGTGGCCCGGCTCGAGACCGAGGCGACGCCACATCCCCTGTTGTCCGCTGTCACCGGCATCAGTGCTGGCTTCACAACCATGGTGGCCAATGCCGCCGGTCCGATTATGATCATCTATCTGGTGGCTATGCGGCTGCCCAAAATGGTCTTTATGGGCACGTCCGCCTGGTATTTCTTTGTCCTCAACGTCTTCAAAGTACCCTTCAGCTACGGCCTGGGCCTGATCAACGGCGACTCAATCGAGATCAGTCTCCTGCTCGCCCCATTTGCCGTAGCCGGCGCCCTGACGGGCCGCATGGTGATCCGCCACATCAACCAGCAAATGTTCGAGCTATTGGCGCTGGCGCTGACGTTCCTTGCCGGGCTGCGCCTGCTCGTCGGGTAGCGCGAGACAAGGATACCTGGGCAACACCCGAATTCTGCGCGGTGAAAAATCCACGAACCGCTTGACAGCTATTTCGTTTCATTATAAAGTGAAAGTAATCGAAAGGAAATGAGAGCATTTAACAGCGATTCCCTTGACAACATCAGTCGATCTTTACCTTGAAGAACGCAGGCAAGCCATCCTGGCCGCGGTGGTGGACGAGCGGCGCATCTCGGTCGCCGCGCTTTCCCAGCGCTTTGGGGTGTCCGAAGTGACAATTCGCTCCGATCTCCAGGCGTTGGCCCAACGGGGGCTGATCGTGCGCACGCATGGTGGCGCGGTGCCGGCCGATGGCGCCATGGGTGATCTGGCTTTGAGTCTGCGCCGGCAACAGCGTGTGCTCGAAAAGAGTCGCATTGGCCAGGCTGGCGCGGCGCTGATTGAAGACGGTGACGCCATCTTTCTGGATTCCAGCAGCACCTCGCTGGCGATTGCCTTTCATCTCAAACAGCATCGCTACCTCACTGTGGCGACGAACAGCCTGGAGATCATGCGTGAGCTTTTCGACGCGGACGGCGTCGATCTCGTCATGGTGGGCGGCGTGCTCCAGCGGGAGACGGCTTCGCTGGTAGGCGCCTACGGGCTGGCCGACCTGCAGGCCTTCAATCTGGAAAAGGGATTCTTTGGCGCCCACGGCATCAACCTCGAGGCTGGGCTGACCGATGTCAGCGCGGATGAGGCAGCGGTCAAACGGCCGCTGGCCCTTATGTGTAGGTCGGTGATCGCAGTGCTCGATGCGACCAAGTGGGGCCGCGTCGGCGTGGCATCGTTTGCTGGCATGGACCGGATCACCACAGTGATTACCGATGCCGGTGCGCCCGCCCAGCTCATCGACAAAGTGCGCGCGTTGGGGATCGAGGTTGTCGTTGTGTGACGGGGGCGCGTGGTGCGTGATGAGCCGCGTTTCCTGGTACACTATTGGGTGGCATCCGGCCTGTGGGCGGCAGCGGGCCGGAGGGGCCATAAAATGTTACCAGTCACGCATCACATCTGACGGAGAGACGAATGAAACAGTACAAAAACTACCTGATGGACATGGATGGTGTCCTGGTACGTGGGCGTACGGCGATTCCTGGCGCGCAGGAGTTCATCGATAGACTCAACGCCTTGGGGTTGGAATATCTCGTGCTGACCAACAATCCTATGTACACACCGCGCGACCTGGCTCATCGTCTGCAGTCGTCAGGGTTGCAGGTCATGGCTGAACGTATCTTCACCTCCGCCCTTGCCACGGCCCGCTTTATCAACAGCCAGCGTCCCAACGGCAAGGCGTTTGTCATTGGCGAAAGTGGGTTGACCGATGCCGTGCACAGCGTGGGCTATGTCATGACCGAAACCGAACCGGACTATGTGGTTCTAGGCGAGACGCACGGCTATAACATTTCCCAGATTACCAAAGCCGTCCGGCTCATCGCGGGAGGCGCCCGCTTTGTGGCTACCAACCCGGACCCCTCTGGCCCGTCCGAGGATGGGCTGGTGCCCGCGTGTGGTGCCATGGCTGCGCTGGTGGAAAAGGCCACGGGCGTAGCGCCGTTTTTTGTAGGCAAGCCCAATCCTCTCATGATGCGCAGCGCGCTGAACTATCTCGGCGCGCATTCGGAAGAGACGATTATGATTGGCGACCGCATGGACACGGATATTGTGGGTGCGGTGAGCAGCGGCACCGACACCGCGCTGGTCCTTACTGGAGTCACCAGGCGCGAAGAGGTCGATCGCTATCCATACCAGCCCACGTACATATTGGGGTCGATTGCCGAGATGGAAATCGAGGGGTAAAGCGCGCGTGCGCGTGAACTAGAAACCAAACGGATTGTCGAGGTACGTTTCATGGCTACGCCTATCATCATGCCCAAGCAGGGAAACACGGTGGAAAGCTGCATCATCGTGGCCTGGAAAAAAGCGGTCGGCGACCCGGTAGCGGTTGACGATGTGCTGTGCGAGATTGAGACTGATAAGGCCACCATGGAGGTGGTCAGTCCGGAGAGCGGCACGCTGCTGGCCATCTTGCATGAGGCCGGGGAAGAAGTGCCGGTGTTGGAAAACATCGCGGTGGTAGGCGCACCGGGTGAAGATGTGAGTGAGTGGGGCGCGGCGAGCGAGGCGGCGAGCAGCGCCGAAGCGCAGCCGGCCGCAACGCCGCTGGCTGCTGCGGTGGCGCCGCCCGTCCAACCGTCTGGGGCCGCGGGGGAGGCAGGCGCTGCCGGACCCGTTGGCATTTCGCCCCGCGCCCGCGGATTGGCTGCGCGCCGGGGCATCGATGCGAGCTCGCTGGTGGGAACAGGTCCACAGGGCCGGGTGATCGAGCGCGATGTACAGGCGGCCATTGTCGCCCAGCCAAAGCTCACGCCCGTGGCCAGGGCGATGGTGGCGGAAGGCGGCTTCCGTGTGCCCGCGCAGGGGTCCGGACCTGGCGGCCGCATTACCTCCCGTGACCTGCGCGTCGAGGCGCAGCAAGCCACAGCCGCGGCGCCCGCACCCGCGCCTATGCCCGTCCCGAGCCAGGTTCTGGACCGGCAGGCGGCGACGGCCGGCGAGGTGGAGGTCATTCCTGTCAAAGGCGTGCGCAAGATCATCGCTGAGCGAATGTTGCAGTCGCTGCAGACGACAGCCCAGCTAACCCTCAACAGCTCGGCGGATGCCCGGGCGCTCCAGGCCTATCGCCGGCGGCTCAAGGAGAGTCCAGAAGCGCTAGGGCTGCGCGGCATCACGATTAATGACTTGATTCTATTTGCCGTGGCGCGGACCTTGCCCGCGTTCCCCGCGCTCAACGCGCTCTTCAGCGGCGAGGAGATTCACCACTATCGCCGCGTGCATCTTGGCGTGGCCGTCGACACGCCCAAAGGGCTTATGGTGCCGGTGGTACGCGGGGCAGACACCATGAGCCTGCGCGAGATTTCGGCGGAGGCCAAGCGGCTGGCGACCGCGTGTCTCGATGGTAAGGTTATGCCAGACGAGCTCACCGGCGGCACCTTCACCGTGACGAATCTGGGCGCCTTTGGGGTTGAGAGCTTTACGCCCGTGCTGAATCCGCCTCAGGTCGCGATCTTGGGAGTCTGCAACATCCAGCCCAAAGCAGTGGAGGTGGGCGGCGAGATTCAGTTCGTGCCGCACATTGGCCTGTCGCTGACCATCAACCATCAGGTGGTAGACGGTGCGCCGGCCGCCCGTTTCCTGCAAGCGCTGGGACAGTCCGTCGCCCAGATCGATCTGATGCTGGCGGGATAGCTGTGTGACCATAGGACAGAGCGCGTTGCGGCCGGGACGTAGTTCTGCCGGATTGGTCAGACCAGGTAGACCGGTGTCGTTGCTAAGTTGGAAGCCATCATTTGCCTGTAAGGGCTAGCTAGATAGCGCAAACCATGACGACGATGACGCAAGCGGACGCTGCCGCGTCCCAATATGAGATCAGCACAGACCCCGATCGCTTGGACATTGAGTACATCCACCGCTACCTCAGCGAAGTGTCCTACTGGGCGCTTGGACGGAGCCGGTCAGTCGTAGAAAAGTCAATTCGTAACTCGCTCTGCTTTGGTGTCTACGACGGCTCCCGCCAGGTCGGCTTTGCCCGTGTGGTGACTGATTACGCCACCTTCGCCTGGCTTTGTGATGTCTTCATCGATGAGACGTGCCGGGGCCTTGGCTTGGGCAAGCGGCTGGTGCAAACGGTTATGGCGCATCCGGAGCTCCAGGGGTTGCGGAATTTCATCCTGGCGACACGCGACGCCCACGAGCTATACCGCCGTTATGGCGGTTTTGAGCCGTTACCCGTTCCCGAGCGAATCATGGCGAAACCACGGAAAGATTAGCACACACAATTCAGTGGAAGTGTTAGGAATCCAGACGATAGGAACCATGCAATGACCAAGGCAATCCTGATTGACCCGACCGAAGTGCGGCGGCCAGGCAAGTTGGCGGCGCCCACGATCCCAATCAACCAATATGTGCCAGACCCCAAAGCCGAGCTGGCGAAATATGGGGTGGCCAACCTGGTGCGCATCTACCGGGACATGGTGTATATCCGCGAGTTCGAGACCATGCTCGACCGCATCAAACGGGAGGGCGCATACCAGGGGATCGAATACCAGCACAAGGGGCCGGCCCATCTCTCCATTGGCCAGGAAGCATCGGCTGTGGGACAGGCCTTTCACCTGACGCCGGACGACTTCATTTTCGGATCTCACCGCAGCCACGGCGAGATCCTGGCCAAGAGCCTGTCGGCCATCGAACGGCTGGATGACGGCGCGCTCCTGCAGGTTATGGAGCGTTACGAAGAGGGCGATGCGCTGCGGATCGTCGAGGGTTTCTCCAACAGCAACGTGAAAGAGCTGGCCGTCAACTACGTCTTCTTCGGCACGCTGGCCGAGATCTTTGGCCGGTATCCGGGCTTCAACCGGGGCATGGGTGGCTCCATGCATGCGTTCTTCCCGCCCTTTGGCGTGATGCCCAACAACGCCATCGTAGGCGGTTCGGCCGACATTGCCACGGGCTCGGCGCTCTTTAAACGGGTCAACCGGCGTCCGGGCATCGTGATTGCCAATATCGGCGACGCGTCCATGGGCTGTGGCCCGGTGTGGGAGGCGATGATGTTTGCGGCCATGGACCAATACCGCAAGCTTTGGCCCGAGGAGGCCGGCGGCGCGCCACCCATGCTCTTCAATTTCATGAACAACTTCTATGGCATGGGTGGGCAGCCATATGGCGAGACCATGGGCTTCGAGGTGTTGGCCCGCGTGGGGCTGGGCGTTAATCCTGAAGCCATGCACGCGGAACGGATCGACGGTTACAACCCACTGGCCGTGGCTGACGCCGTCGCGCGAAAGAAGCAGATCCTGGAGGCAGGGCGCGGGCCCGTGCTGCTGGACACCATCACCTATCGCTTTGCCGGCCATTCGCCGTCAGATGCCTCAGCCTACCGTACCAAGGAAGAGGTCGATCTCTGGCGCCAGCACGATTCGCTGATCGGTTACCGCGAGTACCTGATTGAGAACGAGGTGGCCACGGACGCGGAGCTGGATGCCATCGCCGAAGAGACTATCGACCGGCTTGTGAAGGTGCTACAGGCCGCGATCTCGGACAAGCTCTCTCCCCGGCTGGCCATCGACTCGGAGTTCATCGGCGACGTCATGTTCTCCAACAAGCAACGGGACCGCTACGCGGACGGCGCGCCGGCGGTGTTGTTGCCGAAAGAAGAGACACGCCTGGCCCAGACATTGGCCAAACATCGTTTCGGGCTCGACGAAGCGGGCAAGCCGCTGCCCAAGCTGCGCTGCGTCACCTATGCGGAAGCGCTCTTTGAGGCCATGATGCATCGCTTCTACGAGGACCCTACGATGGTGGCCTTTGGCGAGGAAAACCGGGATTGGGGCGGTGCGTTCGGCGTCTACCGGGGCTTGACGGAGGCGCTGCCGTACCCGCGGCTCTTCAACGCGCCCATCTCCGAGGGCGCCATTGTCGGGGCGGCTACCGGTTACGCCCTTTCCGGCGGCCGGGTCGTGGCCGAGCTCATGTATTGTGACTTCATGGGCCGCGCCGGAGACGAGATCTTCAACCAGATGGCTAAGTGGCAGTCTATGTCGGGGGGCATCCTGGAAATGCCATTGGTGCTGCGCGTGTCGGTGGGCGCCAAATACGGTGCACAACACTCGCAGGACTGGAGCTCAATTGTGGCGCATATACCGGGGCTGAAGGTCTTCTTCCCGGCTACGCCCTACGACGCCAAGGGCATGCTGAAT
>JACFMY010000757.1 GCA_019455155.1 Caldilineaceae bacterium
GATCACAGGCGCGATGGCGGCCGGCGTCTTGATATCGAGGTTCAGGGGCATGCGATCGCGCGTCATCAAGAAGGTCTCGCGCAGAGAGAGCAGCCGTTCGCCGCGAAACTCGGGGCCTTTCCAGGCGCCGGCGTCGTAGCCGTGTAGCTCGTCGAAACGATGCGCGTCCACCCGGCCTCTACCGTTGGTCGTTTCATCCAGGGTAACGTTGTGAAGCAGGACAGGGACCCCATCGCGGGTGATCCGGACATCGACCTCCACCATGTCTACGCCCAGGCGCATGGCGGCTTCGATGGCGACACGTGTATTCTCAGGATACGGTCCTGAGTAGCCCCGGTGGGCGATCAGTTGAGGGTATTCCGATATTCTGTACATCACAACTCTACTCTACCGTCTCTTGGTTAAGTCATGGATGACACGGGTTAAGCGGATGTTATGGCTACGTTAATGAATGCGCACAGCCTAATCCTGCCGCCGAGGTCGTAACAGATCGGAGTGGCAACAAGCATTGCGATCTGGTCGTGGGATCACATAGATTTATGGTCAGGTTGGTGGTACTTGATTCTGCATAAGATTGCAGCTACCATACGCCCATAATCTGGCGAGTTGCGCCTCATGACCCCCCTTTGGCAGCAAATGCCAGGTCAGCATCCCGAGCGGCCCGCAGCAAGCACAGTGCTCCCTAGCATCTTCCGGCGACTGCGCGTTTGTATTTGCGCGCCCGCCATCTGTGTGTCACGTTGAACGATCAACGCTCCATCAACGGACCATGCATTTACTGTTGCTAGCCCCCGCCCACTCACCCGTCTGTTTCGGTCGAAAGGAAAGAGGTGAAGAGTATGAAGATACGACATCGACTTGCCGTACTTGTGTGTATGCTCTTGCTTTCATCGCTCGCCAGCCAACCGGCCGTGGCCGGCCCGCAGGCTTTCCCACTGGCGCAGGGCAACGTGAGCCCTTGCGCCGACCACAACACCTTTCTCCCCATGATCTGGGGCAGCGCCAACAATGCCCAGGTCGCCGCGGATCCCGGTGATCCGTCCGATGACGAAGGAACACCCTCTGCAGCAATTATCGTGCCGCGCGATCTATCGCTGACCAGTATCAATGAACTGGACCCGCCTGTTGTCTTCGATGTGAGCTGTGCCGAGCTCGCTATGACGCCAGGCAATGTTGCCGTCTTTGTCAATGACAGGCTATTGGAAAGCAATGCCTACTATTGGACGCCGAACACGATCCACGTTGACCACGGCATCGATCTGGGGCCACAACGCATCCGGATCGTAGCTGAAGACGTGAAGGGCGGGATTGTCAACGCGGAGATGGTGTTGTGGTTCGGATCCTATGTCCTCGAGGTCGCGTTGCAGGACTCCGGTGGACAGCCGGTCAACGGCGCCGATGTCACTGTCAAGATGGGCGACGACCAGAGCGTCAGTGTCACGGCCAAGACAGAAAACGGCGTCGCGACCTTCTCGAATATGCCCGACCGGACGGTCTACCTCGAGGCCAAGGCTGCTCCCAATCGCTTTGCCTCCTTGGCGACGATTGGCAGCGCGGGTTCGGTGACGCTTACGCTCTCCGACATTGGTCCAGCCAGCCCCATTGACAACAACGACTTCAGCAAAGGCACGGACGGCTGGAATATCGGCAGCGCGCCGGTGCAGATTGTGCCCCACCAGGAAACAGCAGCCAGTGGCGCGAGTGTCGCGGCGGATGACATGGACCTGGTGCTAAACACGAG
>JACFMY010000758.1 GCA_019455155.1 Caldilineaceae bacterium
CCCTGGCCATGCAGGCAGGCATGAACGTGGCCATGGACGAGATCATGGCCCAGGGTGGGCTCGAGGGTAAACCGATCCGGCTGGTCGCCTACGACACGGCCGGCCAAGCTGAGCGCGCGGCCATCTTGGCCGAACAGCTTATTACGCGCGACTGCGCAGTGGGCATCGTCGCCGGCGTAGGAGATGCGAGCGCCGCCGCGGTCAGCGCCATGACCGAACGGTACGGGACGCCGCTCTTGCTCATCGATGCCAGCGCCGATGCGCTCACAGCCAGCTATCCCCATACCGTCTTCCGCCTCCTACCTGCTGCTACCATGGTCGCGCGCATGCCGGCAGAATGGCTCTCTGCCGTAGGTGACTACAACGGCGATGGGGATATCACGGCTGTCGTCATTGCGGAAAACACGCCTTCGGGAAATCAGGCGATCGAGCAAGCCGAACAATGGTTTCCCGCCTTGGGCATGCGGTTGGAGACATTGCGGGTCGATCTACCGGTCAACGATTTCTCACCCCAAATCGCGCGCATCGTCGCCATGAAGATGGTGCCCGACGCAATCTTCATTTTGATCAATACCGAGAGCGCGCTCGACTTGCAGCGCCAAATCATGGACGCAGGCATCAAGGCGGAAAAAGGCACCCTGCTGGTAACCGGCCGGGCTGCTCTCGATGGCAGCCAGTTCTGGCAGCGTGTGCCCGAAGGCCAATGGACGGTTGTTGCACGCCGGGGCCCCTGGGCCAGTAGCCTCCATGAGATTGGACGCTCCTTTCTAGAGCGATATCGCCAGTTCTCTGTGGCGTGGCCCGACAACGCTACCTTTGGGGCCTATGATGGGATCAGGCTGCTCGAGGACGCAATCAGCCGCGCCGCCTCTCTGCGTGGGGACGACATGGTGCGCGCGCTGGAAGAAACAGACATCGACCTGGCAGCCGGCCACTACCGTTTCCCGTATGGCTCCACCAAGCCGCCCGCGGGCCATGATGCCCCGGACTACCTCTGGCATCAGTGGGGTGACCCGCCCCTGCTCTTCCTACAGTTCCTGACTCCAAATCAAGACCCGGCCACCGCGGATATCGTATGGCCGGCGCTTTACAGCACGACGGACGGCCCGGTCAAGCGCCCCTAGTCCTTGGTGTCGCCCGTCACCTTACGCGCCAGTTCGCTGACCTGAGCGCGCACCGTCGCATCGAGAATGACCAGCGCGCCCCGCCACGTATTGATGTCGAAGAGATCGCGAGGCGAGGCACCCTCCAGGCCGCTTTTGAGATCCAGCAAGACCTGTCCACCAGGCAACGCCGCCAGCCGTTCTTCAAACTTCTCCAGCGCCTGCCGTGACTGGGCCTGTGCCGTATAGTTCATGATGTACCACAGGCCCTTCCACGTATCCGGATCGACCAGATCCTGGGGCGTCGTACCCTCGAGGTTCTGCCGCAACTCCTGTAACAGGGGCACATGCACCGCGGACGCGGCCCGCCCGACACCCTGTCTCAACAGCGCCAGCATAGCCTGGGGTGAATAGGGCGGCGGTTCGTAGGCGGGCGTCTCTTTGCGGAGCTCATCAGCGATCTGATTTACCTGGCTCGCAAAGGCCGTCAAGTCAGGCGCCTCCGTTGCCGCGGCCTGCCGGTGCACATGACAGTAATTGGAGCCTGGCCGCGCCCGGTTCTTGCACTGGTTGCCGCTCTTGGTCATGGCCTGGCACTGTTGGTTGCTTTCACTCATGGGGAGACCTCCTTGGCTGCT
>JACFMY010000120.1 GCA_019455155.1 Caldilineaceae bacterium
TTATATCAAGCGCCGCATACCAATTGACTACGCGCAATACGTGCGCATGCGCAAGAAACTGGCTACCCACTAGAGCACAACAGGGCGGCGCTCCAACTCGAGGCGCCGCCCTGTTCTTTTGTCCTTTTCGCATAACCCACAGGTATCCCGCATTATCCCGCATTATCCCACATCTATCCCACATTTATCCCACAACGGCTTGTGGGAAAGGTGTGGGATAGATGTGGGTTAACTGCCCCATAATGCCACACGCGCCCCCGATGGTCGCTACCCCACCGCCATGATTTCCAGCGTACGCAACAGCGCCTGCCGCCATTGGCCGGCGTCGTCGATGGGTAAGTAAATGGCCCGCCGTCCCACGCGCGCGGCCTCCTCCGGTACGAAGGTGGCGTCATCTTCCGATATCCTGCCCAATGCCAGCTGCAGGCGGCGCTCCATGGCTTTGCGGTCCATGTTTTCCAACGTTTCGCTGCGCAGCACCAGGTTGTCCAGCTCGCGGCCAATCCGGTCGATGCCCGCGCGGGTTGCCAGGATCTTGACACGAATCTGGAAGAAGAGCTCCTCGATCTCCGGTGGGACCGATCCTGTTTCCGGGTCCTTGCCAAAACGATCGACCAGCTCACGGCGCATCTCGTCCAGCGCTTCTGCATGTGTGATACCGGCGATACGGCGGTAGAACTGTAGCCGCAGATTCTCGTCTTCTACATAGCTGGCCGGAATGCGCGCGTCGACTGGCAGATCCAGCTGCACCGGCGCGGACAGAGGATCTTCCAGGTCAAAGGGCAGTTCTTCCAGCGATTCCGCGGCAGCTGCCGGCCTGGCCTCTGTCGTTGCCGGCGTCTCTATCTCTGTCAGGCTGCCAGTCGCTTCTGGCGCCTCACGCTTCCCGTCGCCGTCAACGGCCTGTGAACGCTCGCTTACCTCGCCATCTTCCTGTGCCTTCACGGCTTCCTCAAACCGTGTCTTCTTTCGCCTGGCATCATTGATGGCCTGGGCCAGCAGGCGCGTGTAGAGGTCGAATCCTACACTATCGATGTGGCCATGCTGCCGGGCGCCAAGCAGATCTCCCGCGCCCCGAATCTCCAGATCTCTCATGGCTATGCGAAAACCAGCGCCGAGCTCTTCGCTGCTCTCGAGAATGGCCTCTAGCCGGCGCCGCGCATCAAACGTGAGCGGCACATGTTTTTCGTACAACAGATAACAGTGCCCCCGCTGCGCGCTGCGGCCTACCCGCCCGCGCAGCTGGTAGAGTTGGGCCAGACCAAAGTGGTTGGCACGGTTGATGATGATCGTGTTGGCGTTGGGTATGTCGAGCCCATTCTCGATGATGGTCGTCGCCACCAGCACATCAATGTCGCCTTCGGCAAAGCGCAGCATGACCTCTTCCAGGGCACGCTCCGGCATTTGCCCATGGCCTGCCGCGACCACGGCGTCCGGCACCAGCCGGTGAATGCGATCCGCCAGCGCCTGAATGCCGCGCACGCGATCATTGACCACAAATACCTGTCCCTTGCGCGCCAGCTCGCGCTGGATGGCCTGTTTGACCAGTAGATCGTCGTACTCCGCCAGCACCGTGTGAATGGGCTGGCGCTCCTTAGGTGGCGTGTTGATGGTGCTCATATCACGTATGCCGCTCAAGCTCATGTGCAACGTACGTGGTATCGGCGTAGCGCTTAGCGTCAACACATCCACCTTCGTGCGCAGCTGCTTCAGCTGCTCCTTTTGCGCGACGCCAAAACGCTGCTCCTCGTCAATGATGAGCAGACCCAGATCTCGAAACTCAACATCATTGCTGAGGAGGCGGTGTGTGCCAATGACCAGATCCACCGCGCCCTCGCGGAGACCGTCGATGACAGCTTGCTGCTGCGCGGGCGTGCGGAAGCGGCTGAGCATCTCCACACGCACCGGAAAACGAGCCAGACGGCTACCAATGGTGCGGAAGTGCTGTTGCGCCAGGACGGTCGTTGGCACCAGAAACGCGACCTGTTTGCCGTCTGTGATTGCTTTGAAGGCCGCCCGGATGGCCACTTCTGTCTTGCCATAGCCCACATCACCACAGACGAGCCGGTCCATGGGCCGGTTGGACTCCATGTCGCGCTTCACGGCCTCTACAGCGTGTAGCTGGTCATCCGTCTCTTGATATTGAAACGTGGATTCCATTTCGTCTTGCCAGGGGCCGTCAGGGCTATAGACGTGACCGGCGACCAGCTCGCGTTCTGCGTAGAGCTTGAGCAGCTCATCCGCAATCTCTGCCACCGCGCGTTTGGCGCGCTCCTTGACCATTTGCCAGTCAGCCGTGCCCAGACGGTTGACCGGCGGCACAATATCGCCCGTACCCACATAGCGGCTGAGGCGGTCGGCCTGATGCACAGGGACGTATAGCTTGTCACCCCGCGCATAGGTAACCAGCAAATACTCGCGCTCGATACCGGCCAGCTCCATGGGGACAAGCCCCTCGTAGCGCCCAATACCATGCTCGATGTGCACGACAAAGTCACCGGGCTTGACATCGGCAAAAAAGATCTCGGGCGCCACAGTGCTGTGGGGTCGGGAGCGAGCGCGGGCCTGCGGCTTGCTCCAGCCAAAGAGCTCGGCATCGGTGTAGAAATGGGCATTGTATGTCGCCTGGCCCGCGGCATCGCCCTCTGTGACGGCCGTGCGCAGACCCTTGAGGACAAAGCCTTCGCCCACCACCCCCTGCACCAGGGTAATGGTGCCAGCAGCGGGCGGGTGACCTAGATCCGCCTGCACATGCGTGGGCAAATGAAGCTCCTGCAGCAGATCGCGTAGCCGTGCTGCCTGACGTGTCGCCAGAATGATCGCACTGCGGCCGTTGTGAAGCTTCACAAGCTCAGCGCCGATTTCTTTGGTCTTGCCGCCGAAGCGGGGCCCCGGTGCAAAGGAACGCGCCAGCGGTGTATTGGCGCTGCCCGCCTTGCCGTCCAGATCGCCGTAGCCAAGCAGGGCGGGGCCGCGCGCCAGCAACCTGGCGCGCACCCCATCCGCCGTAAGATAGCTCCGCTGGAAATGCTCAGGCAGCTCCCCGCTGCGCAACAGCTCCTGGCGCAAGCTCTCTGCTTGTTGTTCCAGCTCGTGTAGCGTCGCCAACAGGTCAAGCGCATCATCGATCACCAGGGTCGCGTCGTCGGGCAGGTGGTCGATGAGAGATGACGGCTGCTCGTAGAAGTAGGGCAGATACCACTCAATTCCGTGGAAGCTCTGGCTGTTGGCGAGGTGCTCTACTTCAAGCCGCATCTCCTCACGCACAGCTAGAAGGAGCTTCGGGTCCAACAGCGGAGTCCCTTCCGCGCCGGCGCCCACATTTTCGGGCGCCTGCAGACTGCCCCCCTTGACGCCGAGCCGCTCCAGTACCGATGGGCCGTACTTGCTCAGGGCTTCGCTGCCCGGGCCGATCTCGACGCTCTGCACCTGGCGGACGGTGCGCTGGCTTGTGGGATCGAAGAGACGCAGGCTCTCCACCTCGTCTCCAAACAGGTCGATACGCACCGGTAGGGGCAGGTTGGGTGGCCATATATCCACGATGCCGCCCCGACGCGCAAACGTACCCGGCTCTTCCACCACTTCAGCGGGATTGTAGCCAGTCTGTACCCAGTTGGCGACCAGTTGCTCCAGCCGGACGATGCCCGCCACTTTGACGGCGCGTAGCGCCAGGCGCAGCTCACGGGGGGGCAACGTCTTCTGCATGAGGGCGCGCGCGCTGGCGACGATCACCGGGGCCGGGCCCATGCGGCTCTGCAGCGCGGCCAGCGCCGTCAAGCGTCGCTGGCGTGTCGCCCCGCTCCAGGGAATGCGCTCGTATGGCAGGGCATCGGGGTCAGCGAAGAGATAGATGGGCGGGCCACCCTCGTCCACAGGGGGCAGCCACAGGTGCAGCTGGTCGACCAGCTGTTGGGCCATTTCACTGCGGGCAGTGACAAAGAGGAGCGGGCCTGGGCGCTTGTGTTTGAGACCGGCAACCACAAAGGGCCGCGCCGCGGCGAGGAGCGCCTGCGGTACCGCGCTGGCGTCGACACGTTCCAGCGTCTGCAGCCATTCCACGAAGGCCGGATTTCGCGTGAGCAGATCGAGCAGACCGGTCAGATACATGGTATGCGACCCCCTCAGCCGTTGAACCTGTTCATGGCCGCTTCGATGCCCTCAAAGAGCCAACATTCGACGGCATCGGCCACTCGCTCGCGTAGAGGTCCAAAGTCAACTTCCTCCCCCTCACTGAAGTTCTGCAGCACATACGCGGCCGGGTCCATACGACCTGGCGGCCTGCCGATACCAACTTTGAGCCGGGGAAAGTCCTGTGTACCCAACCGTTCGATGATGGATTGGACGCCGTTCTGGCCACCTGAGGAGCCGCTCTTGCGCAGACGCACCTTCGCCGCTGCCAGGTCCAGATCGTCATGGATGACCAGCATCGATGCCGGCTCCACTTTGAAAAAGCGGGCCAGGGGCGCAACTGCCTCACCGCTGGCATTCATGTACGTAAGGGGCTTGACGAGCAGCACCTTTTGGCGCTGTCCCCGTACGCTGACCGTGCCTGTCACAGTCATGGCGCGCATCTGCATACGGTCGAGATGTAGATCATGGCGCCGGGCAAAGAGCTCAAGACACTGAAAGCCTATGTTATGCCGGTTCCTGGCATACTGGGGACCAGGATTGCCCAGCCCCACGATCATGTTCAACTCACCCATGTCCGATCATCAACGCCAAAAAGGCGCGAACAAACGTGGGCACAAGCGTATGCCCTGTCTGCGCGCCTGTCTGATGTAATCATTCCTATTTAACCACCAGGAGCGCAAGACACCAAGAAACGCGGCGCACCCTTTGCGCGTGTTACATGCTGCTGGTGGTTCCAGACGTCAATGTGGCTTGATGGCTTGCGCGCCGGTCCGTCCTAGCCGTACCGTCGCATGACCCACACGAAGAGCCGCTTGCCAAAGAGCAATGCGGCCAGACCAATAAAGAGCGCGGCCGCGATGCGTACGCCGTTGAAGAACTGGGTACGCAGCCGTTCGACCGACAACGCCTCCCCCAACTCGCGTGTCAGGCTGTCGCCGTCGCCCACTTGCTGTTGCGTTTGCCCTGCGTCACCACTGGGCGGCGTAGCCGTCGGCAGGACGCCGCCGCTGCCCGTATCTGCCTGACCAGGCTCAGGAGCGGGAGGGGTCGGCGTTGGCTGTGCTTCCTCTTCCAGTTGCGGCTGCGTCACCTGCCCCAGAGCAGGCGTTGGCTGCGGCGCCGGTGTGTACGTAGGCGTCGGGGTTGGCGTTTCCGTAGGTTGGTCCGATGTAGGTGTAGGCGCCGGGCCTTGATTCACGCTCAGGTTGGGCACGTAAAACTCGGCATAATTGCCATCAGCCTTGACCACACGCAGCCGTAACGTGTAGATTCCCGGCGGCAGGCCACCAGCCTGCCATACGCCAAGCTGGCCATTCATAACCGGAGAAGTGTTGCCGGCGAAGTAGATGAAGGCGTCATCCCCGCTGGGATCCTGTTTGAAGTGCAGCTCGTATTTTTGAAATGGCTCGATCACCGCCGTGCCAAAGATCGGCACATCGCCGCTGATAACAGAGCCCGGTGCTGGGGAGGTAATTCCCGAAGTCTGTGCATGGAGTGGTGCTGGGGCAACGAATATCCCCAGAAGAATCGCTGCGACAACTGCCCTGGCGAGAGCAGCCGCTCGTGCAGGGCGGTAAAGCCAATGAAGCATCTGAATAACCATTATGGTCAGCGCACCTGTCACTGTGCGCGCAAAAACTGGATAATCGCCAGCAGATCTTGGTCGCTCAGGGCCGGCCGCCACTCGGAGGCATAACCAACCCTGTCGTGTTTTCCGGATCGCCCAGGTCGCGACCTTCGCGAATAACAGCCAGGATCTCCTGATCACTGTGACTGGCGAAGAACTCCGAACCGGCAAGCTGGTTACCCAGGTTCACGACGCCGGAACCATCTACCCCGTGACAGGCCGCGCAGGTTTCCAGAAAGATGCGCTGTCCCCGCTCCAGGGTCGCGTCGCCGACCACCTCACCGGTCACAAGCATCTGGGGACCAGCCGTCGTCACAGCCGGGAAAGCACTGTTTGCCCGCGCGGCAGCGACCAACGGATCCTGCCTGCCCGCAATAAAGAGCGCGGCAAAGATCGCCAGCACTGCAATAATCTGGCCGGCTACCGGCAGCCAGGGTCGGGGTAGCGGATCCCCCTCCTCGTCCTCGCCCACTGGCTCGCCGTTGAGCAGCGCAATGATGCTCATCAGCGAGATGATCAGGAAGGCGGTCAGGGCCAGAAACGGAATGGTCACAAAGCCGAACCAGTTAATGTATTGGGTCACACACGAGACACCTTGCTGGCAGACCGTCGCGCCGGCGAAGATGTCGGTCTTCTGCAACAAATAATGATAGGTGGAGACGCCCAAGCCTATCAGCGAAATCGGCAGAACATAATAGGGTAGATGCCAGTCACGGCGCAGCAGGCCGACGGCAATCACGCCAGCCAGCGGGTACATAAGGATGCGCTGATACCAACAGAGCGTACACGGCACGTAGCCACGTACCTCACTGAAGTACAGGCTGCCGCACATGGCAATCCAGGCCGCGAGCAAGCCGATGTACATGCTCTTTTCATTCAACCAACTGGAAACGCGTTCCATAGAACTTTCCGTCCGGTCAATTCAAGTACCAGGTTGCCGCCGCTACTGGCTCTGGGTTCCCAATTCAGCGTCGATGACACTCTTGAGCGACCCAAAACTCGAATCTTCGACCAGCTGCCCGTTCACCAGGATTGATGGCGTGAAGCGCAGCCCGAGTTGGCCAGCCAGGGCCAGCGACTGGTTAATCTCATCCTGATGCTCCTGGCCACTCATGCACGCGCTGAATCTCTGCACATCCATCTGCATGCCCTGGGCATACTCAATGAGCTTCTCAAAGGTGGCAGCCGCCTGCTGATCCGAAGAGACCGTCTGGAAGATCTTGTCATGGTAGGGCCAGAACATGCCCTGATCGCCTGCACACTCCACAGCCAGCGCCGTCATGAATGAGCCGGGCGCATGCGACTGCAGCGGGAAGTGGTGGAACTCCAGCCGCACCAGGCCGGGCTTGATGTACTGCTCAAATAGCTGCGGCTTGGTGACACGCGTCCAATTCTGGCAAGATGGACAGAGGAAATCCTCCCATGCCTGGATCACAACCGTGGCCTCAGGGTTGCCCATGAACCCATCACCGATCCATTCTGCCGGCAGCTCCGGTTGGGCCACTGGCGCCGTCTTGGTTCTCTGATCATTGATCACGATGATTGCCACAACCAGAGCCACAATCGCCACGCTGGCGCCGATGAGCCAGAGTCCGATGTTTGAGGTACTGCTGCTGCGCTTGGCGGCAGCGGCTTTTTTCTTACTTACGGTAGCCATTCGCTTTCCCCAAGAGTGATCGTTGGCGAAGCTCGGGATAGTCATACAGCACGAGAAATCGTGTGCTGGCTATGCGTCGACTCGCCCTTCTCCACATTCATTGCCCGTCGTTGTCAAGGAATACCCGGCGAAACATGCCCCTGCCTGCCCACGCCGGACAGGCAGAAAAGCACAAATGTGCGACCCATTCCGCATCGAGGCAGTATACATGTTTGCCACACCAAGAGCAAGAAATCGTCATCTCGCCGTCTATCAGGCCACAGGGATCGCATTACCTTCGGGCCCACATGCCGCGCCTACGCTACAGCCTGCTCTACAATAGTCAGTCTGGGTGTTTCCCTCCCGGACAACCTTGGGCATGCACTTGAACCCGTACAACGTTTACATTACCAGTAACTAGCGTTGAAGACGCGCTGCAGCAGGCTGGCGCGCTCTGCCGGCGTGCTCCAGCGGGGCTGTCCAAAGTCATATAGGAGGGTTGTGAGCACCTGCGTACTAATATGGCGCCCGCGATAAATCGTATGTTTGACGATCATCCCTTCCCGCGTGGCCTGCGACCACATTTGGTCAAAATAGAGGTTCCCGAGCCCGTAGAGCACGAGCTTGCCCTCGGTGAACTCCATACCCTGGGGCACATGGCTTTGGACACCGGTGACGATGTCGGCGCCTGCATAGACCAGCGCGTTGAAATCCTGTCGCTGGTCTACCAGTGGCTGTGTGTCGTAGCTTTCCTGATACTGGAGCTCGGCCAGCACAACATCGGCCAGACCCTTCTCTTTGATCGAACGGATCGTGGCCGACAAGATGTTCAGGTCAAATGGCGCGGCGCCGGGCTGGTTGTCTGTCGCCCACGCCAGATTGGGCCCGAAGCTGTTGGCGCCAAGAAAGGCCAGACGGTTGCCGTTGTGCTCAACAAAGTATGGTTTGAACGCCTCATCCCGGTTGGCGCCGCCCCCGTAGACCGGTAAACCTTTCTCCTTGTAAAAAGCTAGTGACTCTAATGCTCTTTGACGTCCAAAGTCGTTCTGATGGTTCCCTGTCAGGCCGATGATATCTACGCCGGAAGCCTCCAATGCCGCGAAATATTCGGGTTTGCTGCAGAAGTTGAGGTTGTCGAGGTCCGGGTTGGTCTCGCAGCCCTCCAGGAACGGCACCTCATTGGAGATGTGCGTAATGTCTGCCGAGGCTAGTTCGGGGCCCACGACCTCGGCCGGCCAGGCGGGGCCAAGGCGGTCCATCTGCTGGGCTGTCATACGACACATAGCCGTGACGCCGGTCATGGCGATGACTGTAAGGCGGCCCGGATCACGGTTACCGGGCGGCAGCTTTGCTAGCAGGCGCTCGACCAACGCCAACTGTGCCGGCTCGCGCGTCGTGATGTGGGCATATACATCCATGGACAAAGGGTAGCGACTGGCGTCGAAGCGATTGGCGTTTTCTACCGGGTTCTGCCTGTCGACGGTAAATACAACCAGCCGCGGGGTGAGCATCTCGAATGGCAAAATCGCCAGCGTACCCCGGTCCTGCCATGCAGCCGCCTCTACCTCCTCAACGGTGGCATAGGCGTGCAGACCAGAGCCGCGTTCTCCGAGCAGCTGCGTTAGCACAGGCAGTGTATCAGTCAGCACCGCAACCGATGTATAGGTCACGCTTTGTGTCGCCCAAGCCGCCTGTACCTCGATCCACGAGATGGAGGGGTCGACGGTGTCAAAGCGGGATACGGCCGCAAAGGTGAGCGTGTAGACAGGCCGGCCATCGGCACCCAAATCCAGGCGCATCGCGGCGCTCGCCGCGGGCGCGGGATCGGTAACGAGGCGAACATCGTCATCTGCGGCTGCCGCGGCCGCCAGATCGGCGGCAACAATCGGGGGCAGGCTGGCATCGACTTCCACTGCGAGCTCGGCTTCTTGGGCCGGCAGGGCTTCAATCTGGGCAGGCTGATCACTCGCACTGTCCGCGCGGCCATCGCGAGGTCGTTCCTGGGGCTGGCGCGTGGCAACAGGGAGGGATGGCTCTCCGGCCGCGCCAGCCACGGAACGCCGGCCAGCGGGCCAGTCGTTTAGGGCCCACAGCGCCAATGCCACGCCGGCGACGATCATGGCGGCGCTCAACACCACGAGCACTTTGTGAGGCAACTTTTGTTCGGGCATGTATGAAATCTGGTTGATGGTCGCCTGCCGGCGCCTGCAACAAACGTGAGTGTGGCCCTCACCGGAGGGCAGTATAATCGGGTCGACTGCTCCGCGCAATCTGCTCAGGCCATGCGCCGAGCCCTGATCTACCTATCCCGAGATGGCTGGAACGGCTACCCATCCGGCAATCTCACCTGCAACACAAGGGGAACGGCCCACCCGCAACAAAGAGTACGGCCACAGCGAAGACAATAGACGAAAGTGGCGCCGTTTCTAGCTTCACCGTCCTGCGGTGTATAATTGACTGCTTGTGTCGTCTCCCTGATTTGCCTGTCACCCGCGATGATGGCCGCATACGGGACCTCGCTGTGCCCGATCTTCGGTGCTCCTTGGGTGGGCCCGAATTGCGCGACACAGGTAAGATTACGGTATGATGAGGAGATCGTTCTGCACCCGAGTCGAGCTATGTTCGGGTGGTAAGCGTAGCTAAGTTTACCGGGAGGATATCCACTGTTATGTCAGTAAAACCCGCTTCGTCGCCGGCGCCTGCCGAACATTGGGATGTAGAAGACGAGATTGATCTGCGCAAATATCTGGAGACCGTCCTCTACCGCTGGCGCGAGATACTGTTCATCAACCTGCTGGTTGTGGTTGCCGCAGCTGCCGGTGTGCTTGGCCTGCGTGCAGTGCGCCAGCCCGTGTATGAGGCAACATCCACCGCGGCGATTGTGCGTACCTCAACGAATGTCCAGTTTGATTCCCGGTTCCAAACTTCATCCGATCTGCCGTCCGGTCAGGATCTGAACTCGCGGCGTACAACCCTGCTGGCGCTGGTCTTGAGCGGCTCCATTGCAGACAAGGTCGTGACAGAACTGGGTTCCATGCTGACCGAAGATGAACGGGAACCGATCAACTTGCTAGAGAGTGTTGAAGCTGAGCTGGACACGCCGGAAGGCCGTACCGGAAACAGCGACCTGATCAAGATCAGCGTGACCACAGACTCACCGGAAAAGGCCGCTGCCATTGCCAACGCCTGGGCCAAGTACTATGTTCAGGAAGTGAATCGCATCTATGGGCAGGTGCCTGATGAGATGCTGGCATCTGTCGCCAATGAGCTGGCCGACGCGCAGACCGCATATGAGACTGCCCAGGCCGAACTGGAAGAGTTCATGGCCGCAAGCTCGCTCGAATCACTCAGGCGACAGCTGCAGGAACGCAACACCACCATTAACCAACTTCAGAATGGCAAAACCGCTGCCCTCAACACCTTTGTTACCGAGCTGTTGAACAACTACCAGCGCATCATTCAGACCTACCTGGATGCGCAGACGAGCAACCAGCTGTTGGCCTTTCGTGAGGAGCAAATCGGCCAACGCGGGCTCGTCCGCGCCTATATGGATGCCTACAACGCGGCGCTCGCAGACAACGTTACTGTCCACACCGAGCGGGATCGGGTGCTGCTCCGCCAGTACTATGATCGTTGGCTGCAGACAACTGCGCTGCTTGGCACGGCGCAGACTCTGTTGCGCCAGCTTGAGGAGGGCGGCGAAGCCTCGGTCAGCAACACCGCGCTTGCCTTGCAGCTGCTCAAGATTCAGCTGGCAGCCAGCACGCCGGCCCCCAGCCTGATCACTGGCCTGTACACTGCGGAATCCCAGGATATCCCGTCAGTCACCATTCGCAATGACCAGCTTGGGGACGGCAGCCAGCAAGCCATACCGTCCGTGCAAAATGTGCAGGTGATCCAGCCCTCCACAACGGGCCAGCCGCCAACTGCGGTAACCGCGCCCACCTACCAGCTGCTGCTGCCGGAAAGTAACGACACAAACCTGGTGTCGCTGCGCGCCGATATCAATGGATTAATCACGGCTCTGCGCGCGCAAATCGACGAGCTCGACCAGCAGATCAATGACCTCAACGAGGCCTGGCAGGCCGGCAAGCAGTATCCACCCCTCGTCCTGCCCGACGAGAACAACCTGCTTCAGGCCGTGGAGGATGCCTATCCCGCGATATTCAAAGTCGGTGTCTTTTCCGCCATCGGCGCGGAGGCGGCTACTGGCAGCGACTTGCCCCAGGCCGGCCAACAGCAAGCGACCACGCTGCTCAACATGGCCACTGCCGAGGCCCTGCCCAGCAACAGCTCTGATACGGCTTTGGATAGCACCATTGCCCAGCTGGAAGAGGAAGCCAGGCAGCTGCAGTCCAAGGTGGAAGCCGAAGAAGCCATCAAGCTCCAGTTCATCCAGAAGCGTGATCTCGCCTGGGAGTCACTGAAGGCGCTGAGCAACAAGCAGGCTGAGCTGCGCCTGGCCCGGGCCGCAGCCAACAGCGAGGTGCGTGCGGCTACGCCGGCAGTTGCGCCAGCAGAGCCGGTCCGCTTCGTCAGCCTGCTGCTGGTGCTTGTCGTCGCCGCCATCGCCGGCCTGTTCCTGGCCGTGCTGATCGCCTTCCTCCTGGAGTTCATGGGGCGACCGCCGCTGTTCACCAGAGAACGGCGGAGCGCAACCTGAGACGAACTTCGGTGTTATGATCACATAGGAAGACTTGTTTACGGGCGATCTCGATGGATCGCCCGTATCCCTATCTGGCATCGTTTGTATCGTATTACACGGCGGCATGACCATGGATGGTATGTCACCTACTATGCTCCCTAGTTTCTTTGAGATCGTTCGCCGGATCCTGGCACTGGACCCGGAGATCTTTACCGCCGTCGTGGCGACCAACGCCGGCGGCTGGGTCGCGCTGGTCATCGTGTTGCTGGCAGGGCTGGCGGAGTCACTGGGACAGAGCGTGGTGCTTTTTCTGAACCGGGTAAGGCCGCTCCGTTTTGGGCTGGCCCTGCTTATGTCCACTGTAAACCACCTGATCGGCTACGGCGCCTGGACACTCACCATCTGGAGTGTGGGTGGCCTGCTCACAGGGCACTCACAGCCGTTTGCTACGGTCGCCGTGGTGGTTGGTCTTGCCTACGCGCCACAGATGCTGGCTTTCTTCGAGTTGACCCCATATCTGGGGAACATCTTCTGGGGCATCCTCACGCTCTGGTCCATGTTTGCCATCGTTGTCGCGCTCGGCGCGGGACTCAATCTGGTGACATGGCAAGCTCTGCTCGTTTCCGGTCTTGGCTGGATCGTGTTGCAGGCCGTGCGGCGTACCGTTGGCAGACCATTCGCACACTTTGAGCGTTATGTTCAGCGGCGCGTCGCCGGTGTACCCATGACCTTTGGCACGCGGGATGTCAAGCGGCTGCGGCGCCATCGTGCTGCCACCTGGTACATGCAGTTGGACAGCTGGCGCCGGCGCACGCAGACCAAACAACCGGCACAGGACGAAACCACTGGACCTAGGGAGCAGCAGCATGTTTGACACGTGGGGCGACATCTTAATGCTGCCCCTCATGGCGCTCATTCTCTTTCTCTTTTGGGCAGCATTGACACCTTTCGAAACATTGGGCTGGTGGGCCGGTTGGTTCGGCGAGAAGATCTACTATGACGACATCCCCTCCGATGGCGTGGTGCGCCGGCCGCAGTCCAATGCCTGCTCCTATGTCATCTTTCTTTCAGGCATTGGCCGGGTGTCGGGACATACCCTGAGCTTTCGCGAGCAGGAGTTTCTGCGCCGGCTGGCCCGGCGCCTTAACTGTTCGGTCGTCATCGACGATGTCTTTCCCTATTCAGTGAACAATCTGGCGCTCACCGGGCAGCCCATCTTTGCCCGGCTCTGGCGGTGGGCGCTGAAACGCAAGGTCGAGGGGCCGGCGCTAGCCGGATACCTCATCAACATTCGCAACCTCTTTCAAGTTGCCATTTCCGTGGACAAGCGGTACGCGCCCATCTATAACCAGGCCATGGCCGAAGTGCTGCTGGACAGCCTGTTGCGCTACCAGTACGTGCCCACGAGCACGACCCCCATCTATGTCATCGGCTATAGCGGCGCCGGCCAGATGGCCATCGGCGCGGTCACCTATTTGCGCGAATGGGTACAGGCGCCCGTCTACGTCATCTCGCTTGGGGGCATCTTTAGCAGCGACCCAGGATTGCTGGCGGCAGATCACGTCTACCACCTATGGGGCACGCGCGACAAGGCTCAGATCTGGCGCTACCTGATGCCGGGCCGTTGGCGCTTCTTTGCTGCATCAGAGTGGAATCGAGGCCAGCGTCAGGGCAAGATCACCGTCATTCGCATGCAGGATATGGGGCACACGGGCCGCGGGGGCTACCTGGACCATAAGGAGGCTCCCGATGGCGGCATACCGTACATCGACCGCACCGTCGAGACGATTGCTGGCATCATCGAAGCGTCAGCAAGCGATCCGCCACTCCAGGCACAACCCGGTGAGGAGCCCAGAACGGTAGAGCGCCTTACTTGACGCAGCGCAGCAAATTTACTATAGTGAATGATGTAACAAAAAGCATATCGACCTTCGGGGCAGGGTGAGGGAACATCCCAATTCCCGACCGGCGGTAATCCAACAGCAATGTTGGTGAGCCCGCGAGCGAAGCGGCTAGAACAGCCAGGACGCACGAGAGCGGTGCCCGGATCAGAGCGATCCGGTATTCCGACGCCGACGGTATAGTCCGGATGGGAGAAGGTTGTCGAGTGATAGCAGGCCAGCGGCGCAACCTGGCATGCTGTACAGTGGCACCATGCCCCGGAGCATTGTTTCGGCTCCGGGGTTTGTTTTGTCTGTACAGCATGGCGTACGATCCGGCGGCTGGCTGTTGGTCGTATGGCCCTGCGCGGTGCGCGGGAACCAACGACGCACTCTGTCTGCCCTGAAGTGATATGGCTTCAGGGTTTTTTGTTGCCCTTAGCTCGAACATTATCCGGCCCGAAGACCTGACTGTGAGCTGGTGTGCGGTTCGGGCCTGGAAGAGGAGCGTGCGTAGATGACGATCAAGACTCCCAATTTCGCGGTCAAGGTAGCTGCTGGCCAGCGCGCCGGGGCTGGATGGAAAGAATGGCTGCACCGTCACAAAAGCCACCTGCTGGCGCCCGTCATGTTGGCATTGGTCATCGCTCTGTGGGCCGCGCTGGTGGAATGGCAACAGTACCCGGCCTTCATCCTGCCTGCGCCCGCCGTCGTCTGGAATAAGTTGCTGGCAAACCTGAGCGATGGCAGCCTGGCGTTGCATGCCCGCACCACCTTGTTGGAGATCGCCCTGGGATTGGCAGGGGGTCTCGGTACGGCGTTTGTGCTGGGCTACGTGCTGGGTAAACGTCGCGAGCTGGAGCAACTGGCTTCGCCCTACATTGTCGCCAGCCAAAGCATTCCCATTGTGGCGATCGCACCTTTGATCGTAATCTGGATGGGCAGCGGGCTGATCAGCAAGGTGGCCGTTACCGCGCTCATCACCTTCTTCCCGGCGCTCATCGCCACCATCGTCGGCATTCGCACCGTCGATCCAGACCTTCACGATCTCATGCGCAGCCTGCGCGCCAGCCGCTGGCAAATCTTCTGGAAGCTGGAACTGCCCGCCGCCCTGCCCGTCCTCTTTGGCGGGCTAAAACTGAGTGTGACCCTGGCCGTCGTGGGTGCGGTCGTGGGCGAGTTCATGGGCGCCAGCGCGGGTCTCGGCTACCTGATCAATCTGGGTCGGGGTGTGTTGGACACACCGCTCATGTTCGTCGCCATCATCTGGCTCGTGATCATCGCGCAAACGCTCTACCTGGCAGTTGTCGCGCTGGAGAACCGCTTTCTGCGGTGGCAGCGCCAATAGGCACCTGTCATGGCGATGCCGTAGTTTGGGATTCCGTAGTAATGATCCCAGTCGTTCTTCAGCTGTCTAGAGCGACTGAAGTTGCTACTACCATACATAAACTAACTGAGTTCTTTTACGCTAGAGAGAAGCAATCTATGCAGCACACCAGAATGCTCATCCCCCGCGGATGGATCCGCACCGCCACCCTCTTGCTTGTTGTCGCTTTGCTGGCCGCGTGCGCAGGTGTACAGAATGACGCGCCCGCGGCCGCACCGGAGTCTGCTCGTGAGCCGGTCACGGTCAAGTTAGGCGTCGGCTTCATTCCCAACGTGCAGTTTGCCCCCTTTTATGTGGGCATAGAGAAGGGTTTCTATGCCGACGAAGGTATTGCCCTGGAGCTGGAATATGGTTTTGAGAATGACTATCTGAAGCTTGTCGGTGTGGACGAGTTACAGTTCATGGTTGGGAGTGGGGACCAGTTGGTGCTGGGCCGGGCTCAGGGGTTACCCGTTCGCTACATCATGAATTGGTATACCAGGTATCCCGTGGTCATCTTCGCCAAGGAAGAGCAGCAGCTCAGCCAGCCGGCCGGCTTGAGAGGCAAAAAGGTGGGTATCCCCGGCCCGTTTGGCGCCAGCTACGTCGCGTTGCGTGGGATTTTGGAA
>JACFMY010000759.1 GCA_019455155.1 Caldilineaceae bacterium
AATCAGAAAGGGTTGAATTCTGCCTGCCACTATGATAAAAAGAAGCCATCAAACCACCTTTCTTTTTCCCATACAAACTGAGGAGCCCATGCAGGTCATCGGTTACGTCCGAGTCAGCACCGAAGAGCAGGACCTGGCTAAGCAGAAACACTTGCTGCTCAAGTACGCCCAGCAGCACGGGATGCACATCGATGACTTCATCCAGGTGGAGATCTCCTCCCGTCGCAGTACAGGCGAGCGGCGCATTGATGAGTTGGTGAGCAGGCTGAATAATGGAGACGTCCTGCTGGCGGCTGAGTTGAGTCGGTTAGGCCGCAACATATTCGAGGTCATCAACCTCATCAACCAACTGAACGAACGTGGTGTACAGCTAATCTTTGTCCGCCAGCCAGAGCTTTCCACAGCGGGACCACACGGCAAGTTGTTGCTGGCGATCTACAGCTACTTCGCAGAGGCTGAGCGGGAGTTCATCTCTGTGCGCACCAAACAGGGGCTGGCAGCCGCCCGGACGCAGGGGAAACAACTGGGGCGACCTAAGGGGAGTCGAGACAAGGAGAGGGTGCTGGATCCCTATCGCGAGCAAATAAAGGAATACCTTCAGCTCAATCTTCCACTGCGACGGATTAGGGGGATTATCAATACACGGTTAGAGAAGCCAATCAGCTACCCTGCATACCGATACTTCGTTCGACAGGATCCTAAGTTGCTGGGCCTATGGCAGGCACAAAGCCGGTAGCGAAGAGGGTGTGAGGCAGCGCACTATCGCAGGCGAGAACCGACCTCGCCAGATCCAAGGCCATCCATGTCCCACTTACAGATTTTCCTACTCGGCCCCTCGCACCTGGTTTTGGAAGGTGTGTCGCTCTCCATGCAGCGGCGTAAGGCCTTTGCCCTGCTGGCCTATCTCACCGACCGCGGCGTGCCACAGCCGCGCGATTCCTTGGCGACGCTTCTCTGGCCCGAAAGCAGCCAGTCCGAGGCGCGCAAGGCGTTGCGCCGTGATCTTTCGGAACTCAACCTGAGCTTGGGCGGCGGTTGGATCGAGGCCACGCGCGAAAACGTTGGTTTGCGGCCGGGCTTCTGGCTGGATGTGGCGGAGTTTCAACGCCTTGCGGCGCAGGAAGATACCGATTCGCTGCTCGCCGCGGCGGCGCTCTATCGAGGCGATTTTCTCGCCGGCTTCACGTTACCAGATTGCTCGGCGTTTGATGAGTGGCAATATTTCCAGAGCGAGGGCCTGCGCCAGACGTTCGCCAAGACCTTGGATCGGCTGGTCACGTGCTTGAGCCGCCAGGCCGCCTATGAACCAGCGATTCCCCACGCCCGCCGCCGCGTAGCGCTCGACCCCTTGGACGAGGCTGCCCAGCGCCAGTTGATGCGCCTCTATGCGCAGGCAGGCCAGCAGGGCGCTGCGCTGCGCCAGTATGACCTTCTGCGCCAGACGCTTGATGAAGAACTAGGCGTCGCTCCTAGCGACGAGACGGTCGCGCTCTATGGGGAGATTCATGACAGACGGGTGCAGGTCTCGGCCGCTTCCTCGCCTGTCCCTCCTCATAACCAGATCCCCACCCAGACGACGACATTTATTGGCCGTCAGGACGAACTGGCCGAGATCCGGCGACTGCTGCTGCACGAACCCGGCTGCCGGCTGCTCAGCTTAGTGGGCCCCGGCGGCATCGGCAAGACACGGCTGGCTCTTGCTGCTATGGCGCAGCTGCGCGAGGCATTTGT
>JACFMY010000121.1:0-7143 GCA_019455155.1 Caldilineaceae bacterium
TGGTGGCGCAGGAGCCACATCATGCCCAGCAAGCTGCCGTACGCGTCGCCATCGGCATTGACATGGCTGACACAGAGAATCTTTTGGCTCTTTTGCAGGACGTCGACCAAAGCGGTGGGGACTGTGTACTCCATTGTCAACCCATTTCAAAGTGTACCGGCATCGCCAGGGTCAGCGCGCAAACGGTGGCCGCGCCGGCTGCCCTGGCAGCTGAAGCGCACGCACGCAGCGTTGCGCCGGTTGTGAAGACATCGTCAATCAACAGCAGATGGAGCCCGGCGCATGCCGGGCTGGCTCCAAACGCGCCCTGAACATTGGCCTGGCGCTCGGCCGCGCTGAGCTGAACCTGCGCGCGGGTGAATCTAGCCCGGCGTAGAAGATCAGAGCGCAGTGTCAATCCTAGGCGCCGGCACAGCTCCCTGGCCAGCAATTCCGCCTGGTTATATCCCCGCTCCCGCTGACGCTGCTCGTGGAGTGGCACGGGGGCAACGCCGTCGATGCGGCCGAGGAACCCTTTCCACTCAGGCTGGTAGAGCGCCGCAACGAGATATCTTGCCAGGGGTGCGACCAGGTCTGGGCGTTGTCGATATTTGAGCAGGTGTATCCATTCCCGGAGTGGGGAGGTGTGCAGCGCGGCCGCACGAACCTGAAGCAGGGGCGGCGCCGTTTCTGCCTGGCAGGCCGGGCAGCGCAGCATTGGGACCGGCTGAAGACGACCGCACCTGTGGCAATGATTCTCAGGCAGGGGTGTAACCCGTTGCGCACAGCTTGGGCAGATACGGTGTCCAGCGCGTCCACATCCTGCACACAGCGGTGGGAATAGGAGGTCGAAACCGGCATGTAACCAGCCTCTTACGCGAGGGCGCAGGCTGGGCACGAACCGGCGGATACCGGGGGGGTGGTGAAGCGCCGCCACGTCACGTCAACCATTGACGGAGAACTGGTACCAACGACTCCTGCCCGCCAAAGAGCGACCAGCGTATACCGATATCGTTGAAGAATTCGCGGATGTTGTCGCCAACGATGAGCAGGATTGACAACATGACGATGGCCAACAGGATGATCATCAGGGCGAATTCCATGAAGCTTTCACCGCTTCGGCTGGATGGCAATCTCGACATATTTCTCTCGTGTCTGCCTTTTCTCGCGTGTGCCTTCTCTCGCGTCTATCCTTCGTCCCTGCGCCGAACATCCTTGCGAGGATGTCCGTAGCGCGTGCTTAAGTCAAGCAGTATAACACCCGTGATCGCTGACCAACAATTCGACGCGCCAGCAGCCGTCATCTGGCGAGATGACTTCCTTGGGACCCTCCCGCAATCAAGCTGGCGAATATCTCCGGCACCTTGCCCAGGATCGTTGCACACCTACCCAAAAGCAAGTATCATGATGGCAAGTCAGACGGAGATAATCGACGACCTGTCTGGCGCCGCTGTGATGCAAACACAATGCAGGACCGAGACGCACTGTACCTCATTATGGAGTACATTCTGCGCCACGATTCAATATTCCCATTCTCCACCTGGAAAGGCGCCCACTGTGAACATCGCCAAGCTCTATGATCTTCAAAAGCTCGATGTCAATATGGAAAAGGTGCGCCGCCGCGTCTTTCAACTCCGCAAGGCTATGGGCGAGACCGAGAAGCTGATCGCCGCACGCAACGCAGTAGAGAGCACCGAAGCCGAACAACATGAGTGGCAAAGCACCCAACGCGATGCCGAGCTGCAGGCCCAGTTGTTGGCGCAGCGGATACGTGAAAGCGAGCAGCGACTCATGGGCGGCGCAGTGCGAAATCCCAAGGAGTTGGACTCACTCCAATCGAGTATCGAATCCATGCGGCGTCTGCGCGCCGAGCAGGATGACCGTGGCCTTGAGGCCATACAACGGCTCGACGAGCTGGCGCAGCGACACGAGGCGGAGCGCGCGGCGCTTGCCGAAATCGAAAGCGCCTGGCAAAGCAAGCAGGAGACGATCAGCGAAGAGGAGACCAAGCTCAAGCGTGTCTTCGGCCAGCTCAAACGCCAACGGGAATCGGTCGTCGAAGCCCTGGATAGCGCCGAAATCAACCTCTACGACACGCTGCGTGAGCGCAAAGCTGGTGTGGCGGTCGCGGCGGTGCAAAACGACTTGTGCGGCGCGTGCAACGTCAAGCTGCCCACCGGTGTGGTCAGTGCTGTCCATACGCATCCCGACGAAGCTGTCTACTGCCCAAGCTGCGGCCGCATTCTATACGGTGGGTGAGATCAGGGCCAGCGGCCAGTCATTCTGCGTTCCTGATGAGCGGGAAATAGAGATTGACCGGCCACTGGTAGTGTGCGGGAACGGTCTCTATCTGCTCTTCGCTCGCATTATGAAAGTGGAAGACGAGTAGGCTCTCCGGCTCCTGCAACCAATACCCGCGCAGCCCAAGCCGGACCGGCAGCGATGTCCCCGGCACGTCCTCGTCAATTGGCGGCCCGGCCATGCCATCGCTCACATCAAATGCAGGGTTGGCGATATCAAAACGCGCCGGTGGCGTCACATCCACAACATCTTCCTCTAACTCACCCAGATCCAGACTGTAAGTTTTTACATAATACGAGAACGTACTCTGACCCGCCGTGAGACCTAGATCGGCAATACGCACGGGCAGCAACATCACGCGGCTGAAGAATGGCCGCGTGTCCTGCTCGAGCGGGGAGAGCGCGTTGAGCGGCGCCTGCACGTCACGCGCCTTGGTGCGCAGATCCTGTAACACGCTGACATAACTATCGCTGGTCAGGAATTCGTTGAGATAACCATCTTGGTTGCTGTTGTAGAGGCGGAAGTCGTCCGTGCCATCATTGTCGACATCGAGAAAGATGTTGATCTCGATCTCATTGGGCGTGGACCACGGCGCATAAGTTGCCACCGCGAAGTAGATCATGGTCCCGGCGTTGGGGAAGTCCGTTGCGACCCCTACATATTGTATATCTGCAGCGTCGAAGTGGTCTGTGGCCAACTCTGGAAGGCTGGCGGGCCGCGAATTCGGGCTGCTGAGCTGGATCTGGACAGCGCTGGCGAGCGAGACGACATCGGCGGGGGGCAGCGCGCCCGCAAGACCAGTGCCAGCCAGGGACATATATTGTGGCGTCGCGGCGTCGTTGCCAAAGTTCAGGGCCGCATCCGCTACGTGCATGGCGCTGACAGCCCGGGGTGCGGCATAGACGGGAAGCTGTAGGACCGGCGAAATGGCTTCGACCGTGCCGTAGGATGTTGCGGGCCCAGCCTCTGGCAGCTCGACGCGCATGGCAAGCGCGCCGGCTGCCAGCCACAGTTCGTGAGATGGTGAAAAGGAGATCGTGCCGGTGACGACTGCGGTCTGGGGGCCAGCGTACAGGGTGTAGAGCGGCGACGCGTCTCCGTCCGGCTGGTCAAGCTCGAGCGTCACCGTGACAAAACTGCCGCTCTTTGGCGCCGGCAGTTCAACTGAGTAGCTGAGCTCGTGTATGGCCGGCGTATAGGTCAGAACAGCTGTGGCCTGGACGGAGCCGTTGCCGGCTAGGGCGGTCTCGAAATTGGCGCCGGCCGGCCAAAGCAGCAGGTAGCCGGCCTCTTCACCCAGCACAGCCCGGCCGTAGAGTCCAGGTGACACCAATGTGGGATCGTGGCCGCCGCGCATGGCTGGCGCGTCCGCCAGCAGCAGAAGAGGAACCTCTGTCGAAGTGCCGGCGGGCACCGATAGCTGGGTGATGGGAAGCGTCACGGTCACGCCGGCCATGTCCGTGACTGGTGCGTACGTGAGGGCAAGTAGCTCGTCACGCTCTCCCTTGTTGGTGACGCGTACCTGCTGTGTCCCCTGGAAGGTCGACAACACCTCGGGCGCGCCAAATGAAACGGAGACGGCGCCGGCCGGCCGGGCGCTGTGGGCCACAACCGAGCTCCGCGCGGCATCGGCCAGCTTGAGCCGGCCGGCGCCAATGCGAGCCGGGCTGTAGATCTGAAAGTCCAACGCAGATCCGGACTGGATCAGAGGGTAGGCCGTATTCATAGCCAGTGCCTTGAGCTCCTCGACGGACCATGTTGGGTGAAGCTGGCGCAGCAGGGCCATGGCGCCGGCCACATGGGGCGCGGACATGGAGGTGCCGGAGAGCGTCCGTGCGCCACTGCCTGTGCCGCTGCCCGCCGATACAATCTGATAACCGGGCGCCGCCAGATCTGGCTTGAGCAGCGCATCCCCGCGGCGGGGACCGCGCGAGGTGAAACTTGTGATCCGGTCCCCAGGTTCCGTGGCGCCGGTATCCTGCGCTGTCTGGTATTGGGTGGCCGCGACGCTGAGAGCCCGTTCGGCGACTGAAGGGCTTCCCACGATGAAGAAGTTATCCCGCGAGTTACCGGCTGAGGCCACGACCACCACACCGGCGCGGGCCGCGTTATTGGCAGCAACCACCGTCGTATCGTAGCTTGACCCGTAGGGGGATCCCAATGAAAGATTGATGATGTCGACGCGGTCGGAGAAGTCGCCGTCCTGGTTGGGATCGACCGCCCACTCGATGGCCAGGTCTGTCAGGTCGCTGCTGCCCGTGCAGCCAAATATCTTCAGGGCATAGATCTGGGCGTAGGGCGCGACGCCTGGTCCAATACGCAATGCAGACAGGTCGATAGTGGCATCATAGGGTCCCCAGTAGGTGGCCGCGTCCTGCGTGACACCAAACCCTGCTGCAATGCCAGCCACGTGCGTCCCATGGCCATAGCAGTCCATGGGGTCCGCGTCAGGACGGGGGATGGGCTGAAAACCGGGCGAGTACGCGTCGGCGTTGTAGTCATCGCCCGCGAAGTCAAAGCCACCCACAACTTTGACGCCTGGGAAGCCGGGCACATCGTCCGCGACAGCCGGATCGTTTTGCGCATAGCCAACGCCAGGACCGCCAAAGTCGACGTGCAAATAATCGACGCCCGTATCGATGACGGCGATCCGAACGCCTTCGCCGCGCACGCCGGCCGCGCCATATCCCTCCCATAGCAAGGGTGCACCCAGAAGGGGCACACTGTTGGCAGTGTCCGGCACTTTGGCCATGAGGGGGTGAACGGCAGCCACGCCGGGTAGGTTACGCAGTAGCGGCAGCTCCTCTGGCGGTGCCAGGACGGCGATGCCGTTGTAGACGCGCTGCGTGCGAAAGATGACCGGGATATGGAGCGCCTGCAGCGCGGCCATAGTCAGCTGTTGTGCCTGTTCGATCCTGGCTAGCTGGCTCTGTGCAGTGGCCGTCGCGGCGGCCGCGCTGACCGCTGTGCCGGCCAGGGCGTCAGCATAGACAACGGCCGCCGGCGCGTTGTCTAGCTCGAGCATGACGCGTACAGGCGGGGCAGAGGGCGTGCCGGAGACGGGCAGGACCGGCGCGGCTTGAGCTGTCCCTGAGAGGCAGGATAGCAGCGCGCCGACTATGAGCAAACAGCGTAGTTGGATAGACACTTTACGCATGACCTTGGTTTCGTGTAGGCATCAGGTCCTGGAGATGATAGTTGCGCCAACGGACAGGCAACCAGGATTACATCTGCACAGACGGTGCGGCCTGCATCATAGCATAGAGCCGTTCAAAAGCATGGCTGCTTGTTCGCGGCCGATCTGTTTGACCACGCCGTGGCGCCGCGTGTACAATGGCCATGCCAACTGTCCACCACCAACACCGGTTGATGGTCCCCTTGAGTCAACGACGACCTGGAGTAGCAGCGTTCCTGGTGTTGCTGCTTTCCTTCACCTTATTGCGGGCGCCTGGCGCGGTCGTGGCCAGCGAGTCACAGCCAGTCCCGATCTACGATCTACAGGGCGACGGCCCGGTATCACCGTATCGTGGTCTCCGTGTGGACGCGGTAGGCGTTGTCACCGCCGTCAAGCAGGATGGCTTCTATTTTCAGGATGCCATCGGCGATGGACGGCCCGAAACCAGCGATGGCATCTTCGTCTATACGCGGAAACGATCTGCCGTGCGGCCTGGCGACTGTATTCGCGTCTCCGGAGCTTACGTGGACGAGTTTTACGCCAAGACCGAGCTTTCCCGCAGCAGCCGCATTGAACCGTCTACGGATTGTCCCTCAGCCGAAATCACACCAGAACCGCTGCCTGTGTATGCTCCCGGTCGAGCGACAGAGGATCTGTACGAGCCCCTAGAGGGTATGTTGGTAGTGGCTCACAACCTGACGGGGCGCGTCCACGGGCCCACCCGGCGCTACAGGAGCGGCGATGTCGAGATCGCACTGCTTCCCGCTCACCTACAGCCCTACGTTACTGACGGTCGTATCTTTCAGTCAGAAGCTGACGAGATGGCCGGGTTGCTCTATGTGAGCGGCTTGCTGGGGAACGCGCTGCCTGATGCCAACCATGGGGACTGGATGGCTATAGGCCAACAATCAGGTGAAGAACGCTCGGCTCTGGCGGTGCTTGACTACAACTTCGGCAAGTATCAGCTGCTCTTGCTGCCACGTACATCCATAGAGCATAGGCGCCTTCCGCGCCCAGAAGATATAGCGCTGTCGGCCACGGACAGTGATTTTACGGTCTGTACATTCAATCTTATGGGATTGGGACGGGGGACGGAGCAGTATCCGGATCCGGCGACCTACACGAATGAGCTGAGAAAGCGGGCCCGTACGATTGCCGAGGCGTTGGGTGGTTGCACGATCATTGGCCTGCAAGAACTGGGTGCTCCTGCAGACGCTGACGCCCTGGCGGAGATGCTCCGCCGCGATTTCGACCTGGATTATGTGGCGACGGCGGAAGCCGGGCCCCAAAGCCTGGTAGCAGACTTTCCGCTCACGAATGGTGTGCTCACACGCCGCGATCGGGTCAAGGTGGTAGCCAGCGCGCTACGCCAGGGCTGTTCATCCATTGACTACGGGGTGCCTGTGCGGGCAGGATCCTGTTCGTTTGGCTCCTATCCCCTCTTCAACCGTCCACCACTGGTGGTCGATCTGGTGGTCGGCGGAGAGTGGGGCGAACCGGTCGAGCTGCGGCTGATCACAAACCACTGGAAGAGCAAGGTCGGCAACGAGACAGTAAATGTCCAGCGCCGGTATGAGCAGGCTACATTTGCCGCGAGCCTGGCCCAAGAATGGCTCGCCGAAGACCCTGATGCGGCCGTAGTGCTGCTGGGTGATCTGAACGACTTCTACGACAGCGCAGTGATAGAA
>JACFMY010000121.1:7153-15786 GCA_019455155.1 Caldilineaceae bacterium
TCATTCACGCCTTTGAGTTGTTGCCAACCCTAGACCGGTACACCTATATCTACAATGGGGGCACCCAGGCGCTGGACCACATCCTGGCCAGCCCAGCGCTGCTCCCCTGGCTGGTCGAGGTCAATCTGGTGCACATGAACGCGGACTTTGCCGCGCCGGCTAACCCTAGAAGCGCGTCAGTCCATCATGCCAGCGACCACGATCCCGTTTTGGTGCGTTTCCAGCCCGCAGGGGGAGCCTGGCTTGCTGGCAACGTAGGCTATCCCAACGTTGAGATTACCCTGATCCGAGGCGATGGCAGCGCTGTAGCGACCGCCGTGAGCGATGCCCAGGGCGAGTTCCGCCTGTGGGGGCTTGACCCGGGCGCATACCAGCTCAAGCTGGCCGCGCCGGATTACCTGACTTTGCCATTTCGAGAGGTTGCCATTCCTGTCAATTCAGGCGACAATCGCTGGCAAGCAAGTGTGCAACATCGGACCGTCACTGCCGGCGCCGCGGCAGCGTTACTGACGGCGCAGCCTGATATCCAACCTTGAACGGTGGGTGCCCTCAGGCTGGCGCGAGAGAACGACCGGCCCGAGGATGCCGAAACGGTTTTCTGGAGTCATTCTTATGAAGCACGTGTATCTATCCTGGAGGGAGCTTGAGGAGTTAGTAAGTCAGCTTGTGTTCAAGCTGAATACACCCTACGACGCGATCCTCTCCATCACCCGCGGCGGCATCATTCCCAGTGGCATGATTGCCGAAGCGCTGAAGATGAAAGAAGTCCTGACGGCCGCGGTGCTATTTCCCGAGCACCCCAGCCAGCGCACGACACTGAGTTGGCCACGGTTTCTTCAATTCCCGTCCGACGACCTGTTGAAAGGTCGCAAGGTGCTGGTTGTCGACAATCTGTGGTACCAGGGTCGCACGATGATGGCAGTAAAAGGGCGCGTTGAAATTGCCGGGGGCTATCCCGAGCTGGCTGTTCTGCATTGGAAGCAATCCAGCAGCTTTTTCCCAGACGAAGAGCCGAACTACTTCGTCCAGGTTACGGAAGATTTCATTCATTACCCCTGGCAGCGCATCGACGATTCGGACTATCGGGTGCGCGCTCAACCCTCCTATTCGTAGAGGGACCGGTCGAGAGAAATGGAAGGAGGAGCCAAGGCGACGTTATGGCCAAGCAATTGACTGCCGCCGCGCCTGCCCAGGAACGGGTCGAGGAGATTATCCGTCTGTTACACGCCGCGTATCCCGAGGCAAAGTGCGCACTTGACCACAGGAACCCTCTGGAGCTGCTCGTGGCAACGATCCTGTCCGCGCAATGTACCGACGAGCGAGTCAACAAGGTTACGCCCGCACTCTTTGCGCGGTATCCGGACGCCAAGGCCTTTGCGGAGGCCGATCGGGGCGAGCTGGAGGAAGCGATCCGTTCCACGGGCTTTTATCGCAACAAAGCCAAAAGCATTCAGGAAGCCTGCCGCCGGATCGTAACCGAGTATGACGGCCAGGTTCCCCAGACCATGGCAGAGCTGCTCACGTTGGCAGGTGTCGCGCGCAAGACTGCCAACGTTGTCCTGGGCACTGCGTTCAGCATTGCGGACGGCATTGTAGTCGATACACATGTCAAGCGCCTTGCGCAGCGCCTGGAGCTGACCCAGCAGAACGATCCCGACAAGATCGAGCGCGATCTCCAGGCGTTGGTCCCGCAAGACGAGTGGATTGACGTGGCCCATTTACTGATCTTTCACGGGCGGCAGGTGTGCGATGCACGCAAACCCAACTGTGCCGGCTGCGTGATCAACCATCTGTGCCCGTCTTCGTCGGTGTAGGAGGGCATCACCAGAGCGGCGGGTACACATGCACATGGGGCGCAGCGCGATGTTGCAGCGGATTTCCATCGTACTGGTCACTCTGGTGCTATTGGCGCTCTCAGGAGTGTTCCTGTCGCGGTCTATAATGCCGCGTTCTGGTCCCACATCCGCGGCCCCGCTACAGGTGACACCGGATGCGAAGGATCTCACTGCGGCCGGCGTCGTTACACCGGCTGTACACGACGATCTTATTGTCACGCTGGCGCCGGAGTGGCAGACAGGGCCCGCAACGGTACGGGATCGTTTGGCGGCGCAGCCCCCTGCAGAAGTGCTGTTGGTCGCCTGGCAGGAGAGTGATACGTTCGAGGGAGCGCCCGTGCGGTTGACGATTCTTCGCGTGCCGGGCAACGGGCTCTCTTTGGATCGCTACGTCGCCGGTCTTGCACAGACCATGGCGAGCTATGATGAGGTTACGGTAGTCTCAACCGAGATGACAACCACATTGCGACAAGATGGCCTGCCAGCTGGCGTCGTGCACTACAGAGTGGCGGATCGCGCAGGCGAACAGATAGGCTATCAGGCCGCGCTCTTCGATCCCGCTGGAGAGAAGATTGTGGCCGTTACAATGTCTGCCGCAGCCGGGCGCAGTGACGCTGAGGCGCTCTTTCGAGCGGTAGTCAGGCAGGTTCGATTTCCATAGAACGGGACGATACGCTAGAAAGGGAGCACGCCGGCCGTGCCAGCACTTGTACCGCCAGGATATACCCGAGGCCCCATCATGTTTTTGGGGCCCCTTATTGAAAAAGCAGTCAGCGACCGCTTGCTTCAGAGCTTCTGGGACGAGGCCGGCAGCTATGGGTCCCGCATATTGATTGTGCCAACCGCCAGCGCTGACCTGGCAATAGCCGACCGCTATCGTAGCTGGTTTTCCGGCACGGACGTGGAGTGGCTGGAAGTACTGCCCGCCGCGGATCGCCAGGCGGCGCGCGACGAGCGCCTGGTCGCCATGGTGGAAACCGCCACGGGCATCCTTATCACGGACGGCAATCCGTTACGTTTTACCAGTATTCTGGGTGGCACACCCGTGGCGCAGGCGATCCGGCGGGCCAATGCGCGCGGGCGCGTCGTCTGCGGCCTTGGCCGCGCCGCCACCGTTCTCTGCCAGCACATCATTGCCGGCGAGACGACCAAAACCGGGCCTGGCACCGCGCCTGGCCGCTTCCTGCGCCCTGACCAGGTTCGCTTTGCTCCGGGCCTTGGCATCGTCAATCGGATTGCCTTGGATTGCGGTGAGGGGCCGGCGACCGATTTTCACCTGCAGCTTAGCCGGCTCGTCACGGCCGTTGCCCACAATCCATTCCTCATTGGTCTCGGCCTGGAAGCTGACACGGGCATTGTCGTCTATGCCGACAGCACCCTGGAGGTCTTTGGCACGGGCAGCGTGGTCATTGTTGACGGCGCCCAGATCGAACACACCAGCATCCATCAGGTGGATGATGAGAGCCCGTTGAGCATTACGAACGTCCAACTGCAAGTGCTGGGCAATGGCTACACCTACAATCTCGACTCGCACACAGCTAAATCGCCGCCAGAGTCTGAGATACCCCAGAGCGGCTACGAGGCTTACACATCTTTCTGAATTGCTCGCTGGCCTGTTGCCCGTTATCCCCAGGGAGGAGACAACAAAAAATGCAGGAGCCGAACCGCGTCAACAGTCCGGCTCCCCATCGTCACATGGCCCACAGCACCGAGTTCGCTACACACATGGGCCTCTGGCAATACGCTACGTAAGCTACGCCACGTGTCAAAACTCGTCGATGATGCTTTCTTCCTCGCCGACGAGCTTGAAGACGCGGCCATGGTCTACAGTCTGGCCCGTTGGTCCTGGCAACGCATGTCGTACCGGATAGTCGAAGCCGCCATAGCCATTGCTGGCCTGCTGCACAGGCGGCGCGGCCAGAACAATAACTGGGGGTTGCGGGCTGCCGTATGGCTGCATGGCGTACGCACGCTGGCGGCGCGCATGGGCCGCTTCCTCCTCCTCCCGCTCGGCGCGGCGGCGCCCAGATGCTAACACGAGCAACGCCGCGGGTATGCCCGCCAGGACGCCGAAGACAACGCCAATCGCCAGACCGATGGCATCAGGACTTAGCCGCGAGCCAATTTGCCAGGCGAAGAGGCCGAAGCCAACCAGCGCGGCCAGGATCAATAGCCTTTTCATTACCTACCTCTCTCTTTCTGCCACGTGGAGTTCCCGCTGGCCACACTACGTAGCTCACCTGCCCGCTACTGGCGCCGCGCCAGCCAGCGCCCCAACGCCTGAACGATGCCGCCGCCCGGGGCCGGCCACACGGATTCCGCTACGGCCATACGGGTAGGAGACGTAGCGGAAGGCCGTCCTGCCGCCTGATCTCTGTTCCACACCGCACGTCCCGTCCGGCCCTTGCGTAGCTCGGCTTCGACCATTCGCATATCCTCGGGACCGATCCAGGCTGACTGGAAACGGACGGAGACGCCTTTGGCAACCAGCAAAAAGTCGCCGCGGCCTTCCAGCTTCTCGGCGCCGCTGTCGGTCACGCCTGTGGCATAGCGCGCCTCGTCCTTGCTGGCGACCGCGCCAACGAGCCGCACAGGAAAGTTGGCCTTGAGCGCGCCGCCAATGAGTTCGGCTGTCGGTTTCTGAGTGCAGGCTACGAGATGGATGCCAGCCTCCCGTCCCCGCTGTCCGATGCGGGCCAGCATGGCGGCGACCTGGCTACCACCGGTCTGGAGTAAGTCCGCCAACTCATCTACAGCCACGATCAGTGCTGGACGGTCGATCTGCTCGCGGTCCCGTCGCTCCATCTCCTTGACCAACCAGCGCAGCCTGGCGGCTGCTTCCTCATTGGTGCTGGCAATCCCGCCCAACACATGGGGTAGATTCGCCAGCGGCGCAAAGCCTCGACCCTTGGGATCGATGAGAATAATCTGCACCTGGTTTTGGCGATTGTGCATAGCCAACGAGATCAGCAACGTACGCGCCAGCGCTGTCTTACCCGAGCCCGTCGTACCGGTGAGCAAGACATGGGCTACATCCGGTGCGGTCAAGCGCAGCGCCAGGGGTGTTCCATCTTGATCCACGCCGAGCAGTGCGGTTACGGGCGGCACGACCGTGAGACGACGGCAGAGGGGCAACAGTCGCACTGGCTCAGGTGTCGAGCGCGGCACCTCTACCTGAATCGCGGCGCCGGCGCGATAGACCCTTGCCTCACGTTTGTTCAGCGCCATGGCGATCTCATCAGCCAACCGGGTAACGGTATTGACGCGGGTGCCGGCCGCGGTGGCAACCTCGAAACGAACAAAGCGCGGGGTAACGACTCCGCCTTCTACCCGCGCGTTGACGTGATGGCGAGCCAGGATAGTTTCGATACGATCTGCCTGCATCTCGAGCGTTCGTTTACGGTAAGCCATACGTCCTCGTTACCACGCCATGAAGCTGTTGATCGGTCCTTTGAGTCAGAGCAAGATAGCAGTTTGCCACCCGGGCAAGCAATGGCCAGCGCCGTGATGATGAAGCGCCAGCCGCAGATCTGCCGCTCTCATTGCCGGCATCCAATAACCGGTCGAGGGATTAGAACGCATGTTCTAAAACTGATTCTAGCAGAACAGACGTTCTGTTGTCAAGCGCGGATTGAACCGGTTTCCCGGAGAGCGTGTCAGTTTCAAGGTGGCGGACTCTGTGGTCGCAGCCAGGCGTGGCCCGGTTTCATGGGCAGCCGTGGCTAGCGCGCGCAGCTGTTATCGCTGAGATACGGTGGGAGAGTGGATGTCTGGGCAGGCGTGGGATGCTACGGATGGTGGCAACTTACCAGAGCTGCCACCATCCGCTGGCTAGCAGGGAAACGAAGTGTTGGCCGCGCTTCGCGCCGTGGATCAACTGGCCCCAACCATGAGGGAGACCAGCTCGTCGCTTGTGGTGCCTGCGGCGGGCAAATCGCCCACCTTCTTGCCCCGGCGCATGACCACCATCCGGTCCGCCGTGGCAAAGATGTCCTGGAGGTTATGGCTGATAATGATCACGGGCACGTTATGGCTCTTGAGAGTCTGGACCAATTCGTGCACCTTGCGCTGCTCAGGCACGCCCAGTGCGGCCGTTGGCTCGTCCATGATGACCAGCCGCGCGTTCCAGTATACGGCGCGGGCAATGGCCACTGCCTGGCGCTGGCCGCCAGACATCTCCCGGATGGGACGGCGGAGATCAGGAATGTGGATATCGAGCCGGTCAAGGACCTTCTGCGCCTCTTCCAGCATATGGCCGCGATCGACCTGGCGGAAGACTCCTAACAGGGGGCGGCTCGGTTCACGTCCCAGGAAAATGTTGACCGAGGCATCGAGATTCTCGCACAGCGCAAGGTCCTGATAGATGGTCTCGATGCCGAGCTGCCGTGCCTCGAAGGGCGAAGAGAGCGTGATCTCGCGGCCATCCAGAAAGATGCGCCCCTCATCGGGACGATGCACGCCGGAGATCGTCTTGATGAGCGTTGATTTGCCCGCGCCATTATCGCCAACGAGCCCGATGACCTCACCAGCGTGAATATCGAGACTGACGTTGTTGACAGCAGTGAGGCCGCCGAAACGCTTGGTTACGTTTTCCAGCTGGAGTACAGGCTGCTGGCCGTTGTCAATAGTTGCCATAGAGATCTCCAGATTAGCGTCTAACAATCTGTTCGCGCGCCTGGTCAATGAGCACGGCGAGAATAATGACGATGCCGACCGCGATGAACTGCCAGAAGGGGTTAATGGCAAGGATGACGAGACCGTTGGTTAGCACCGCGATGATCAGGGCGCCGATGAGGGTTCCCACAACGGTGCCGGCGCCGCCGAAGAGCGAGGCGCCACCGATCACGACCGCGGCAATGGAGTCCAGGAGCATGGCCTCGCCTGCATTGGCAGCGCCGTTGGTAAAGCGCACGTTGTAGACAATCCCTGCGAAGGCCGCGAACAGAGCGGAAATCATGTAGATACTGGTCAGACGACGCATAACAGGGATGCCGGCGCGGGACGCTGCTTCCTTGTTGCCACCGATGGCGTAGGTATGCAAGCCAAACTTGGAGCGAGAGAGCAGCAGATGGGCCACCACCAACAGCACGACCATGGCGATCAGCACAAATGGCATGACCCCCACCATTTCGCGCAGCTGGGCCCGTTCCAGCCCCTCCGGCGGACTGAGGAAGGTCCAACCGGCGTCTGGATGGTAATAGAAGAGATAGCCATTGCCAATTCGGCCAAGACCGGGGATGATGACGGGCACCGGCATACCGCCTGAGAGCAGAAAGCCCACACCGCGCGCGATGCCGAACATACCCAGGGTAGCAATAAAAGGCGGCACATTCAGGCGCGCGATCAGCAGGCCGTTGACAAGCCCGGCAATCAAGGCCGCAATGATGCCCACAACCGCGCCGACGAGCACGATGAGCCAGAGCGGAGACTCGGCAGGCATGCTGGTCATGGCCAAGGCGGAGACGACCGAGACCATCCCCATCACAAAGCCTGTGGATAGGTCGATGCCACCTGAAATGATGACAAAGGTCTGGCCAATGGCAATGATCGTCAGGATCGACATATTGGCCAGAACATTCTGAAGGTTGGTGACGCTAAAGAAGCCTTTGCCTGTCGCCGAGAAGATGATGAGCAGGATCAGGAGGAAGATCCAGGCCCAGATAGCGCTGAGGGTGTCAAGCCAGTTTCTCTTTGGTTTGATTCTTGTCGATTTGGATGGAATCTCAACTGTGGTCATGGTTTCGTTCCAGTATCAGGCGCCTGGTGGCGACGCTGAAGCAGAGCACAAGGCAGCCAAAACGCTTTGGGGGAGACGGACTGCACCGTGATGCGACGAAGGGAACGGTATGGGCGATCGTCGATCGCCCATACCGCCTCGGTTCATACGGCAGCCAGTTTTTACGGCTGGCTCTTGTAGATGGACTGCTGGGCCTCTTCTGTGTCGATATTATCGCGGGTGATGACGGTATACCCGGTGGGGAACCGCTTGGGAATGCCGCTCGTGTCGCCGCCAATGGCCATCATGGCGTACTCGATACATTTCTGGCCCATTTCATAGGGATGCTGGGCAATCACGATGTCCACCACGCCATTGCGCAGGTCTTCGATAGCCGCTTCTGGGGCATCGAAGTTGGCCACCTTGACCACGCCAGTGAGACCGGCGTTCTTGACAGCCTGGGCCGCGCCCTGTGCGCTGAAGAGATTGGCGCCGAAGATGCCGCCGAGATCAGACTCGCGCTGCAGCACCGCGGCGGTCTGTTCCGCGGCCTTGGCTGCGCTGTCGTCATTGTAGTCCACGCCAACCAGCTCCATACCCTCGGTCTCTTCGATGGCTTCCCGGCAACCCTGCTCGCGCTGGTCGGTTGTACTGATGCCGGGTCGCACGTTCTGGATATACATCTTGCCCGCGCCGCCGATGGAATCGATCACCGCGTTACATGCAATCCGGCCGCCTTCTACATTGTCGGACCCCACGTAGGACAGAGGGAACGTAATGGGGCCATTCTCGTAGTCACCGTCGCCGATAAAGGTGTCTACGGAAATGATGGGGATGCCGGCATCATGGGCGGCCTGCATCGGCTCAACCATGGCCTGCTTGTCGGTGGCTGCGATGCAGACGGCGTCCACACCCTGGGCGACCATGGCCTCCAGAATGGGCCGTTGCTGGACGGGGTCAAACTGGGCCGGACCGTCGGCCACGAAGTTTGCACCCATCTCTTCAGCCTTGGCGGTCGCGCCAGCTTCCATTGTGATGTAGAAGCCGTCGCCCTTGACACCGTAGACCAACGCGATGGTTGG
>JACFMY010000122.1:0-4595 GCA_019455155.1 Caldilineaceae bacterium
AAAGCTGGCAGGTAATACCTGCCAGCTTTCCGGGGCCTGAGGTAACGTATCCACCGTCTCACGTAGGACGAGAACACACTCCTGGAGGCGGCGGTGGGAAGAGAGCTCCTCGCGCAACAGAAAGAGGCGGGCGACATCGCTCGCCGCAAGCTCCTGGCTCGTCGCCAGCTTACCTGCATAGGACTCGATGGCGGCGGCCAATACGGTAAATGCCTGCACCGCCTGCTGAAGATCGCTCGCCTTGCTCTCGGCTGGCGCTTTTGTCCACAGTTTCTGAATCTGTTCCAGCAGGCGCGCCTCCTCGCGTGCCAATAGATCCATGGCCAGGCTCAAGTCCTGCATCGACGAAGGGCTGAGATACCGCAGCTGCGCCGCGTGCTCGGCCGCGGTTGACGGCCAGAAGCGACTTAGAAACTGCCAGCTTTGTGTGAGCAACGGGCTGATCGTCAGTGCGGGCAAGAGATTGGAGAGGAGAAAGGCGAGCGCCAGCTGCGTCTGCAAATGGGGCGTCGCCGCGGTCACGGCCGCCCGTACCAGCGGTACTTCTGTCCACTGTTCAATGTAGAAGAGTGTGACCATCAGCACACCGCTCCAGACGCAAAACAGGTCTTCGAGGCGCACCAGCCGCAAGGAGCGCCCGGATAGATTGGCGGATAGCACGGCGCGCAGGACGATGGCGCCCAGATTGGTCCCGTAGATCAACATCATGGCTTGAGGCAGCCGGAACAGCCCGGCGCCGGCCAGGGTGATGATCAACAGGGACGCACCGGTATTGGACTGTAGGATGGCCGCGACGACAAAGCCGACAAAGAAGGCGATGAGCGCCCCTCCATCCGTAGCGTCGAAGAGGGAGCGAAACCAGCCTGCGTCACTCAATGCAGTGGCACCTCCACTCATGGTGCTGAGTCCAAAGAGAATTAGCCCGATCCCCAGGACAACCCCCGCCGCGTTGCGGATTTTGGGCACACGCACCATACCCACGCCCATGCCAGCTACACCGACGACAAAAGCAACAATGGGCTGGATCCGCAATGTGGCCACAAATGCCAGCGCCGTCAATCCCACATTCGACCAGATAATCACCGGTAATGCGCTGACCGCGCTGATATAACCGCTGGAGACCGTGCTGACCAGCAGGAAAGTAACGGCAGTTGCGCTTTGCATGAGCAATCCAAGCAGCAGGCCTGTGAACCGGCCCCGATGACCGGACTGCGTTGAATTGGCGATCAGCGCGCGCAGCCGCCCACTAGAGAGCTGGCGCAGGCTGTCACCGACAAGACGCATGCCGACGAAAAACAGACCTAGCCCCAGCACAAATGCGCTGAAGATTTCCATAGCATATCGAAGCTTTATCGACTTGCTCTGTGAGGCGGTCTGGGGGAGGGGAGCTGCCAATCGACCGCCACAATATCACCCATTATAACAGGTGATCACAAGACCCGCGTCTGACCGGTTGCCTTCTGCCTGGATTCATTTACGAAACGATTACACCACTATCCCTCTTTCTTAACGCGGCCTGCCTAGTCTAGGGCGTCAAGGGTAGCTTTCGCTGATGGCGCGAAGTTTTCCGCCCGATTCCCGGCAAACATACAGAAGAGGAGATTCGAATGGTACGTAGGTTATTGCTATCGCTGTGCTTGGCTGCTTTTGCCTTTGGCATGGGCACGCCAGTGTTTGCGCAAGAGGAGCAACCCGTTGTCGACACCATTGCCTTCGGTTCGTGTGCCGAGCAAGATCGCCAGCAGCTGATCTGGGATGCCGTGCTGGCCAGCCAGCCCGATGTTTTCGTGTTCCTGGGTGACAACATCTATGGTGATACAGAAGACATGGATGAGCTGCGGGCCAAATATGAGCTGCTTGGCGCAAAGGAAGGGTACCAGCGCCTGCAGGCTACGACCGACGTCATTGCCATCTGGGATGATCATGACTATGGCGCCAATGACGCGGGCATGGAGTACCCGATGAAAGAGGAGTCCAAGCAGATCTTTCTTGATTTCTTTGGTGAGCCAGAGGATAGCGAGCGCCGCCTGCGCGACGGCGGTATCTACACCGCCTATCTTTATGGACCCGAAGGCCAGCGCGTACAGGTGATTCTCCCAGACTTGCGTTGGGATCGTACGCCCGTCAATACGGTAAGCGACGCCGAATATGAGGAGCTTGCCTTGATTGGCGCCGGCCCCTATACGACCACCGTTGGTGCTGACGTTCATATGCTTGGCGCGGAACAGTGGGCATGGCTTGAAGAACAACTGCGCCAGCCTGCGGAGCTGCGCATCATCGGCACCAGCATTCCATTCCTTCAGGATGGCACCGGCTGGGAAACGTGGACAAACTTCCCAGATGAACGGGAGCGCTTGATTCGCCTCATTGAGGAGACGGGTGCAAACGGCGTGATCTTCATTACCGGTGACACCCACTGGGCGCAGTTCTCGAAGCGCACGACCGATGTGCCGTACGCGCTGTGGGAGGTTAACTCCAGCGGTCTGACCGAGAATTGGGAGTGGGTACCGCCCGACAAGAACCGGTTGGGCTCCTACTATTTCGAGGACAATTACGGCCTAATCCGGATTAACTGGGACAAGGAAGATCCGGAGATCACCTTGGAGATCCGGGCTGTAGACAACGACCTGGTCATGCAGAACACCATCCGCTTGAGCGAGCTGCAAGTGCAGCAATAACAGACGCGCGCCGGCGCGTGAGGCCCGTGGCTTGCTGTGGTCCGGCAGCGACCGGATCCACAAACCGCGGCCCTCACGGCCGCGCTGTGAAGGTTGCCCATGGAATGAGAGCCAGGAAAGAAGACGCGTCATCGCGCTTGGTTGATGTTCTGGCTTCTCGTGTCGATCATGTCCCGCACTCACCCGTTTGTCTGGGGCATTGGTAGTTGTCCAGAAAATGCTGCGCGTTTGTCTTGACGATTTCTTAACGGGCTGATTACAGAGCGGTAATTCACCGTTAACGACCATGCACCATGTTCGGTCTCTGAAACATCAACCGTATCCGCTGTAGTCAGCTGATGCCTACCTTTAAGGAGTCTCATCCAATGCAATCAGTTTTCCAACCTCGTATTCGTGCGCTTGTGGGCTTGGCGCTTATGCTGCTGCTCGCTGCCGGCTGTACCGCGGTTGCACCTACTGTGGGTTCAACTGAAGGTGGGAGCGACGCGGCGATGGCTGGCTCACCTGCGACCATCAGCGTCTATATTGGCTCAGATACGAACATCTCCGATTGGTGGAGCAACACGATTAAGCCTGCGTTCGAGACTGCTCACCCGGAGTACAAGCTGGAGATTGTGCACACCGGCTCGGGTGGTGGCGGAAATGGCCCCATTGCTGAACGCGCGTACGCGGCGTTCAAGACCAGTGACGATCCTGGCGTCGATTATTTTGAAACTTGGAATGTGCTCCAGCCGATTGGCGCGCTGGAAGACGGCCTCTGGCAGGAAATCACTGTCGAGAACGTGCCGAACCTTGCCAATGTGATCGAGCCCGCCCGTGCTGGCAGCTCGGGCTTTGATATCCCCTACCGTGGCTCGCAGGTGCTGTTGGCCTATAATGCCGACCGGCTGCTTGACTTGCTCAAGGAACAGGGCAAGGTGGCCAGCGACGCGACTGAAGTTCCCGCAGAATTTGTGCCCACCACCTGGCCGCAGCTCATCGACTGGGTCTGCGAATTCCCAGGCGAGTTCATCTATCCGCGCCCGGACACCACCGGTGCCGGTCGCAACTTTGTGATCCGTGCGGTGATGGAAGCCAATAACCTGGATGAGGAGACCTTCTCGGTTGCGGCGTTTGCTGAGCAATTTGGGACCGAAGAGCTCACTGCTGAGCAGATCGAGCAGATCAACCAGCAGTATTTCATGGGTGCCTGGGACATGCTCAACGAGATTGAGCCGTGCCTGTATGACAACGCCGCGTATCCGTCTGGCGCTGCGGCCGAGACACGGCTGCTGACCGATGAGCTCGTCACGATGATCACCATTTGGTCTGACCAGGCGCTCCAGGCCAAGAGCCTCGGCTTGATGCCCGAGAATGTTCGCTTCATCCAGCTGGACGATCTGCCCATGGTGGGCGGCTACGCAAGTTCTGCTATTCCGGTGAATGCCCCCCATCTCGATGGAGCGCTGGCATTAGCCAATTTCCTGCTGTCGCCGGAGATGCAGGAGTCGGTCGTACGTGACATTGGCGGCTTCCCGGCCATCAGCTGGAGCTCGCTGCCGGCCGAACTGCAGGAGGATTTCAACGACGTCATCACCGACAACGTGCCTTCCTTCGGCGATCCCTGGGTTGCGTCCATGTTTGATGGTTGGTACACCTTCGTTGCGCCGGATGTCCCCCGGGAGTAGGGACTGGCACAAGGGTTAAACGCACAATATTAGCCTCGCTGCGACCAGTTCCGGCGGCATTACCCGCCGGAACTGGTCGCCGTATTAAGGGAATTTGCGATGACAGAGAATCTGGCGGTAGCCACAGGTCAGAGTAGCGGTAACGCTGCCGGGGCGGCGCCCCCGGGCCCCCGCGGGCCCGGGGGGTACCAGGTGGGAGCGCCCCCCCATGAGGTTATTGGGGTGGTTATTATATATAAGGCCGTTCGGG
>JACFMY010000122.1:4605-8974 GCA_019455155.1 Caldilineaceae bacterium
GCCACCCTTTCTGATTATGCTGTTGCTAATTATCTATCCGGCCTTGCTGGCGGTATTTGATACGGTGGTTGTCAACCAGGATGGTATCACCCAATTCACGCTGGCCCGCTACATTGAGTTCTTTCAGACGCCCCTGGCGGTGCAGAATCTCCTCTTCACCTTGCGCATTACTGTGATCACTGTTGCCCTGCTGTTTGTCCTTTGCTTTCCCATCGCGCTCTATCTGCGCTTTCGGAGCGGGCGAGTAAGCAATGTGGTTCAGACATTGTCTCTCTTTCCAATGTTTGTGCCGGGTATCGTCACGGCCTATGCGCTGATTCGCTTTCTCGGCGCCAATGGCTGGTTCGACCGCATGTTGGCGGTGTTCTTCGGTTTTGAGCAGTACACATCGCCGTATCTGCGCCCGGCGGGCATTGTCATCGGCCTGTTCTGGGAAGGCATTCCGATCACTATCTTGATTTTGACCGCGGGCCTAAGCCAGATCGGCGATGAGCTGTTGGAGACCGCGCGCGACGTCGGCGCCAACCGGTGGCAGCTCTTCTGGCGCGTTATCTTCCCGCTTATGCGCCGTTCGGTCTTGATCGTGCTGACGCTCAACTTCCTGGGCATCTTTGGTGCGTTCACCATTCCCTACCTGTTGGGCCCCGCCTCGCCGGAGATGATGGGCGTCTATATGCGGCGTACCTTTTACGACGCGAACTTGCCCAGCCGCGCCCAAGTGCAGGCGGTAATCACATTTCTGATCAGCGCGCTTGTGAGCGTGGTGTACGTGCGTTCCATCGTCAGCCAGCGGCTGGCGGAAGGAGAAGGGTAACTGTGATGGTTGAGAGTCAGAATTTGCAGGGCGTGCGCATGTTCTTCGCCAATACGTGGCGGAGCTTTGGCCAGATGCTGCGCCAACAGTGGTTTGGCTTGAGCCTTGCCGCATTGCTTGCCCTCTTTGTCTTGGGACCGATGTTGAATGTGTTTCTGTGGGCATTTACCGAGCGGTGGCGTTATCCTGACCTGCTGCCTACAGAATGGGGTCTACGCTTTTGGCCTGATACCTTTGCCCGCGCCGATGTTACCCAGGGATTCGTTACGAGTCTGACGGTCTCGACGGTGGTGACCTTCCTGTCGGCGGTGATCTGTCTGCCGGCTGCCTATGCCTTTGCGCGTATGGAGCTCCGCGGCCGGACGCCCCTGATGCTCTCCTTTCTGGCGACCAATGCCTTTCCGCGCTTTGGCCTCTATGTGACCATTGCCGTGATCTTCTTTCGGCTGCAATTGGTTGGCACCGTATATGGAGTCATCTTGATCCAGTTGGTCAATACCCTGTTGTTTATGGTCTGGATTCCGACGGCTGCGTTTCAGGGGGTAGACCGATCGCTGGAGGAAGCGGCCCTCGACGTCGGGGCTTCTCCAGTGCGTGTCTTCGTCCAGATCACCCTGCCCATGATTATGCCGGCGCTGAGCGCCGCCCTGCTGTTGACCTTCGTCGGCACGTTCTATGAAACACAGGGCGCGCTGCTCATTGGCGTTCCCAACGTGCGCACATTGCCGGTGGTTATGATTGCGCTCATCAACAACCAGGTAGTTGTCCAATATGGCGCAATCCTCTCGGTCGTGCTGTGGGTACCGTCGCTGATACTGCTCGTCTTTTCGCAGCGCGTTCTGCGCGGGGGCACGCTGGCGGCCGGCTTTGGTCTATAGAGGAATTGGAAATGGCTACGCTATCATTACTCAATGTTACGAAAAAATTCGGCAAGGTGACCGCGGTCGACAATGTATCCCTGGAAGTGAAAGATGGCGAGTTTCTCTGCATCTTGGGACCTTCCGGCTGCGGCAAGACCACGGCGCTGCGTATGATCGCCGGTTTTGAGGAACCGACTGCAGGCGATATTCAGATTGATCAGCGCACTGTGGTGCCATTGGGGCCCAACCGCCGGCCCACGGCCATGGTATTCCAGAAATACACGTTATGGCCGCACATGAGAGTCTTCGACAATATTGCCTTTGGTCTCAAGCTGCGCGGCCTGGCCCAAAATGAGATCCGGCGCAAGGTGGCCGAGGGGCTCGATCTCGTTGGCCTCTCGGGCTATGAAGCGCGCTATCCTAGCCAGCTTTCGGGTGGCCAGCAGCAGCGTGTTGCGCTGGCCCGGGCCCTGGTCTTGGAGCCCAAGATCCTCCTGTTGGACGAGCCGTTCAGCAGCCTCGACGCGCTGCTGCGCATGTATCTGCGTGAGGAGCTCCGCCGTATTCAGCACAAGCTGCACATCACGACAATATTCGTCACGCACGACCAGGAAGAGGCCTTGAGCCTGGCGGATCGCATTGCCCTGATGAACACCGGGCGCATTGAGCAACTTGACGCCCCTTCCGACCTCTATGCCAATCCGAAGACGCTCTTTGCCGCCGGATTCATCGGTATAATGAATGTGCTCGAAGCCACGGATGAGGGTTCCCATCTGCGCGTTGGTTCTCAGGTTGTGGAGCGACCTGCCGGTTTGAAACCGGCTGGGTCGCTGACCATAGCCATCCGGCCAGAAGATCTCAATGTCGTGCCCGCGGCCGGCCAGGGGAACTTTGTCTGGCGCGGGCAGGTCGAACAGGCCATGGATATGGGGCACTATCGCAAGGTGTTGGTCAACATTCCGGGCATGGCCGCGCCGCTCAAGGCCTATCTGAGCAAGTCGACCGCCATCCAGGATGATGAAACCATCGCGCTCTTCCCGCGGCGTTACCTGATCTACAACGGCGCGGGCGGCCCAATCGAGGTAGAGCAAGCGTTGCCGTAACGGGAGGAGCCATGCAACACGTGTTTCACGGACAGCTTACAGAAGCTCACAACAAACGTCATCTACCCCATAAGTTTCTTGTCCCGCCGGCCTGTACGCGGCTCAGCCTGCGGCTGCACTTCGAGCCAGCCCAGGCCGGCGATGCCCGCAACATGCTGACCCTTACGCTCTTCGATCCTGCGGGCTTTCGTGGCGCGGGCCATCGTGGCGGCAACCTCCACGAGCTGTATCTGGCGCCGGACAGTGCGACGGCTGGCTATATTGCGGGTCCGCTGCCAGCAGGCACATGGATCGCCCAAATCGACGCGCACCGCGTCGGCGCGGAAGAGCCCTGCACCTATTCACTTACGGTAACTGTAGAGACAGCAGGCGGCGCGGTCGCGGAAAAAACTGGCGCCGTGGCTCCGCCAGACTTTGATCGCGTGCTCTCGTCCACGCCAGGCTGGTATCGGGGTGACCTTCACGCCCATACGCGCCACTCCGATGGCGATTGGGATGAAGCAGACCTGGTCGCTGCCGCCAGGGCAGAGAGGCTAGACTTCGTCGCGTTGACCGACCACAACACCGTGAGCGGACTGGCGAGCTTTGCTGGACTGGGCGGAGACCATTTGCTCACCATGGGCGGCCTTGAGCTGACCACGTTTTGGGGACACGCCGTCTGTCTGGGCCTAAGTGAATGGCTTGATTGGCGGGTCGATGCCAGCGGGACGGCGATGGCGAACATTGCCCGTTCGTTACAGAGCTCGGGTGCGCACTTTGCCATTGCCCATCCTCGCAGCCCAGGGGATCCCTACTGCACGGGTTGCCGCTGGCTCTACCCTGACATGATGCCTGGCCCGGCCCGTTGTGTCGAGGTGTGGAACGGTCCTTGGGTCCCGCCCGGCGGCGCGCCGAGCTATAACGAGGAAGGGCTTGCGCTGTGGTACCAGTGGCTCAATGCCGGTTTCCATCTGGTCGCGACGGCCGGTAGCGATGCCCATAGCCTGGCTGACTATCGGAACCGTCCTGGTTTCAATGTAGTTTACGCTGACGACTTGTCCCAATCTGCGATTCTTCGTGGCGTCGCGGCCGGCCACCTCTATCTGAGCAGCGGTCCAACCCTCCAGCTCCGGGCGAGCCAGACGGGCGAACGGACCGCAATGATGGGTGACCATCTTAAGGTGGATTCGCACGCGGGCGACCTATGCCTGGAAGCAAGCTGCACTCTCTGCCCGCCGGACTCTCTCCTGCGCCTGGTAGAGAATGGCCAGGTTATCGACGAAGTGCCGGTATCTGGCGCCGCCGAGCACACCTGGGAACAGCCTGCCAATCCGGGCACCTGGTATCTGATGGAGCTGCGTGATCGCCACCACGAGATGCTGGCCCTCACCAATCCAATCTTTTTCACCGCCGGCGATTAGTGGTCTATCGGTCAGTAAACTTGAGTTCGGTGGTGGCGACTACAGTCGCTGTGGACAGGTGAAGAACGGCTGAAGTCGTTACTACCGAACCACCAAAGAAGGACGTTTGACGGACCGCTACACATTCGTAGCGGCCTCTACACCACAAAAAGGCGCGGGCAAGATTAATCTTAAAATTACAACAAGCTCCTG
>JACFMY010000122.1:8984-15767 GCA_019455155.1 Caldilineaceae bacterium
GCTAGATAGATAAACAAGGGCAAGAACGACTGTGCTTGACGATGGGGCAGCTGCCACGGTTGTGGTACCCACCAAGAATGAGGCTCAGAATATTGTACCGTTCCTTGCGTCGCTGCCGCCTGACATTGAGCTCATTGTGGTGGATTCAAGCGACGACGAGACCGCGGCATTGATCGCCGCGCTGCGACCCGCCCACACCCGGATCATCACAGCGCAGGTGAATATCCCAACGGCCAGGCAGATGGGCGCAGAAGTGGCCCGAACCCCTTGGGTCGTATTCACCGATGCTGATGTTGTCTTCACCCACGACTATTTTGAACGACTTCGCACATACAGCCAGGTTCACGCGCTTTACGGCCTCAAGCAATCGGCGGACGGCTACCCGCACTATTACCGGTGGTTCACATCTGGCCAGCGTGTTTTGGACTGGTGCGGCGTGCCGGCAGTATCGGGTTCCAACTTCGTGGTCCGGCGCGATGTGCTCATGGCGGTGGGCGGTTTCGACGTGGCGCTGAGCTGCAATGAAGATTCAGAGTTGGGTTGGCGGATTGCCCGCTCCGGCTACACCATCCGTCTCGCGACAGACCTGGTCGTTTTCGCGCGCGATCAACGGCGTCTGGAACGGGGAGCAACCCGCAAGATGCTGCATTCACTGGTCCGCTGTACGTTGTTGTATACCGGGTTAATGCCGAAGAAGTGGCGTTCCTCCGATTGGGGATATTGGGCGGACGCATGACGCATGCCCACCTGGACTATACACCTGATGGTGCGCAAGGAGTCTCATGCGTATCGCAATCTTCACAGAAACCTTTCTTCCCAAGACTGACGGCATCGTCAACACGTTGTGCCATCTCTTCGACCATTTGGCGGCACGCGCCCAGGACAGCATACTCTTCGCGCCTGACGGTGGACCGTTGCGTTACGCGAATACAGCAGTTGTCGGCCTGCCCGGTATTCCTTTTCCGCTCTACCCTGAACTCAAGCTTGTGCCGCCGTTGGTTGACGTTAGCCGGCATCTGCACAGATTCAAGCCGGATCTGATCCACGTGGTCAACCCGGTCTCCTTGGGACTGTTGGGGTTGCGGCAGGCGCGGCGTCTCGGGATCCCAGCTATCGCTTCCTACCACACGGATGTACCGGGCTTTGCCGCACGTTGGGGGCTTGGCTGGTGTTACGAGCCGCTGGTACGTTACTTCCGCTGGGTGCATAATCAGGCGGATTTGACCCTCTGCCCTTCGCATGCGACGCTGAGGACGCTGGCCAGCCAGGGGTACGAGCGCCTGCGCGTTTGGAGTCGCGGGGTTGACGAACAGCGTTTCCACCCCCGGCATCGCAGTCTGGCCTGGCGTCACCGGCTGTGTGAAGGCCAGGTGGACAAGCCCCTGCTCCTATATGTCGGCCGCTTATCGCCTGAGAAGCGCATTGACTGGATTCAGGCTGTGCTCCAGCGTCTGCCTGAAGCGCGGCTTGCCATTGTCGGCGACGGGCCGGCGCGACCCCATTTGCACCGGGTGTTTGCCGGTCTGCCGGTCCATTTCACGGGCTATCTTCATGGGCATGACCTGGCGTGCGCCTATGCAGCCGCTGATGTCTTTGTCTTTCCCGCCGCCAACGAGACCCTTGGCAACGTCGTGTTGGAAGCCATGGCTTCTGGACTGCCGGTCGTAGCACCCAAGGCGGGCGGCGTGCAGGATCATGTAGATGGCGGCGTTACCGGTCTGCTCTTTGCACCCGAATCTATCAACGATCTGGTGGCTGCCGTTTCTTACCTGGTTCGTGACCCGAATATGGCCCGCCGCATGGGGGAACGCGGCCGGCAGGTGGTGGAGAATCGCAGCTGGAAGCAGATCCTCGACGGCCTCTTGGATGACTATGCGGCAGTGGTTCAGCGTCGCGCACGCCTGGCTACACGACCCGCCCGGCGGCTCATCTGCGGCGCGATGAAGCGCTGACGCTGTGCGCCATGGCCACCAGAAACTCCTGTCGCTGGCGCATTGTCAGACTTGCCGATCTGCCGGTTCAGGCCAGGCTCGTGCGGCGATCTGCCCTCCTGGCTCTTGGCCTGGGGCTGTTGGCGGCGATCGTGCCGTATGATCAGTGGATCGCGGCGTTCAACGATCTGACAACTGGTTCGGTCCAGGTCGTGGTCAGCTATCTGGCCGCCTGGGGGTGGTGGACGCCCCTGATCAGTGCTGTGCTGTTGATCCTGCAGGCAGTGATTCCACCTTTGCCAAGCACGCCGTTGGTTGCTGCCAACGGCATTCTCTTTGGAATCTGGCCGGGCGCCCTGCTATCGTGGGTGGCCGCGCTCGCGGGCGCCGCAGTAAGCTTCGGCCTGGCCCGCTGGGGCGGGCGCCGCTGGCTCCCTCATCCTGAAAAGGGCGGCGGCTGGTTTGATCTGGACCGGATGAACGATGCGACCGGGTTCTGGATTGTCCTGGTCGCGCGCCTGACGCCCATTGTATCGCTGGACGCGGTCGGGTATGTGGCTGGGCTTGGCACGATGCGTTTCCGGGCCTACCTGTTGGCCTGTGCCATTGGGCAGACGCCCAGCATCCTGGCCTATACTATGCTGGGCTATGACCTGGCCCACGCGCAGCTGCTTTCCTGGCGCGTTGCCTGGATTCTGATCGGTGGCGTCTGCCTGCTCATTTTTGGCAAGTGGTGGCTGAAACGGGAGAAGGTGTGGCCGTAGCCAAGCTACCGGCAACGGCCACATAGAGATATCTTACTGCTGTCCGGTTCCTTAGGGCCGCTCGCCGGCACGCAGCCGCTCTTCGATTCGTTCAATGGCCGTAGGCAGAGCCCATATGCCATCCACTACCTCATGCGCGCCCGCGGCGCGGAGCTCAGCGGCGGCTGCTGCCGTGCGTGCTGCCTGTTCATCTGTTGGCAGCGCTTCGAACGCGGCCTGGCTCAGGCCGATCGCGTTGCCGCTCTGGACAACGCCGACGGTCCATACGCCTGCATTGAGTCCCGCGGCAATATCGGGCCGCGTGTCGCCGATTGCAACCACGGTTTCCGGCGGAAAGATGTGCAGCGTTTCCATGGTGCGGTAGATCATCCACGGCGCGGGCCGGCCCGCGGGTACCTGGGTAGCGCAGATGCTTGAGTCGGGCTCGTAGCCCTGGCGGCGGGCCGCCCGCAGCACGATCTCCATCGCCTCTTCGAAATAGCCCGTTGTCGCACCGATTTTCAACCCGCGGGCGCGCAGCGTGCTCATAGTCTCGACGGTTCCTGGGATCAGGTCGGAATATTCGTCGAGGACGGTGAGCAGGTGAGGAACGAACGCCGCGTACATCTCGTCCACATCTTCGGCGGTCATGGCACGGCCGTGAACCTGCTGCCAGCGTGCCGCCACCGCTGGCATGGCGCCGATGGTCTCAATGTGGGCACGCTTTTCCATGCCCATGGGCGTACGCGCTTCGTCCATTGAAATCGATACGCCTTTGTGCCGGAAACCCTCGATAAAGACAGCCGCGGGCGCAAGGCAACCGAAATCGATCGTCGTGCCGGCCCAGTCAAAAACGGCAAGCTGCAACCGGCCGCGATAAATGCGGCGAAAGTAGAAATCCACGGAACCCCCTGGTGTATGTCACACTCGAAATTGAATAAGAGCGACTTAGGCTTCTGCTAGTTTCAGGCCACGGAGGCGCTCGTCTGGACCAGGTCGACCTGCATCTCGGCCAGCACCTGGCGTACGGCGGCCAGCAGCCCGCGTACGTCTGCCTCGAAGATGCGCCCAATATGGCCGATCCGGAAACAGGCAGCGTCGCTTACTTTGCCCGGGTAGATGACAAAGCCGTGACTGTTGAGTAAGTCGTAAAAGCGCCCGAAATCGAAATTGGGATGGTCGGGATAATAGAATGAGGTGATGATATATCCCTGGTCCACCGGATCGAGATATTCCTGAAAACCAAGCGCGCGCATGCCGGCAACCAGGGTGAGATGGTTGTGACGGTAGCGAGCCGCGCGGCCTTCGACACCACCCTCCGCCGCGAGTTCTCGCAACGCCTGATGGAAGGCCAGCAGGGCATGGGTCGGTGGTGTGAACCGGAACTGGCCATTGGCTTCCAGCCCCTCGTATTGAGCCAGCAGGTCCAGGCTCAACGAGCGCGCCCATCCTCGGGTGGCTAGCAACGCCTCTCTGCGGGCGATGATGAATGAGAAGCCCGGTACGCCTTCGATACACTTGTTGGCGGACGAAACGACATAGTCAATGTGGGCACGGTTTACGTCCAGGGGGACGGCGCCGAAGCTGCTCATGGCATCGACGAAGTAGGTGCGCCCGTGACGGTGTACGGCCGCGCCGATTGCCTCCACAGGATTGAGGATGCCGGTGGTTGTCTCGCAATGGACGACGGCTACGTTGGTGATGGCAGGGTCTTGCTGCAGCAACGTCTCGACGTCATTGGGATCGGGTGTCTGGTTCTCCGCATAGCTCAGGACAGCTGTGTCGATACCGAGCACCTGGGCAATCTGGACTATGCGGCGGCCGTATGCGCCGTTAACCAGGACCAGCAGCTTGCCGTCCCGCGGCACGGTAGACGAGATGACCGCCTCGATGCCAAAGGTGCCGCTGCCTTGCATAAGCACGGCCGTGTGGGTCTGCTCGCTGGCCATGGCCAGCGCCACGAGGCGCTGGCGAATGTCGCGTACGATCTCTATGAACGCACTATCGCGTGAGCCAAGATCGTGCAGCATGGCTTGTTTGACCGCGTAGCTAGTAGTAAGCGGCCCCGGCGTAAAGAGTGTTTTGTCTTTTGCATTGGGAAGAGACGATCGTTGATCAGACATGGCTTTCTCCTGCCGGCGCGGCGGCAACGGCAGTTGGCGCGATACCCTTTAGCGAAAGAGATTCGGCAAAGTGACAGGCAACGAAGTGGTCAGGAGCGATTTCGCGCCAGGCGGGCTGTTCCTTCTGGCAGCGTGCCTCCATGTAAGGGCAGCGGGTGTGGAAGCGGCATCCGGCCGGCGGGTTGATTGGATTTGGAATTTCGCCGCGCAGCGGGACCGGCTTCAGTGCGTATTCTGGTTTGATTTCCGGAATTGCCGATAGCAGCGCCGCGGTGTACGGGTGCTGGGGCGCAAAGAAAATGCGCTTGGTCGGCGCCAGCTCTACCAGCTGTCCCACATACATGACGGCGACCCGAGTCGAGATATGGGCCACAACGCTCAGATCGTGGGCAATAAAGAGATAGGTGAGCCGCAACTCGCGCTGCAAGTCCATGAGCAGGTTGAGAATCTCGGCCTGGATGGAGACATCCAGGGCAGAAACCGACTCGTCGCAGACAATGAACTCGGGATTGGAGACCAGGGCTCGGGCGATCCCGATGCGCTGCCGTTGGCCGCCGCTAAACGCATGAGGAAAGCGGCGGAGGTGTTCCAGGTTGAGCTTGCAGCGCTGAGCTGTCCTATGCACCAGGGCATCGACCTGTTTGCGCCCACGCACCAGATTGTTGGCCACCAGCGGTTCGGCGATGATGTCGCGCACGGTCAGGCGGGGGTTTAGCGAAGAGAAGGGGTCCTGAAAGATCATCTGCATGTGCCGGCGAAAGCGCCGGAGCTCTGTGCCCTTGAGCTGCATGAGATCGATCTTGGCTGCTCCTGTATCAAAGGTGATCTGTCCGGCCGTTGGCTGAATCGCCCGCAAGATGGCGCGGCCGATCGTGGTTTTTCCAGAGCCGCTCTCACCGACCAGCCCCAATGTCTCGCCGCGCTCAATGAAGAAGCTAACATCGTCCACCGCCCGTACGTGGCCGGTGGTACGTCCCCATACACCGCTTTTTACGGGGAAGTAGCACTTGAGGTTCTGCACATCAAGCAGCGGCATGATCGATTACCTCACTCTGCTCAAAGAGAATGCATTGCACCAGATGGTCTTGGCCCAGCATGGTCTTGGCCGGTACAAACGTATCACACTTGTTCACGATTGCCTGCAGGCAGCGCGTATGAAAGGGGCAACCAGCCGGCCGTTCCAGGGGGCTCGGAATGTCCCCCCGTATCGCCTGGAGACGCATTCCCAGGTTATCCAGCTGTGGTATGGCTTCCAACAGGCTCTGGGTATAGGGGTGCTTTGAATTGTGGATGATTTCGTTTGTGCTTCCCTGTTCCATAATCCGGCCCAAGTACATGACGGCTACCTCATGTGCGATCTGGGAGATAACCCCGAGGTCATGGGTGATGAAGATGATCGCCATGTGAAACTCCTCCTGCAGCTCGCGCATCAATTCGAGGATCTGGGCCTGGATCGTGACATCGAGCGCAGTTGTAGGCTCATCGGCAATCAACAGAGAAGGGTTGCTGGCGAGGGCTGTGGCAATCAGCGCGCGCTGGCGCATGCCGCCAGAAAGCTCAAAGGGATATTGGTGGAAGCGCTGCAACGGGTTGGCAATGCCAACACGCTCCAACAGGTTCAGCGCGATCTCGCGCGCATCGCGCTTGCTCACAGGGCGGTGGAGCCGGATTGCCTCTACGATCTGGTTGCCTACCGTGTAGACCGGAGAGAAGGCGCTCATCGGTTCCTGGAAAATCATGGAGATGTCCCCGCCCCGGATGCGGCGGACAGCACGGCTTGTGGGCGGCAACTGCGCTATCTCCACAATTTCTCCGTCCGCACGGTATAGGCGAATCGACGAATCTGCGCTGATGATGGCCGTCTTGGGTAACAGCTGCATCAATGCCTTGGTCGTCACGCTTTTGCCTGAACCGCTCTCGCCTACGATGCCCAACGTTTGGCCGCGACGGACGGTGAAGTCCACACCGTCGACCACCGGGATGATG
>JACFMY010000123.1 GCA_019455155.1 Caldilineaceae bacterium
GGGGTCGGCTGGCATGGGCGCTATGGACGATAAGTCCGGCGTGCGGTGTGCGCCGGGTGTCACGGTCGTGGCCAGCGGGTCCTGGCCTTCCTTGTGCAGGCTGTGCCAGAGCTCAACCGCCCGGCTAATGCTCATGCCCTCATTCTGGCGCTCGATCAGCCACTTTAGCGTCTCAATATCGTATTGTGAATAGAGGCGATGACCGCTATCCGTACGGTCGGGGGCAGGCACCCCGTAGCGGCGCTCCCACGCGCGCAGCGTGTCGGGCTTCAAGCCGGTCTCCCGCACCACCGCCTTCAGATTGTACATAGGTGTCGTGTCGTTATACGTCATGATCGCAATTCTCTGTCAAGTGCCTGCTGAACACGCTCCGCTCCGCCCGTTTGGTTGGACAGAGTTTACCACAGCAGCGGCGGTCCGTCAACCATTTGCCTAACCTTTTTCTAGATAATAATTTGATATAATATGGACAAAAGTATGATAAATCCCTTGACAGTGCGTGTGGCTTGTGTTACTTTCATAGTTATGTGGGTAGCCAACAACCCGACTTCTTCTGTTCCTGTTTCACTCTGAGGGGGAGTGCATGCAACTGCAACGCACGTGGGAACGCACCCTGCTGGCGCTAGCCTATGAAGCGCGGCACACTGAAAATGCGGACACACCGGCCATCTTTGACAAGAGCCTTTTGAACCGTGCCTACCGCTATTGTGACACCATCACCGCGCAACATAGTCGTTCATTTCATCTGGCCTCCCAACTGCTGCCAAAACCGAAACGATTGGCCGCCCGGGCGTTGTACGCGTTCTGCCGGGTAACCGACGACATTGTGGATTGTCCGGGCCGCGATCGCCGGCAGCAGCTGCAAGCATGGCGGCGCCGCGTCACCGCGTGCCGTCCCGCTGCACACGATTTGGTAGCCGTGGCGTGGGCGGACGCGCGGCGACGCTACCAGGTGCCGGCGCGTTATGCCGAACAGTTGATTGAGGGCGTAGCTCGGGACTTGCACCAGACGCGCTATGCCACCTTCGATGAGCTGGCCGCTTACTGCTATGGCGTGGCCTCCACCGTCGGGCTGATGACCATGCATATCATAGGGTATGCCGGCCAGGCCGCCATCCCCTATGCCATCAAGCTCGGTGTGGCCCTGCAGCTCACCAATATCCTGCGTGACGTCAGGGAGGACTGGCGCGCGGGCCGTGTCTATCTGCCCCAGGAGGATCTAGCGGCATTTGGCCTCACCGAAGCCGATCTGGCCGCCGCGCGCGTGGACGAGCGGTGGCGGCGCTTTATGCGTTTTCAAATCGAGCGCACGCGCTCCCTCTATGAAGAGGCGCTACCGGGCATCGTCATGTTGAGCCGGGACGGTCGCTTTGCCATTGCCGCGGCGGCACGGCTCTACGGCGCCATACTTGACGACATTGAAGCCCATGATTACGATGTTTTCAGCCGCCGGTCCTTTATTGGCAAATGGAGGAAGCTTCGCATGCTGCCAAGTATCTGGTGGCGCAGCCAGACAATCAAGTGCGAGGCGTGATACAGATTCCATGGTACGCAGTGCCTGGCAGCTGGGGCCTGTCGGGTCCCGTCAAGCAAACCGATCACTTCTCAGGGGCTCGCCGCGCCCAGTCCAAGTGCCGCGGGCCCCATTTCGTTTCGTGCTACCCAGGGTTGCCTCTCTCCCATGACTGACAAAGCGCTTCCTACCCAAGACGTCAGCGCCCGCGTGCAGCATCTCCGCCAGCTGGTGCGCTATCACCAATACCGCTACTACGTGCTGGACCATCCTGAGATCAGCGACCAGGAGTTCGATGCGCTCTTCAACGAGCTGGTCGCCCTGGAAGAGGCGCACCCGGAACTGCGCAGCGAGGACAGCCCCACCGTACGTGTGGGCGGGGTCGTGGCCGATCGCTTCGAGAAGACGCGCCATCCGGCCCCCATGCTCAGCCTGGCCAATGCCTTTGACGATGACGAGTTACGCGCATGGCGTGAGCGTCTCAAGCGTCTCCTCTCCGTTGAAGAGCAGCAGCGCCTGGCCTATGTCGTAGAGCCGAAGTTCGATGGCCTCACGGTGGTGCTACATTATGAAGGGGGCGCCTTTACGCTGGGTGCGACGCGCGGCGATGGCGAGTATGGTGAGACCATCACCGCCAATCTGCGCACCGTGCGCCGGTTGCCCTTGCAGATTCCAGTCGGGGACCGTGACGATCTGCGCGCGCCAGCGCGGCTCGTGGTACGGGGTGAAGCCTATGTCGACAAAGCTGATTTTGAACGCTTCAACCGGGAGCAGGTAGAGGCCGGCGAACGTAGCTACGCAAACCCACGCAACTTTGCGGCTGGCAGCCTGCGCCAGCTTGATTCGTCCATCACAGCCGGCCGGCCGCTCAAGCTGTGGGTCTACCAGGCGCTAATCGTCGAGGGCGCCAGCACACCGATCCGCTCCCACTGGGAGGCCTTGGCCCATCTGCGCGCCCTGGGCTTTCCAGTCTGTCCCGACATGCGCCGCTTCACGGACGACGAGTTCGACGCGCTCGTCACCTACGTGGGCGAGTTTGGCGGGCGACGCCATGATCTACCGTACGAAGTGGATGGCATAGTCATCAAGGTCGATTCCCTGGCCATGCAGGAAGAGCTGGGCTTCACCGGCAAGGATCCCCGCTGGGCGTTGGCCTACAAGTATGCCGGCGTAGAGGCCGTCACCACCCTGCTCGATATCGTGATCAACGTGGGGCGCACGGGCGCGGTTACCCCCAACGCGGTATTGGAACCGGTTCAGGTTGGCGGCGTGACGGTCAAGAGCGCCACGCTCCACAACGAGGACTACATTCGCGATCTCGACATCCGCATTGGGGACAAGGTAGCTATCAAGCGCGCCGGGGAGGTGATTCCCAAGGTGCTGCGGCCGCTCACTGAGCTGCGCACGGGCGCGGAGCGTATCTGGACCATGCCTGAGACCTGCCCGGTCTGTGGCGCGCCCCTGGTCCGCCCGCCCGGCGAAGCGGCCACCTACTGTGTCAACAACGCCTGCCCGGAGCAGCTTGTGCGCGCCGTGGAATACTTTGTGGGGCGCCATGCTATGGATATTGCCGGGTTCGGCATCAAACAGGCTGAGCTCTTTGTAGAAAAAGGCTACATCACCAATCTCGCCGACATTTACGACCTGCCGTGGGACGAGATTCTCACCCTGGAAGGCTACGGGGAAAAGCGTGTCGAGAATCTGCGTGCGGCGGTTGAGGCGAGCAAGGACCGGCCCGTGGACCGGTTGTTGACGGCCCTGGGGATCCGTTTCGTGGGCTCGGTCGTAGCTGAGACCGTTATGCAGCACTACTCGAGCCTCCTTGACCTAATGGACGCCAAGGTAGAGGAGCTGAGCGAAATTGAGGGCATCGGTCCCAAGATCGCGGAGAGCATCCACGAGTACTTCTCGATTGAGCCAAACCGCGAGCTGATACGCAAGTTTGCCGAGGCGGGTGTGCGAGTACAGGCGGCCCAGGCGAGTGAGGCTGCCGCGCCCCAAACGTTGGCCGGGATGACCTTCGTGGTCACAGGCACATTGCCGACCTTCAGCCGCGACGAGGCCCATGCCTTCATCAAGGCGCACGGCGGCAAAGTGTCCGGCAGCGTCAGCGCCAAGACAAGCTATCTAGTCGTTGGCGAGGCGGCCGGCAGCAAGCTTGCCAAGGCGCAGCAACTTGGCGTACCGGTCATCGACGAGGAAGCCCTACGGAAGCTGGCCGGTTAACCGGCCAGCCTGGCCCATCCTTGCAGCCCACTTAGCGGTTCAACCACATACGCATCGTGCGGGTCACCAGATCGTGTGCATCCTGCTGGACAAAATGGCCCGCGTTGGGCAGCGTGACGAGCGTTAAGTCACTCTCGAGCCACTGCCACGTGTCGTTGAGCGCGCCTGGCAGCAGCGCCCAATCCTGTAGCCCGTGGATCATGAGCACGGGGGACTGGACCTTGGGTACCGGCGCCGCGCGCTGGCTGTAGGGCTCACGCGGATAATTGGCCTGGTAGTAGGCAAGCATGGCCGCAAAGTCAGAGCGCTCGAGCGCCTCGATATAGAGGGCGCGCACGTCGGGGTCGTTGATCCAGTCGGTCAGCCGTTCAGCTGTCAGCACGCGGTGGTAATCGGGTTGTTGAAAGTTACGTGCATATTGGCTGGCGCGCTGCTGCGCAGGATTGTGGGCGAGCTCGCGCAGCAGGCCATTCGGGTGCGGAAGGTTGCAGATGATCAGCCGGTGGACGAGGACGGGGTGGTAGATGGCCAGGTGCCAGGCAATCAGACCGCCCCAGTCGTTGCCCGCGATGACGGCCTGCTGGAAACCCAGCTGGTGGACGAGAGCAATGACATCGCTCGCCAGTACGGGCAGCTGGTAGGCGTCCTGGCCGGTTGGCTTGTCGCTCTCGTTGTAGCCGCGCAGGTCCATAGCCACCACTTGAAAATCGCTGGCCAGGCCGACCAGCTGGTAGCGCCAGGTGTACCAGAAATCGGGAAAGCCGTGGAGCATGACGAGCAACGGCCCTTCTCCCATGGTGACATAATGGAGACGCACACCTTGGTTGTCTACAAAACCATGGACTGCGTTGGCGAGCAATGTGTCGTCGAATGGCATCGGGACTCTCCTTTCAGCTGGGCGCAATCGGCGCGGGAATGTGTCTGCACGGGAGGATAGCAGATCGCCAAAGACGGCGCAACGAAGACGCGAGCATCCGGCAGGTCGGGCCCTGCGAGCATCTGATGATTCGGTCAGACCCTGTGCAAAATGTGGAGTATGTACTATAATGGGCCTTTCTATGTCGCTTGTTGGCTATTTGATCCCATTATGAATCGGAAGCCGGTGCCTACCATTATCGATGTGGCCCGCCGGGCAAATGTTTCTGCCGGGACTGTTTCTAATGCCCTCACCGGCAAGAGACCCGTCTCAGCACGCACGCGCGAGCGCGTCATGCTGGCCATCGAGGAGCTGGGCTACCAGCCCAATCTGCTGGCGCGCAGCCTGGTAAACCGGACCAGCAACACACTGGGCATTGTGGCCTCGGGTCTGGAATTCTATGGCCCGTCGCGCACTTTGGTGGGCATCGAACAGGAGGCCAACGCGCTGGGTTACACCCTGTTGTTGGATCTCCTTCACAGTCCTGTTACGCCTGATGCGGACAGCGTGCTGGACGATTTGGCGGCTCGCCGCGTGGACGGCATTATCTGGGCCGTGCACGAGATTGGGGACAACCATGCCTGGCTGAGTGAAACGCGTCTGCGCACATTGCCGCCGATGATCTTTCTTACCATGGAGGCGCGGCCGGGCGCCTCGGTGGTTTCCACTGACAACCGCATGGGCGGCGCTCTGGCTACCCGGCATCTCCTTGAGCTGGGCCGCCGCGTGATTGGGATTATTACAGGGCCAAAGCAATGGTGGGAAGCGCGCGAACGGCTCGCTGGCTGGCGGACGGCGCTGCTTGAGGCGGGCCGCGAGCCAGCGGCCGATCTCATCGAGGAAGGCGACTGGTGGGCGGCCAGCGGCGAGGCCTGCCTGCAAAAGCTGCTGGCGCGGCGACCTGACCTGGATGCTGTCTTCGCCTGCAACGACCAGATGGCCCTGGGCGTCCTGCGTTGCTGCCACGCGCGCGGGCTGCGCGTGCCTGAGGATCTGGCCGTAGTGGGCTTCGACAGCACACCCGAATCGGCCTATTTCTGGCCGTCGTTGACCACGGTTCGCCAGCGCCTGGCACAGCTGGGCCACATTGCGGTGGCCGAGCTCCACCGCATGATCAAAGCGCGCGAGCAGGGGGAAGAAACTGCGCCCACGATACGCAACCTGCAGCCTTCACTCATCGTGCGTGAGAGCACGGCGCCGGTTGACACCTCATCTACTTGATGCCACAATGCTGCCCGTGTCAGGCTCCACCCGAGTACCCTAACCAATATACGCCCATTTACGCCGAGGAGTACACATGTTGTTGAACGCTGCCCCATTGGCAGAGACCGCGGCTGCGCTGCGCAGCGGCGCACTGGACTTGCTTGTTTATTTCGATGCCGCCTGTGACCGCATCGAGGCGATCGATGGCGAAGTACAGGCGCTGCTGCCCGACGCCTCGCGCCGCGCCCGTCTGCATGCAGCCGGTGATGACCTGTTGCAGCGCTTTCCCGATCCGGCCAGCCGGCCCCCACTCTTCGGCGTGCTGGCGGGCATCAAGGATGTCTTTCATGTCAACGGCTTCGTCACGCGCGCCGGCTCGACTGTGCCGCCGGAGCCGTTTGCCGGTGACCAGGCCGCAGTAGTGAACCGTCTAGTCGGGGCTGGCGCGCTGGTGGTTGGCAAGACCGTAACGACCGAATTCGCCTACTTCGAGCCGGGCCCTACGCGCAACCCCCATAATCTTGCCCACACACCAGGCGGGTCTAGCAGCGGATCCGCGGCTGCCGTCGCCGCGGGACTCTGCGCGCTGGCTGTCGGCACACAGACCATCGGCTCGGTGATTCGGCCCGCGGCGTTCTGCGGTATCGTCGGTTTCAAGCCGACGCTGGATCGCATTGCTACCCAAGGGCTGATCTATTTCTCCCGTACGATTGACCATGTAGGGCTGTTCACCCAGGATGTGGAGGGCATGATGGCAGCGGCCGCCGCAGTCTGTGAGGATTGGCGGCCCGTGACAGTGAGCGAGGCGGACCTGCCGGTTCTCGGCGTGCCCCTTGGCCCCTATCTGCGCCAGGCCGACCCTGATGCGTTGGCTGTGTTCGATGCCCAGCTTGACCGCCTGCGCGTGGCCGGCTACACCGTATGGAATGTGCCGACCTTGCTGGACATTCACGAACTAAACCAGCTCCACCGGCGCATGGTCTTTGCCGAGTTTGCCCGTGAGCACGCCGCTGTCTACGATGAGTTCAAGGATCGCTACCGGCCGCGCACCGCTGAGATCGTTGAGCTGGGCCGCACAGTAGACGACCAGGAGCTGCAGGAGCTGCGCGCCAGCCCGTTGGCCCTGCGCGACACGCTCGAAAAGCAGATGGGGCAGGCCGGCATCGACCTATGGGTAGCGCCCGCCGCGATGGGCCCGGCACCCGCTGGTATCCACGCCACAGGCGACCCCAACATGAACCTGCCTTGGACCCATGCCGGCATGCCGGCATTGACCGTGCCCGCAGGCCAGGTAGATGGGCTGCCTGTGGGGCTGCAGCTCGTTGCCCAAACCGGTGACGACGAACTGCTGTTGGCGTGGGGTGAACAGATCGCGGCTGACCTGGCGGCTGCGGCGTGAACGCAGGCGGGGCGCGAGGCCGCATTGCGGCAACGCACTGACAGGGTGGGCGCTGAGGCCGGTTGCGGCGGCCGGCCGCTTTGGTGTACGCTTGGGTAGAGACCCCGAACTCTGTGGCATCCCAGGAGGCTGCAAACCATGCAGAGCCAAACGAAGAACCGCTCACGCGGCAACGGCGCCGCGCTGGAGACGCCAGTTACCGTAGCTGTCGAGAACGTGACCAAACCGGCGCCGCGTCTCGTCGACCTGGCTGGCATTGCGCGGGACGCGCTGGCCATCCGCCCGCCGCTCTATGCTCAATCGATCTTTGGACCGCTGCGCAGCTGGCTGCCGCCCCACCGCCGCTTTTCCGAGTTCGGCATCGCCAGCATATGGCGGCCGCTGCGCACACTCAAGTTCTTGCAAAACACATGGCTGCCTTCGCTGCCGCTGTCCCCGCCGCCCTTCAACCCACCATTCTTAAACGACCTCTTTTGGCAGCCTACGGTGATCTTGCACCGGCCCGATCACAACGGCAGCTACACCTCCTTCCCTGAGGAGAGCTGGTTCTTCATCAACGGCATCATGACCAACGACGCCGTGGCCCAGGTAAACGCGGCCCTGTTGTCGGAGCTCTTCCACCGGCCAGTCACCCTGATCCAGAACTCAACGAGCTCGCTCTTTGTGGATCTCCTGCAGTGTGCGCTAGACAAGGAAGGCTGGAAAGTCAGTGAGCCGGTCACCAAGGCCTTTCCGGTCATCTACGATGCCCTGAAGAGCCCTCACAAGCGTCGCGTTGTGGTCATCGCCCATTCCCAGGGCACGATCATCGCCGCGGTTGTGCTCCGTCTGCTTGCTCAGATCACGCGTCCCGCTGCCATGGATGTTGTTCCGGCTGCAGCCTATGCGCCGCCGGAGTTCGTCTACCCCGCGCAGGAGCCGCTCGACTTGAGCGATTTTGCGCCCCTGACCGAGGCCGAGCTGGCCCGGTTGGAGCTTTACTGTTTTGCCACGTGTGCAAATACGATGAGCTATGTTCGCGAACCCGCCGCGGGCCAGCGACCTGTACCCTATATTGAGCATTTCGGCAACGAGCTGGACATTGTGGCACGGCTGGGTATGCTGGCGCCCCGGCCTGCCAGATGGGAGATCCAACTACAGGGGCCGCGCTTCGTACGGCCACGGGCGTGGGGGCATCTGCTCAATGAGCACTATCTCTATCCCCTTGCCGACGCACAGCGCAAAGGTCGCCGCCGGGGCGGGCGAGGCTATGCCGAGCCATTCCTGCCGTTCGCCGCGACGGATGGGATACCTCGTCTCTACAGCTACATCAACGGCGGCGCCCCGTCCCAGTAAGAGAGCAGATTGCCGGAACAAAAGAGGTCGGCGCACGGCGCCGCGGGCCCGCGGCAAGGACGGGCTGCCCGCCGCATATACGAACGTAAACTGTAACAGAAACGACGCAGAAGTCTGGCCGCCCAGGGCGGTGACCTCTGCGTCGTTTCTATTACAGCGTGCCAGTTGCACGCTATCTGCTATGGGTCAATTGGCCCGCGTATTGCCGGGATCAACCGCTAGCCTGACCAATGGCGATCTCTGCATTGGTCAAGTTTGTGTTCGCCTGTTGGATCGCCGTTTCCACGTCGTCAAGCAGGGTCAGGTCGCCCGTGCTGGCGAGGCTAGACAGCGCTTGGGCGGCAAGATTGTAGTTGACGGCCGCGCTCTCCAGCTCCTGCTGGATGTTCCGCAGAGCGGCTGGCGGCCTCAGCTCGCCGACAGTGGCGCTTGTGCGACGTAGCAGGGCCAGCGCGGCGTTGAGCCGGGTGTTCCAATTGGCATCCGTGAGGACAGCATTGTTCGACGCAAGCTCTGCCAGAAGCCCGTCGATGCTGGTCAGCGTGCTGTCGTACTGGCTGATGATCCCGGTGGCCGCCGCGAGATAGGTGGCAGGGCTCACGCCGGGAATGGGCGTCGGCGTCGGCAGGAGACCGGACAGGCTCACCTCTTCGGTCGGCGTCGCGGCCGGCTCCACCGGCGTGCCGTCATTGTTGAGGACGGGCACAGTATCGATGGCGGGCGCGTTGGTCACGAGCGTGCCCAGAACCCAGCCGCCGTTGTCCAGGCGGAACCATGTGCCTTCGGCATTGCGACCGACGATGTTGATCACGTCACCCGTGATCGTCCCGCCGATAATATCGAATTCGGTGCCGGGACCCGCGCGCAGGTTGGCGTCCACCGTCACCGTGGGCGGCGTGACCGCGGCAGCCTCCGGTGTGGGTGTCGCCGTGGGTACCGGCGCCGTGCCCTGGACGGCAGCCAGGATCTCATCGGTCACGGTGGGCACATTGGTGGGCTGGTCGGCTACCAGGAAATTGGCGATCCAGGCGCCGGTAGCCAGCAGATACCACTGGCCGTCCTCGCTCACAGCAACGATCTGGACGGCGTCGCCTGGTCCAGCCTGGGTCAGGATCTCAAAATCTGTGCTGGGACCCGCACGCAGATTAGAGCTCACAGTGACCGTCGTGTTGATAAGCGGCAGGCCGTTGATCTCGGTCGCCAATGTCGTGGTAATGGATGGTGTGGCGGGCGCTTCGGCCACCGTAGGGGTCACCTCTGGCGTTGCTTCAATGGTAGGCGTGACCTCGGGTGTGGCTTCCACTGTGGGCTCAGGCGTGGCAGCGGCCGGAGGTAGCGGCAACAGCTCGACGACGACCGAGGCATCGGGTAACAGACCCACCGTAATGGAGACTGGCAGCGTCGTAGTCTGGGCATCGGGCAGCTGCAACGTGACAGAAGCCGGCACAGTTGTCGTGAGCGTCTGGCTGACAACAAGGTCGAAGTCCAGCTCAAACGTGACAGGAATGGTGCTGACCAACATCGTAGGCGTGGTCTCTACGGTCTCGGTGACAGCCTCGCTGACAGCAGCAGCCTCTTCGGCGGGTTCCGGCGTGCTGGCATCGGTCTGATCGCCTACAGGCGCACTGGCGCCAGCCGCTACCGCGGTCGGCGTGAGCGCCTCACCTGTGTCGACTGGCTCGGCTGCAAGCTCTGCAGTGGGTGTCGTCTCCATCGTGGGGACGACGGCAATGGTAAATGGAATTGTCTGCCGCACCCTGATGCGAATCGGCTGGGGCAAGGGTTGGGGCTCATCCGCCGCGGCCACTGGCGTTTCGTCCGTTCCCGCCTGTTGTGGTGCGGCTGCCTGAACCGCCGCCATCTGCACCATGAAAACGGTGAACAGAGTAAGGGCAATGGCGATCAGGGCGAGGCTTTTGCGCTGCATAAGAACCTCCCATAATGTGAGGAACATCGCTGTAGAATCAGACATAGCGTATATGGGAACGGGCGTTTTGGCAAGTCACTAGCGTGCGGTATCGACCTCACTGCCGCGGAGCGCAAGCAAAGCGGCGCGCGGTCGAGTGACAGTCGTGCCCTATCCATCGTTTCCAACGCGTGTGAGCGGTGGCAGGCTGGTGAGCCGCAGCCATCTCTGGTACAATGGCGCTTCTGTTTGGCGCTGCGGGCTGCGCCCATGGCGTTTTGGCAGCTATCAACAATGGCTGCGCGCCATGCCCATAGACTGAGAGAAGACACCGGAACCGACGATACAGTGAGCGACAAGGCACAATGAGCAATAAGGTCATCTATTCCATGATCGGTGTGGGCAAGATCTACCCACCCAATAAGCAGGTGTTACGGGACATTAGTCTCTCCTATTTTTACGGCGCCAAGATTGGCGTCCTCGGGTTGAACGGCGCCGGCAAGAGCACACTCCTGCGCATCATGGCGGGAGTAGAGCGGGACTTCATCGGCGAAACCGTGTTGTCGCCGGGTTACTCCATCGGCCATCTAGAGCAAGAGCCACAGCTGGACAGCAACAAGACAGTGCGCGAGATTGTCGAGGAAGGCGTCCAGGAGGTTGTCGACGCGCTGCGCGAGTTCGACGAGATCAACGCCCGCTTTGGCGAGGAGCTCACGCCGGACGAGATGGACGAGCTCATGAACCGCCAGGCTGAAGTACAGGACAGGCTTGATTCGCTCAATGCCTGGGACCTGGATAGCCGGCTGGAGCTGGCCATGGATGCGCTGCGCTGCCCCCCTGGGGACACGCCTGTCCATCTCCTGTCGGGCGGTGAGCGGCGCCGCGTGGCCCTGTGCCGGCTGCTGCTGCGGGCGCCGGATATTCTCCTCCTGGACGAGCCGACCAACCACCTGGACGCGGAGTCGGTGGCGTGGCTGGAGAAGCACCTGCACGATTATTCGGGTACGGTCATCGCGGTCACGCATGATCGCTATTTTCTGGACAATGTAGCCGGCTGGATTCTGGAGCTGGACCGGGGCTACGGCATCCCATGGAAGGGCAACTATTCGTCGTGGCTGGAACAGAAGCAACAGCGCCTGGCGCAGGAGGAGAAGCAGGAAGCCGCGCGGCAGAAGACGCTGCAACGTGAGCTTGAGTGGCTCCACATGACGCCCAAGGCGCGCCAGACCAAGCGCAAGGCCCGCATCAATGCCTACAACGAGTTGCTGACCCAGGAAAAGGAACGGGCTAATGAGGAGCGTGAGATCTATGTCCCGCCGGGGCCGCGGCTGGGCGACGTGGTCATCCGCGCCGAGGGCGTGGGCAAGGCTTACGGTGAGAACCTGCTGTACGAGTCTATGACCTTTGATATTCCGCCCGGCGCCATTGTGGGCATCATCGGTCCAAACGGCGCCGGCAAGACCACCCTCTTCCGCATGATCGTAGGCCAGGAGCAGCCCGATGCAGGCAAGCTCACCGTGGGCAGCACGGTCAAGCTGGCCTACGTGGATCAGCTGCGCGATACGCTGGCGCCAGAGAAGAGTGTATGGGAAGAGATCTCGGGTGGCAACGAACAGATCCAACTGGGCGACCGGCTGGTCAACTCCCGGGCATATGTGGCGCGTTTCAATTTCACCGGCCAGGACCAGCAGAAGCGGGTGGGCATGCTCTCCGGCGGCGAGCGCAACCGTGTGCACCTGGCCAAGATGCTCAAGTCGGGCAGCAATGTGATCCTGTTGGACGAGCCGAGCAACGATCTCGATGTAAACACGCTGCGTGCGCTGGAGGATGCCCTCGAGGGCTTTGCCGGCTGTGTGCTGGTCATCTCCCATGACCGCTGGTTCCTGGATCGCATTGCCACGCACATTCTGGCCTTCGAAGGTGATAGCCAGGTTTACTTCTTCCCGGGCAATTACAGCGAGTACGCGGAGGACCGCCAACGCCGGCTGGGACCGGCCGCGGACCGGCCCCACCGCATTACGTACAGAAAGCTACGGCGCCAATAGGTCATAGGCAGCCCTGTTGGTTGGTTAGACGCTGCACGTCTCTGGGGTTGCGCGTTGCCGCTGTGCCGAACGCACGGGCAGGCGCAGTTCCCAGGGGCGGAGGCAGAAGGTGCTAGACTTCACCACCATGATCGCGCTACAGATCCTCGTCTTCCTCCTATCCATCGGGCTCGTTGGTATCACGTTACTCTCGGCTGTGCGCGTGCTGGTCCTGCCGCGCGGCGCGCAAGATCCGGTTGCGTTCACTACCTTTATCACCACGCGGCGGCTGTTTATGCTCCTCCTGCGTTTTGCGGGCAGCTTTGACCGGCGGGACGCAATTATGGCCTACTACGCGCCCATCTCGTTGTTGACCCTGCTCCCGGTCTGGCTGACCCTGGTGCTATTAGCCTATGCTGGCCTCTTTTGGGCGACGGGTATCGACGCTCCCTACGGCGCCTTTGTCTTGAGCGGCTCATCGTTGTTTACGCTGGGCTTTGCATCGGACAACACCTTGACCCACATGGTGCTCTCGTTTACCGAGGCCACCATCGGGCTGATCCTGGTGGCGCTGCTCATCGCCTATCTTCCCACCATCTACACGGCCTTTTCCGCACGCGAGAATGCGGTGCGCATGCTCGATGTGCGCGCGGGCACACCGCCGTCGGTTGTGGAGCTGATCAGCCGCGCATACCGCATTGGCAAGCTGGAGAGTTTGGGATCATTTTGGAGCGAATGGGAGAAGGTTTTTGCCCAGATTGAGGAATCGCATACCTCGCTGCCCGCGCTGGTATTTTTGCGCTCTCCTCTACCCACCCAATCGTGGGTTACGGCAGCGGGCTGTGTGCTGGACAGCGCCGCGTTCATCCGTTCGTCGGTGGACATCCACCATGACGCAAATGCCGACCTCTGCATCCGGGCCGGATACCTTGCCCTACGTCGCATTGCCGCCTATTTTGGCATCGACTACCCGGCCGATCCCCATTTCCCTGCTGAACCCATCAGCATCTCCCATGAAGAATATGCCGCTGTCTACGATCGCCTGCAGGAAGCCGGCGTCCCTATGAAGGCAGATCGCGAGCAAGCCTGGCACGACTTTGCCGGCTGGCGCGTCAACTATGATCGTGTGCTACTTAGGCTGTGCGCCATCACCATGGCTCCAGAAGCTCCCTGGTCCTCTGACCGCGCGCCCGTGCTCGAACTTCCCACGCTCAGTCGCTGGCGTATCAAGGCGCGCTAGCGGCCGCGGACCGTCGGTCTATCATAATCTGGTTAGGGCTGGCGCGTGATTCATGATAGACTCGGTAGTAAATGGTTGACTTTCATACTCGCATACCGAAATACAGATACAGGCTGTTCTGCTGGGCAGCGCTGGCTGTAGCGATCGCGGTGTTGGCAGGTTGTCTGGACGCCCCCGCACCTGTTGAGACGGAGGAACTCTTAACCAACAGAATTCTGGTCTGGCACAATCTGCTGGATCAGGAAGCCACGGCGTTCGAGAACGCGATCGCCCGCTATCGCCGCCTCAACCCACACATCGATGTCATTGTGCAACGCGCGGCCCCGGAAGGCGATCAGGTCGCGGAATTCATCCGCATGACGCGGTCCGGCTTGGGCCCCGATCTGCTGCTGGCCGACAGTGCGCGCCTCGAGTCCATGCTGCAACAGCGATCGGTGCGGCCAATCGATGAGTGGATCACCGAAGACCTGGCCAATCGCTACCTGGCGTCCGCGCTGCAAGCCTTGCAGTCCGACGGTAGCCTCTATGGCTTGCCCGTGTATCTCAATACAACGGTTCTGTACTTCCACGAAGACCTGGTGGAGCGGCCGCCCACTACGCTTGAAGAGCTGCTGACCGAGGCTCGCAACGGCCGCCAGGTGCTCATGAACAGCAGCTTCACCAATGCCTTCTGGGGCGCCAAGGCATTTGGCATCAATCTGTTGGTTGGCGCAAGCCAGGAGGGCGTCGAAACCGCGGGCGTCTCCAACTGGTTGAGCTGGATGGAGCAGTTACGGGACACGCCAGGCATATTGCTCGATACTGATGACTCTGTGCTGCAGAACCGGTTCCTGGAGGGCGACATTGCCTATTACGTTGGCAGCGCCACGGCCTGGACCACCATCAAGCGTGCTCTGGACGATGCCGCCAGCGCCGCGGTCCTGCCTTCTGGCCCCAGCGGCAGTTCCGGACCATTCCTCACCGCGGGCGCGCTCTTCTTCAACGCTGTGTCCTCGGAGGAGCAGGCGCACACGGCATTTGACCTGGCTCGCTTTCTAACCAATAGCGAACAACAGGGCATCATGATGCGCGATGCCCAGATCACGCCAGCCAACCTGAACACACGGATCTCACCCGGGTTGTATCCTGAGATTGCGGCGTTCGAGGCACAGGCGCGCACCGCAATTCCGTGGCCTAACGACAGTGCCAGCAGAGATCTATTGGCGGCGGTCGCGCAGGCATATGGCAGCGTCATGAGCGGCACCAGCAGCCCAACAGAGACCGCGGCTGTGCTCGCCGACCGGCTGGCTACCGAGTTCGGCCTGGCCTCTGCGGCAGCGGTGCCGCCCCACTGCCCGGAGACGGGTACGCTCACGGTTCAGGGCTTCGCCACTGGCGTGTATCCCGCGGTGTTGCGCGATCTGGCCGAAGGCTTCCGGACGTTTTGTCCTGGAATCGAGGTCGTCGTGGAGCTGCTGCCGGCGCCAGCGACCCAGGGCGTGTTGGGCAATATGCAGGTGAACACCTTCTCCGGTGACCTGCTGTTGTTCTCACACGGACAAATCCGTACATTGGTTGAGAGCGGCGCGCTCGCCGATGTAACCGACCAGATCGATAAGAACCTGGTACAGCAGATTCGGCCGCCCGCGGTCGATGCGCTGCGCCAAGATGGCAAACTCTACGGCATCCCGCTCTATCTGGATGTCCAGACCTGGTTCTACAACCGCGCGCTGGTGCCCGATCCCGCGGGCACGCTAGATGACCTGCGTTCCCAGGCCCGGACTGCCGCGCTGGTGACACTGGATGGCACGTTTGAGCGTGGCTTCTGGGGGATCGGCGCGTTTGGTGGTCGCCTTTTCAACGAGGATGGCCAGTTTGTCCTGCCGGTAGATGCCCAGGTGAATTGGCTCAACTGGCTGAAGGAATCGCGCGACCGTTTTCAGATTGCGCTTGGCTTTGATCAGGATACGCTACGCGA
>JACFMY010000760.1 GCA_019455155.1 Caldilineaceae bacterium
AGCCACATCGATCAGCCTCTTGCCGTTGGAGGGGAGTCCATATACGACCTGTTAGCCATGATTCCCCGACTCACTTCTTCTCCCAGTAGGCATAGCCCAGAGGCAAGACTTCTTCGTCCATGATCTTGCGCTCGAGCTCCGCCATCTTTCTAACCGGAATCAGGTGGACGTGTGAGAAGAGCTCCGCAAACGTCTTGCCCTCTTGCTGCATAGCCCAATCTGATTGATCCATTTCGCGATACAGATTTGGAGGAGTGTGCTTGCCCTTTGGGGGGAGCGCTATGGCAACTCGCGCTCTCTCCAGGGATTTAGCCCCGCTGTGCGCTGCGAAATTGTTCCTGAAGGAGATTGCATTGTCGTGAGCCGCGTGGAACTCTGCGTTTAGTTGGCGCCGCTCCAGCTTTACCCTGCGACCTTCGGCTTGGGCGAATGCCTTTCCGTAGAACGTGAGTGCGGCGACAAAAAGCGCCTTTACAACGTTGTAACGTTCTCGGTCCGAAGAGCGGCGGTTGCCACGGGCATCGAGAAGCGCGTCGTCTCCTCGAATCTTTTGAATCTCAGACAGCCACAAGCTGGCGCTTCGCAGGTCCTTCTCGATCAAGACGTACCCCGCCAGCTGCTTGGCCAGCTGTGAGTCGAGGGGGATGCGTTTGCATACCTTTCCCTTGTACGAGTAGATCCTATGAACCTTCCCCGAATCTGGCTCCACAACCTCCTTCACGGACCAATCAGACTTGGCTTCGATCATGGCTAACGCGAAGGTAACCGGCGACCGATGAAAGGCCGCGCAGCGGCCGAAAGCCTTTGGGCGTCCGTGTTGACCGACATGTTAGGCATGGTCGTCGCGGGACTCGAGGCCTTTCACGTTAAGGTCACACCGTCTTTCTAGTGTAGTGTTTGATTCTTGAGGGAACGTAAGTGAATTGTTCGCATCCAATGCTCTACTACGGTTTGCATTGGAGCGAGCAATTGCGAGTTGCCCCGACGATTGAGTTGACGGACCAACAGGAAGCCGAGCTGAGGCGACTGGCACGCTCCAAGCGCACCAGCGTGCGATTGGCGCAGCGCGCGCAGATAGTGCTGTTGGCGGCGGCGGGCCTGCAGAACAAGGAGATCGCCGAGCAGTTGGGCGTCGGTCGCGTGCAGGTGGCCCGCTGGCGCGAGCGCTTTCTGGAATTGGGAGTCGCCGGCATCGAGCGCGACCTGCCGCGAGGCGCGCCGCCGGTGAAGGTGGATGTGGCCAAGCTGGTGGAGCTGACCACGCAGACCGCGCCCCAAGCGGCCACCCACTGGAGCACACGCAAGATGGGCGAGGTGCTGGGCGTCAGCGCCAGCACCGTCATGCGGCATTGGCAGGCGCACGGCCTGAAGCCTCACATCGTGCGCGGCTTCAAGGTCTCGCGCGATCCGCAGTTCGCCCAGAAGCTCGAGGACATCGTGGGCCTGTACATGTCTCCGCCCGAGCATGCGTTGGTGCTGTGCTGCGATGAGAAGAGCCAGGTGCAGGCGCTGGATCGCACACAGCCGGGACTGCCGCTCAAGAAGGGCCGGGCGCAGACCATGACACACGACTACAAGCGCCACGGCACCACCACGCTGTTTGCGGCGCTGAACGTGCTGGACGGGCAGATCATCGGACAGTGCCAGCAGCGCCACACGCACACCGAGTGGCTGAAGTTCCTGCGCAAGATCGACCGCGAAACGCCTAAGGACAAGAC
>JACFMY010000761.1 GCA_019455155.1 Caldilineaceae bacterium
CAACCCGGATCGCCCCGCCATCGCCGACCTGGATTCGCTGCCCTGGCCCGCCTATCATCTCTTCAAGATGGATCGCTATACCTGTCTGCAACCCGCCACCGATCACGTAGACGGGGCGCGCAGCTTCAGCATCATGACCAGCCGCGGCTGCCCCTACCGCTGCACTTTCTGCAGCCAATCGATCATGCCCATCAAGTGGCGCTGCCGCAGCGTCGAACATGTGATTGAAGAGTGGCGTCACCTGGTCCAAGATCTGGACGCCCAGGAAATCGGCGTGCTCGACGACAGTGCCAACATCCGCGTCAGCCGTTTGGAAGAATTGGGCCGCGGGTTGATCGAGAAGAAGCTGATCCACGTGCCCTGGATCTTTGTCAACGGCATTCGCGCCAACCTGGCCCATAAGGAGCTGCTGGCGCTGCTCAAAAAAGCAGGATTGAAACGTCTGGCCTTTGGCGTGGAAACCGGCGATCCGGAGATCCTCAGGAGCATCGACAAGAAGGTGGACCACGATACCATCCGCCAAGCGTTCAAGAATGCCAAAGAAGCGGGACTGGAGACCATTGCCTTTCTAATCCTGGGGTTGCCGGGCGAGACGCGCGCCACCATGCAGCGAACCATCGACTTTGCCATCGAACTGGATCCGCTGATCGCCAACTTCTCCATGATGACGCCCTATCCGGGCACCAAGGTCTACGAGGTCGTCAATCGCCAGGGGCGGCTGCTCATCTACTATTGGGATGTCTATGTCTTCTTCGAGCAGCAGGCGCGCTACGAAATGGGCGAAATGACCGCCGAACTGGTCGAGGAAATGTACCGCAAAGCCTACCGTCAGTTCTACCTGCGCCCCACCCCCATCCTCCGTCGTCTCAAGACCAGGGACTTCTGGTTCAACGTGCCGCGCAATATGCGTATCGCCCTGCGTACCTTTATCCCCAAAAAGGAGAAGACCGGCCTGCGCAAAGCCATTGAGCGCCAGAGCTTATGAACAGCCTTCCCCTTGCGGCTGGGGCCTGGTGCTGGCACGACGACTACTACGCCGGCCGTTGGTCGTTACTGGATCAGCCGACTGGCGCTGCGGCTGCGGGGCTGGCGGCCATCGAGTGTAACGATTTTATGCTGCCACCCCCGCGGCTAAGCCGCGTGCGGCAACGCTTGCTGGATCTACTGCCAGGCGCGCCGCCGGAACTGTGGCGCTATAGTCGGGCAACCCTACACAGGCTCCAGACCAACGCGCAGGCCAACGGCGTGCATATCCTGGCCTGGGCGATAAACAGCGATTTTACTGTGGCTGGCCGCTACTGGCCGGCCCAACTGCTCTACCTGCGCCGCGGGATGGCTGCAGCCCGTCTGTTGGCCGTTCCCCTGCTGCGTGTCACCCTGGGCGGCAACGCAGAGACGCCGCGCAGCCGCGACGCCCTGATCGTCCAGCGGCTGGCGACCCTGGTGCAGGCCAGTCCCACACCTGTGACCCTGGAGAACCACTGGGGGGTCAGCGCCGACATCGAGCGCCACGTGCAGATCTTCGACGCCGTCGTTGCGGCCCTGCCGACCGGCTTACGGGCGCGCTTTGGCTGCTGCTTCGATCCGGGCAACCTGGCTGAAGGCCCACAGCGCCCCCAATGGTGGCGGATGCTAGCCCATCGCGCCAACCACTTCCATCTCAAGACGACCGATTTCGACGCCGCAGGAGACGAGGTACAGCTGCCCTACACTA
>JACFMY010000124.1 GCA_019455155.1 Caldilineaceae bacterium
AAGCGCAAAACTCTACGTTCTATGCCCAAGCTCGAGAAGTTTACGAGACCGTCCGGGCAGCCGACCCCACAGAAATAGAAATCGCGCGCTATTGGGCAGACGATCCAGGCAAAACAGCCACGCCACCAGGCCATTGGATTTCAATTCTAAACCAGGTGCTTGAGCAGGAGGGGGCAACCCTGGCGTTGGCAAGTGAAAGTTATGCCAAAGTGGGCATTGCCCTTGCCGACGCCTTCATCACATGCTGGCACACGAAGTATCTGTACAACGTGCCGCGTCCGATCACCTATATTCAAAAGGTGATCGACCCAACCTGGAATACGCCTATCGTGGTTGATCCGGTGATCACGCCGCCCTTCCCCGAATATACATCAGGCCATTCGGTACAGTCGGGAGCGGCGGCGACTGTACTCGCTGACTTGTTTGGCGCAACCTATGCGTTTACGGATCATACGCATACGCGCTTGGGATTTGCATCACGCACCTATGCCTCATTCCAAGAGGCGGCCCAAGAAGCGGCGATCTCGCGTCTCTTCGGGGGCATTCACTATCGCGCCGCCATTGAAAACGGCCTTGCACAGGGGGAATGTGTTGGTAGACGTGTGCTAGCACTGCGCATTGGCAAGCAGTAGAGTTTTGTCTCTTGGGTGGCAGGTCGAAACGCTATGGTTTGAGTCGATCTGCCACCTGTCTTGTCCCTGTTCCCAAGTGTCGGAGACGGTGCAGAACTGGCCCGAGAACGGTCTGATGGGCGAACTGCCCCCGTTGACATTTAGTTGAACGTTAGGCAAACTCCCTTCAGAAGCCATCCACGCTTTCCATGCATCCCGGCGCAGAATTCGTGCCATGGCGCGAGCCATAACCGCCCCACGGAGCCCGATCATGACCGACCTTGCCTACATGTCCCTGGTGGAAGTGGCCACCCTGCTGGAAAACCGCGAACTCTCCCCGGTGGAGCTCACACGTCACCTGCTCGACCGCATCGGGAGCGTCGACAAGCATCTGCACAGCTACCGCACCGTCCTTGCCGGCAGGGCGCTCGAACAGGCTCGCCGTTCCGAAGAGGAAATCGCGCGCGGCGCGTACCGGGGCCTCTTTCATGGCGTCCCCATTGCGGTCAAAGATCTCGTCTACACTGCGGGCATCCCGACGTCTTGTGGCTCCAAGCTCATGGAGGGTTGGCTGCCCGGCTATGACGCCACCGTCATGCGCAGATTGGACGCGGCGGGCGCGGTACTGTTGGGCAAGCTCCATATGACGGAGTTCGCGCTACGCTGGCACCACCCGGCCTGGCCTGTACCCGCCAATCCCTGGGGCGGTGATCGCTGGTCGGGGGTTTCCTCCAGCGGTTCGGGTGTGGCCATCGCGGCGGGTCTTTGTTATGGCGCGCTCGGTACGGACACAGGCGGCTCCATTCGTTTCCCCGCCGCGTGCAACGGCGTGGTGGGCCTTAAGCCGACCTACGGGCGCGTCAGCCGCTATGGCGTCTTTCCCCTGGCGAAGTCACTGGACAATGTCGGACCCATGGCACGCCGCGTCGCCGACGCCGCCGCCATATTGGGCGTCATTGCCGGCCATGACCCGGACGACCCCACCTCCAGCCATTGGCCTGTGTCCGACTACATCTCCCTCCTCGGCCAGGAGGTGCGGGGCCTGCGCCTGGGCGTTGACGAGCGCTTCATTCGTAGCGGCGTGCACCCGGAGATAAGCGATGCTGTGCTGCAAGCCGTCACGCGCCTGACCGAGCTCGGCCTGGAACCGGTCGAGGTTGCGGTCCCTCCCATCGATCCGGATGTCATGATGGATACGTGGTCAACGCTCTGCTCAGCTGATGCGGCGGACGCCCACCGAGAAACCTGGCCCGCACGCGCGGACGAGTACGGACCGTTCCGCCAGTGGCTCGAGTTGGCGGATACACGGACCGCGGCCGACTACGCCGCCGCCCAGGCTACACGGTTGGAGTACGCGGGCAGGATGGCCGGTCTCTTTGAAAAGGTAGACCTGCTGGCGTGCCCGGCCATGCCATACGCTGCGCCCCCCATCGGCGACGATGCGCTGCCGCTCCCGGATACCAACTTCGTGCGCCCTCGCTTCACCTACCCCTTTAACTTCAGCAACAATCCCACGCTGACACTGCCGTGCGGTTTCACGTCAGACGACCTGCCCATTGGGCTACAGCTCGTCGGCCCCCACTTCTCGGAAGAGACCCTGCTGCGCGCCGGCCATGCGTACGAGCAGTCGACGGTGTGGCACACACGCGTACCACCGGGCTACAGGGAGTAGGCGCGAACTTGTGTTGCCAACTCGCAAATGCCTCGACCGCTGCAGTCCAGATCACTCTACTCTCGCCACCGAGGTAGTCGCCTGGGCATTGGAAGCCACTACGCTTACGTGCCCGGACTCCCAACCGCCTGAATTCCCCGGCACGGGTTCGTAAGCACGCCCCACATGGTTCGATCCTCGGGACAGCTAATCGTGGCAGCGCAGGTCTTCGACCTCTCTTCACCGTCGCCGTGCCGGCAAATGCTGTCTGCAGGTGGCAGCGAATGGTCACTCATAATCCGCAGGATATCCTGCATGGTAATCTGGCCGTGACGTTGCTGAAGCATCTCCATCGCCCGCGCATAACGGTCGTAGGTGCTCCGATCCTCAGTTGGGTTGGGGACGAGATGCTGCAGATCAGGTGCGAAGTAGTGGTTGGTGCGTACCAGGACACCCTCCTCTGCATCGAATTCCCGAACAACCTTATCGGTCACCTCCAGCGCCACGGCACGCTTCCCATCGGCCACGATCACCTGCATCCCACTGGCGCGTGGCTGCTCCTTGATCATCTGGATCGCCTCGTCTGCACTACGCGCACAGCGCAGGATGGGTTGCAGGTTTAGGGTTAGCCAGGCTACATCTGCGCGTGGCAGGTCCACGATCACCCGCCGCGACCACATACCACTACAAGTGAGAGAAACGCCATGCTGGTTGATGCCATCAGGGATCGTCATGCGACCGGCGGTTTGAATCTCGTTGATATAGCTGCCGTCGTCGTACTCACGGTGCATGAGCACTTGTAGGAGCGGGCCGCGTGAAAGATCGCGGGTCTTGCCCTGATACGTTTTACCGTCAAGCGTGGCTGTCCCGGTGGCGAGTACCTGCGTGCACTGCATCTCAGTCGAATAGACATAGGCAATGTGACCGTTGAGGTTAAGACTAAGCAGTTCAGCGTAGTCCACGCATGCGCCTTCGGCGATGCCTGCCAGCTCTTCCAGCAGTTCAGGAAACTCACGTGCGACCCATGCCTCATTCCGCCGTGTGATCGCATGATAATCGGCCTGGTCACGACCGGCAGCCACCTGGTCACGCAGCCGCGTGGCACGGCGCACGTTCTCCTGGATCAGGTCCGCCGCTCCGGCGCCCAATTGTTTGCCCTGGGCATATGGCGTGCCCTTTAGGTAGAGGACTTTGCCTTCTCCTGAGCAAGAGACATCTGCGAAACGATGCATTGTGCCAAACCCCTTTTCTAACGCCCTTAACTGTGTCCAGTCCAATAATCCAGGTTTCTCACCGTGCGTTGGAACCGGTTGCTTCGCCATTTCGCTGTCAAGCCGTTGTCCACCAGCGTTCTGGAGCTACGTGCTAAATCGTGGTCAATCCACTTGGGCCAATCCCCCTCCACCACGCGGGTCCGCGCCGCCTTGCAGCTCTCCTGTTTGCGGATGGCGCCAGATAGCGGACAGGCGGGCGGTATACCGTTCTCGGCGAACCGTGTTGCCCAGCGCCTCTAGGCGCTCCGCCAGCTCTGTAGGGAAAGATGGTTCTACCAGGATCAGGCGCTTCTGGTCTTCACTGTGAATGCGCTCGACTGATACGGCTTCCCGCATGCTCATCCCGAAATCGACTACATTGATAATTGCCTGGAGCATAGCCGTCAGCTTGCGCGCCCCGGCCGGCGAGCCGATCACCATCGCCACCTGCCCGTCTTTGAGTAGGATCGTAGGCGCACCGCCGTTGACAGGTGTCTTGCCGGGTGCCATGGAATTGCGGTGCCCAGGTACAGGGTCAAAAGCCATCATGTCATTGTTGTACAAAAAGCCCAGGCCAGGGGTGACGACACCAGAAGCGTAGCCGAGGGTATGCGTGATCGACACGGCATTGCCCTCGCGGTCAAGCACGGAGAGATGCGTGGTACCGGAAGCGCCTACAGATCGCCAGGAGGGCTCGCGCAGATCCTCGCCGGTTTCAATTTTGTGACGCAGGTCAGCAGCGTGCGCACGTGACACCAGGTGCTCGACGGGTACATCCATGAATTGCGGATCGGCCATGTACTTCGCTCGATCGGCAAAGACCAACTGCATGGCACGCGCGATCCGGTCGAGGTATTCGGGCGTGTTCCAGCCCAAGCTCTTTATGTCCCATCCCTCGACGATGTTCAGCAGCTCGACGAGCAAGGCGCCACAACCAGGCGGGCGGTCCGACAAGACCCGATAACCCCGATATGAGCCGGTCACTGGCTCGCCGATCAGCACCTGGTACTTCTGCAAATCGTCTCGGGTGAACAGGCCGCCGTTGGCGCTCATATCGGCCGCGATGGCCTGAGCGATCTCGCCCTGATAAAAGTCCTCAGCGCCCTTCAATGCGATGCGCTCGAGCGTATGCGCATAGTCCGTCTGAACCAGCCATTCGTCGACTCTGTAGGGTTGGCCATGACGCAGATAGATGGCCGCGGCAGCCGGAGTGGCGGCGATCATGCGACGGACGCGTGCGCTGCCGAAAATACCCTCTGGTCCCCAGAAGCGATAGAGGTAGGGATAGATCTGGAAACCGTCGCGGGCCAATCGAATGGCCGGTTCGAGCAGATCCCCCCACGCAAAGCGGGACGTGCCCCAGCGTCGCCAAGCCTCCCAGATGCCCAGGAGAAAGCCCGGCAACATAATCGACTCGTAGCCTACAGTATTGCGGTCACCATTGACCAGGTAATTTGTGACGGCGCCCTCTTGGCCCAAGAAGTCGTTTGCGAAGATGTCGGGCTGGGCTCTTGAACCTGCCTTGCCCCAAAATCGGAGATTGGTCATCTCGCCGCTCTGAGCAAAGTAGGCCGTCATGACACCCTTGCCACCGACGCCGCACATGGCTGGGTTGGTCACGCACTGGACGAAAGCAGCAGCCACAGCGGCGTCAACCGCATTCCCCCCGCGGCGTATCATATCAGCGCCCACCTCGGCCGCAAGCGGCTCGGCGCATACCACCATTCCAGTTCCCATGGCCAGCCCTTACAGTCTCGTCTCCATGCCGGAGAACCTTTCGACCAGTCCAGAAACATGCTCGACCATACGGTTGAAGATTTCCTTTCCCTGGTCAGCACTGCCATAGGTGGGATCGCCATAGCCTCCGCTTTGGGGCGAAATATCCTGCATCCGGATGGCCATGTTGAGCGGAAAACCGTTGAAAACGGGTGTCATAGCATCCAGCGGCAGCCCCTGGTATTCGGACGCGGCCACGTTTTGTACGGCATTGGCAATGTCCACCATATTCGGCTCCAAATACATTGCCAGCGAAAGACCGGGGTCGGCGCCATGTCCACGGGCCGCGGCATAGTTGGGCGACACCTCTTTCATCACAGCTGGTGCAAGCCTTCCTGGGTTGATCCAGGCGATCATGACACCATACTCGTCCCGCACTTTGTGAGCCACATGTTCCATCATGGGCTGATTGGGCACATGCATAGCCAGGAACAAGAGATGATCGAAGCCGGCGCGCAAGATGGATCGCACAACATCCTCATAGATCTCCCGCACCAGTTCCGGCCGTAGCGTGATGGTCCCTGGGTAATCCTTAAAGAGCGCTGAATCACCGAAGGGGATTGTCGGCGCGACAATTGCATTCGTCCGCTGCGCAACCTCCTCAGCAAGTCGCTCGGGCACAACGCATTCTAGGCCAATATAGGTGTATGGTCCCTGCGTCTCAATCGTACCGGCTGGAATCAAGACCACGGGTTGGCGCTTTTGTGCCTCGCGGATCTCCTGCCAGGTCATGAGATGCCAGTGAATCTTCTGCATTTGTTTCATCTCCCTGTCCACGTGGTGTCCAACGTAACCGATTCCCAGCGGACAATCAGCCATCCGGCGAGTCCGGTCCTAGAGCCGCAAGCGCGGGTCCAAGTAGTCGCGCAACCAATCGCCGATCAGGTTGATGGCCAGCACCGTGAGCGCAATAGCAAGGCCGGGGAGGGTAGCTAGCCACCAGGCCTGACGTAGGTAGTCGCGACCACTGGCGAGCATGGCACCCCAGGTAGGCACCGATGGTGGTACCCCCAGGCCCAGGAAACTCAGCGATGACTCAGTGATAATGGTAGACGCCAAGCTGAAGCTGGTGACTACTATGATCGGTGACCAGGCGTTGGGCAAGATGTGACGCAATACAATGCGCAGACTCGGCACACCGACAGAACGGGCGGCCATGATGAAGTCCTGATCGCGCAGCTGCAACACCTGCCCACGCTCGATGCGCGCATAGGCTACCCAACCAACGATCCCCATCACAATGATAATGTTGCGCAGCCCAGGTCCAATCACGGCCATAACGGCGATATATAGGATGATGGCTGGAAAGGCTAACTGGATGTCCGCAATCCGCATGATCACATCATCCACAATGCCGCCTGCGTAACCGGCAATCACGCCCAGTGTGATGCCGATGATTCCCGAAATGGTGATCACCGTAAAGCCGATCAGTAGCGAAATGCGGGCTCCATAGATGATCCGGCTGAGTATGTCCTGGCCCAGTCCATCCGTGCCGAGCGGAAAGGTCATCGTGCCGCCTGCAAAGAACGGCGGCTTGAGCCGATCCGCCAACGACACCGCTATCGGATCGTGTGGGGCCAGATTGGGCGCCAGAACGGCCGCTGCGACAAGAAAGCACAGCATTGCAATTCCAAAGAGGGGGACCTTGGCCTGAAAAAGGCTTGTTATCCAGCGCGGCCGCTTGCGCCGGCTACGGGGCAGGATGGCGACTTCTTGCGCAAGGGTCGCCGCCCCATGTTGAATGTCTGACGGGTTCACTTTGCCAGCCTGATGCGTGGATCCAGATAGACGTATAGCAGATCAACCGCCAGATTGATGAGGACAAATAACGTGGCGGTGATGGTGACCGACGTTTGGACGAGGGGCAGATCCTTTGCGTAAATGGCCTGCAGCGTCAGCCGGCCTACGCCGGGCCAGGCGAAGATACTTTCCGTAATGACCGCACCACTCAACAGCGCCCCGAACTGCATGCCGAGGGCGGTTACCACCGGAACCAGTGCGTTCTTTAGTGCGTGCCGAACAAGCACCACGTTCCTGTGCAGCCCTTTGGCCTGAGCGGTTCGGATGTAGTCCTGGCCCAGGACGTCCAGCATACTGGAGCGTATCAGGCGCGCCTGGTAGGCCATGACGAACAGTCCCAGGCTAAGGGCGGGTAGAACCAGATGCGCAGGCGTGCCACGCCCCGCAATGGGAAACCAGCCCAGACGCACACCGAAAATCATTGCCAGGAGCAGACCGAGCCAGAAGACGGGCATAGACTGGCCGAGCAGGGCGAATGCCATGACAGTACCGTCCCAGATAGTGTTGCGGTGTATGGCTGCGAAGATGCCGACAGGTAGCCCAATGACCAGAGCAATCAGCATGGCCGCGACGGTCAACTCGATGGTAGCCGGCATGCGGTCCATTACCAGTTGGAAGGTCGGTTGTTTCTGGCGCAGCGACATGCCAAAATCGCCGCGGACAGCACCCTGGAGAAAATCCAGGTATTGCACCAGCACAGGCCGGTCGAAGCCCATCGTGTGGCGGAACTCATCCAACTGTTCCTGGGTCCAGTCCTCCCCCGCCATCAAGATGGCCGGATCGCCGCTCAGGAACATTAGGTTGAACGACAGGGCTGTGACGCCGATGATGACGAGCGCCGTCTGAAGGAGCCGCTTCACAATGTACTGTGTCATCGCTCACCCACTGTGGAAGCTCACCCAAAAACGGGGCTGTTGCGAAGACCGCGTTTCGGCAAGAAGCCCGGTCTTCGCAACAGCGTTACATCAACACGTGTAGTTGACGGGTTCGTCGGGCGGCGGCGGCCACATGGCTAGATTGCCGCCCCCTCCCCAGTCTTCCCAGTCTGTACAATTGGTTGCCCCGGAGACCGCCGGCTGCAACCATAGGGATATCCACACACACTCTTGTTCGAAGAGATCGAGCATCTCCGCCACCAGATCATGCTGCGCTTGCTCGTCGAACGTCTCCCTGAGTTGGCTGTACAGTGCCCCGAATTTCGGGCCGTTCTCGGTGTTCTCGATCCAACCAGTCTGGTCCCAGACCTGTCCGGTGGTCACAATGCTGACATCTTCTGGGCCGTTGAAGCGTGAACCCAGACCCAGCAGATACAGATCATCCAGACCACTTTCGCTACGCATTTGGTCAGTGAAGACAGTCCAGTCGAGCACCTGTACGTCGGCGTTCAGCCCCACATTCCGGAACTGGCCTGCAATCGCAAGGCAAACCTCTTCTCCCTTTAGGTATCGTCCTTGCGGAACGTAAATCGTGATTGGCTCGTCCATGGGGAATTGTGCCTCGGCCAGCAGGTCCTTGGCTTTTTCCGGGTCATAGGGCCACGGGTTAAGCGAAGAGGGAATCCATCCTTCATTGGTGACGAGAACGGTTGGCCGGTGCACCGCAAGACCAGCCAGGAGACCGTCGTTGAGCGATTGCCAATCCACGGCATACCGGAGCGCCTCGCGTACACGCCGATCTTGATAGCGCGCAACTCTGGTGGGGATGCCGATGTGCGTCCGCCGCGAGCCGGGAGCAATGGAAGGCCGGACATTGTTCGCTCCCTGGAGTGCAGCCAGGTCGTCTGGGTCCAGATCTTTGACAACGTCAGCTTCTCCAGTTAGGAGCAGATTCATGCGTGTCGATTTCTCCGGTACCGGCTTGTAGATCAATGTCTTGATGGGCGGCTCGCCACGCCAGTAGTTCGGATTCGCTTCCAAGGTAAGGTGATCGCCCTTGACCCAGTCGGTCACCATATATGGCCCCGTGCCCATCGGCATAAGCGCGGTTTCCTGTGGGGTTTTGGACGTATAGTAAGAGGGTTCTAACATGTACAGGAAGTAGGTGAACACCGGCATCACAATGTTGGGTTCGGCGAGGACCATGTCCACTGTGTAGTTATCTTGGATGATCACCTCTTGAATACCGGTCCGTGACGGGAACGGATCATTGAGGCCTTGCTGGCGCAGCTCCTCGTTCATGGTGCGTTCGACCGTGAACTTCACCGACTCGGCGTTGAAAGGCTGGCCGTTCCAGAACGTTACTCCTTCGCGTAGCTTCCACCGCCAGGTGACATTGTCGTCCAGCACCTGATAGGATTCGCACAGGAGCGGCACCAATTCCATATTCCGGTTGTATTGCACCAAGGACTCAATGGTATTCACGTAGACGGCGGCGCTGATACCGGACTCTCCGAACTGAGGGTCCAGTGACTCAGGATCCACACCTTGGAGCAGGATGACAGGCTTTTGCTTTACAATGACTGCGGGGGCGCTGGTAGCCGGCGCGGAAGGCGCCACTGTCGCGCAGCCGGCCAGGGCTGAGGTTGCGACCATGCCTCCTGCCGCAAGCGCAACATTCCGTAAAAGAGATCGTCGTGTCAGCCGAAGGTCGGCCAAGTGCTTGGTGAGTTTGTCCGTCTCTTGCATCTGTGCCTCCTTGTGCGTAGATATCGAGATTCAATGCCGTCGCAGCAGGTAACAAACACCCCAGCTATGGGCCCAACCGGTGGGAAGCGTCTCCTTTAGGGCTTCATCGTAACGTTTGTGGCATACTCCTTTCGGTGAACACCCTGTGCAGAAAGGAGATCGCGGCCGCGCAGATTTCTGCCGGGTTCATTCCTCCTCAATGAACCGGCAACCCCGTGCGCGCAGATCCTCATCGCTGTCCACCAGGCTGAACTCCCCGTGAGAGATTTGCTCCATCCAACTATCTTCCAGGGCGATACGTTGGTGAGCACGTTCCAGGACAGCCTCTGCCTCGCGCTGCGGCACGACGACCACCCCGTCGCCATCTCCGTACACGATGTCTCCAGGATGAACGATGACCCCTCCGCATGAGATAGTCGTGCCAATTTGCCCTTTGCCATCCTTGCTCGGTCCAACCGGAGTCAGTCCGGCGGCATATACGGCCAATCCGGTTCTGCGAATCTGTTCCACATCGCGTACCAGACCGTCGGTGACCACGCCGGCGATCCTTTGCCTGACTGCCATGAGGCTCATAATGCCGCCCCAAACTGAATAGTTGGTGTCGAAACCGCCGGCGATCATGACTACATCCCCTGGAAGAGCAAGTTCAATGGCCTTCATGGCCATCAAGTTGTCGCCTGGGCGCGCCTTGACCGTCAATGCGACACCCAACAGGCGCGGGGGAGGGGAATGAATGGACTTTATCCGGTAATCCAGCGTGTTCCCTTTGCCCATTACATCGGAAAGATTGGCTGTGGAGAATTGGGAGAATTTTGCAACAAGCTCGGCTGCAGGGCGCGAAAAGCTGCGGCGGATGATGAATCCGGGCTGTGGTGCAGCAGCCATTTCGGCCTAGCCTTCCTGTTTCCCGTAGATCAGTGCGGAGAAACCGATCATGTCGGTGAGATGTTCGCCCGCATGCATGCGGGCGAGAAAATCGTCCTCCTTGGCAAGCCGATCCTCGGCTGCGGCAACCACCTTTTCGACCAATGATGCCGGGATAACCGCCACACCATCGTCGTCGCCAAGCACGTAGTCCCCGGGGTTGACAATCAGACTACCACAGGAAACTACTACTTGCGTTTCGCCCACGACGCGGTTCAGACCCACGTGAGGCGTTGCGCCGCGGGCGAAGGTGGGGAACTTCATTTCCTGCAGTTCAGCACAGTCACGTACCGGACCGTCGACCACAATGCCGGCAATGCCGCGTAGCGCGGCCTGCGTTGCCATCAGCTTGCCAAAGAGTGCCCCATTCGGGCTTTGAGCAGTCTCGCCACCTACGACTAGAACAGATCCAGCAGGGGCTTCGAGCAGCGCCCTGTGCACCGTGATGATGCTTCCGGATCTGGCCAACACGGTAAATGCGGGCCCGGCGAGCCGGACGCCCGGTACAATCGCACGGATGGCGGGGTCCATCGCATAGGTGGTTTGCAGGTTGCGCTGTACGTCACTGATGACAGCGGCAGACAGGCGCCGAAGCCTCTCAACGAGAGTAGTCATCGCGTGGACTTGTGAGATTCTTCCTATTAGACCGATTAGAAAGATTGGGGGACCAAATAAGCGAACACGTCTAGAGCGCTCGGGAGCAATGATGAGCGACTCGTTCTGCTTCGAAACTATAGCACTTGAGCGGGATCGGCGCAACCGCCATTCTTTTGCACAGGCCTTGTCGAGAGTATAGCCAGTGCCGCGATGCGGCGGTTCAAGCAAGACCGAACGATCGTGCGCCGGCGCACGATCGTATCCTGGCTCAAACAGACAGGGCCGATGTGACAACAGCTATTTGGCTGCGGCCAATGGTTTGGATCCGGATGCCCGCACAGGCCATCCCACCGGCGGCGAGAACAGCCGCCGTATCAACCGTGAGGTAGTGCTCATCAGCGACCACTCTGAAGTGTATACGCGTCTGGCCGAGGTGATCGCCTGGGACTGGTCACTGAGCCGGTAGCGCCACACCCCAAAAAGGTGATAGCAGTCTGAGCTAGGAGCCTGTTGCGCGCGGCACAAGCTTGAGCGTCGTTGCTCGCGCTTCTGGGGCGATCATCGGTGGGACGTAGCTCGCGGAGCGCCGGTACTTGGTGCGGTACGCGCCGTCGATCTGGTCGTTAATGCCGGGGTCTGTTTCTTCCACGAAGGTGACGTCTTTATCGACGCCGCCGGCCTGAATGCGACCTTCGTGGCGCACCTGGGCGGCGCGGAACCAGGCGCCGCCGCGTCCCCTGTAGGAGCGGATGTAGAGATCGTCGCCGACGCGGACGACCCAAATCGTCACCGGACTGCGCAGCGTGCCGTCGCGTCGTAGGGGCGCGATCTCCAGCTCGTCCGCTGTTCCGATCTTGTTGAGTTCATCGCTTGTCCATGTTGCCATTCGTGTGTCTCCATATTATTCGGTCCTTAATGCGGCCTGGTATTGTTCGTCGCTAACCTGTTCCATCCAGTCGACGACCTTGCCGTCGAGCTGTTCCTGAATGGCGATATGCGTCATGGCCGTGGCCTGCGCAGCGCCGTGCCAATGCTTCTCGCCCGGCGGGAACCAGATCACATCGCCGGGATGTATCTCCTCAACCGGACCGCCCTCGCGCTGTACCCAACCACTGCCGGACGTTACAATTAGGGTCTGTCCCAGCGGATGAGTATGCCATGCTGTGCGAGCCCCAGGCTCGAACGTGACACTGGCGCCGCGGACTCGTGCCGGGTCAGGGGCCTCGAACAGAGGATCCACGCGCACGCTGCCGGTAAAATAGTCTGCCGACCCTTTGCCGGAAGGCTGCGAGCCACTTCGTCTGATCTCCATTCTCTGATCCCCTTCTCCTGTTGGTAGTCGCTATTCATCTCCCGTTCATGGTCCGCTGCGGGAAGCGGTATGTACCCGGAAGATACGTTTTTGCCGCTCAGCGCCCGCTCATTTGCTTGATGTTTTGGGGGTAGCGATCCCCCTCAATCTTGATCTGTGAAAGGGCTTTGTCGATTTCCCGCAGATCGGCGGGCGTGAGTTCGACGGCAACGGCGCCGATGTTCTCTTCCAGGCGTTCGAGCTTGCGGGAGCCCGGGATGGGAACAATCCATGGTTTTTGGGCGAGCAGCCAAGCGAGCGCGATCTGTGCTGGTGTCGCTCCTATTTGTTTTCCGATTTGAACGAGTAGATCAACCAGGATGCGATTTGCCTTCCGTGCCTCCGGCGTAAAGCGAGGGATACGGCTGCGGATGTCGGAACTGTCGAAGGTTGTGCTTTCATCGATCTTTCCCGTGAGAAAGCCCTTACCTAGAGGACTATATGGCACAAAGCCGATGCCGAGTTCCTCGCATGTGGGCAGCACTTCCGCTTCCGGGTCTCTCCACCACAGGGAGTATTCGCTCTGGATGGCCGTGACCGGCTGGACGGCGTGGGCGCGGCGAATCGTTTCTGCACTTGCTTCGGAAAGACCAAAATGCTTCACCTTACCTTCCTGAATCAGTTCCTTGACTGCGCCGGCCACGTCTTCGATGGGGACGTCCGGGTCAACCCTGTGTTGATAGAAGAGATCGATGGCCTCGACCCGAAGGCGCTTGAGCGATTCCTCGGCGACCTGCTTGATACGCTCCGGCCGGCTGTTCAGACCCTGCCAGCCGGGACTGCCATCGGGATTGAGATTGAACCCGAACTTGGTGGCGATTACCACTTGCCCACGAAAAGGCTCGAGGGCTTCCCCCACGAGTAACTCGTTGGTGAATGGGCCGTAGACTTCTGCCGTATCGAAGAATGTGATGCCACGGTCAACTGCCGAGTGAAGAAGAGAGATCATCTCCTGCTTATCTCCAATCGGGGCGTCACCAAAGCTCATCCTCATGCAGCCAAGCCCGAGCGCCGAAACTTCCAGGTTACTGTTTCCAAGGTTACGCTTTTGCATAGTCTAAGCTCCTGTCTTTGAGATAATGGGGTGTGCCTAACGCCTTGGGCACGGCCTCCGGCTTGCGATCGATGGCTCCGACCGGCTTGAAAAATAGTCCAGTCCACTTACGGAGAATCTAGATTCGTTTTTCTGTCTTAGCTGTATTCTAACGTCCCAGGGTGCAGGATGGTATAATAATCCTCGAAGATCGTTGTACGATTCTCCAGACTTTCAGGAAGGGGGTGCAGGGGTGAGTGAAGAGGTCGCCATGGATTCTACGAACCCGCAGCAGGTAGCGCCTGAATCACACAAGGCGCAAGCCAGCAGAGCCGAGTTGGTTGACCGTGTCGCACGAGCCGTCCCCTGTGATGGCACAGTTGAGCCGCTGAAAGGTCTGTTCCTCCACCGCTCCTCCTCGCCGAGGGAGCCGCTTCACAGCGTATATGATCCTGTCTTTTGCGTGATTGCCCAGGGCAGCAAGGAGGTCTTTCTAGGTAACGAGCGCTACCTGTACGACCCTGCTCACTACCTGCTCGTCACAGCCGAACTGCCCCTGGTAGCTCACGTCTGCGACGCGTCGAAGGAACGGCCGTACCTCAGCCTCCGGTTAAATCTCGACCCCACCCTCGTCGGCTCGGTTATGGTCGAGGCCGGTCACTCCGCGCCGCGCACCCATTCGGGCGTGAGGGCCATCAACGTCGGCCCATTGGATGCCGGTATGCTGGACGCCGTGGTGCGGCTCGTCAGGCTCCTGGACGCTCCAACCGACGCCCGGTTCCTTGCGCCCCTGATCAGGCGGGAAATCGTCTACCGGCTGCTGATGGGAAAGCAAGGCGACCGGCTTCGCTATATCACGATGCTGGGTGGCCACAGCCATCGCATCGCCAGAGCTATCGACCGGCTCCGAGGGGAGTTCGACCAGCCGCTGCGAATCGATGAACTCGCGCGCGATCTCGGGATGAGCGTCTCGGGCTTCCACCACCATTTCAAGGCTGTGACCGCGCTGAGTCCTTTGCAGTTCCAGAAGCGGCTGCGGCTTCAGGAGGCTCGCCGGCTGATGCTTGTCGAGCACCTTGACGCGGCCGGCGCTGGTTACCGCGTAGGGTATGACGATGCCTCACACTTTAGCCGGGAATACAAGAGGCTCTTCGGCGCACCGCCGTTGCGCGACGTGGAACGGCTGCGGGCCAGCTAGTAGCCGCTATCCACAACGACATGGCTTATGGTGCGGCCGCTATCTGCGCCAGTGATATGGTCGATGCTCGCCTGCGTTGCCGCAGATACGCCAGGAGGATACGCACCTGCGACAACGGTAGCAAGACAGGCAGTGTAGTGGGCTGGCGTCGCGTATGTGTCCACTGTCGTGTCCACCAATCCGTCCACTTCTCCGTCCCCTAAGTCATAAACATGACAAGGCCGCTCCTTTTGGGTACAATCGAGTCCCTTGCGGAAACCTCCAAGGAGGTCTGGATGCTTAAGGAGAGATTCTGAGGGGTAAGCCCGTGTCCCGGCTCGAACTCTTCCTGTTCGGCCCACCGCGACTCATCTACAAAGGCCGGCCGGTCCGCCTCAAACTACGGAAGACGCTGGCACTACTCGCCTACCTGGCAGTGACCCGGCAACCTCATAGTCGAGATGCCCTGGTCACGCTGCTCTGGCCGAAAGAAAGCCCCAGCGTCGGGCGCGCGAACCTGCGGCGGCACCTGTACCGGCTCAACCGAACGCTAGATGAGGATTTAATTTCAAGTGGTGGAGAGCAGACTATCTCATTGAAACCACAGGCAGGCCTGTGGCTCGACATAGAGATGTACCGGCAGCAGGTGGCGCACTTGCCCAATCCCGGTCCAGCCGGCGAGATTGACCCGGTAACGCTGTCACACCTGATCGAGGCTACAAAACTCTACACAGACGATTTCATGGCCGGCTTTACGCTGCCAGATAGCCCTGCCTGTGATGATTGGCCGTACTACCAACGGGAAGAGCTCCGCCGATCACTCGGGCAGGTCCTTATCCAACTCTC
>JACFMY010000125.1 GCA_019455155.1 Caldilineaceae bacterium
AGCAAGCAGCGGGTAGACTAACTCCTATGCTGGCAAAACGAATCATTCCCTGTCTGGATGTAAAAGATGGACGGGTCGTCAAGGGCGTCAACTTTGTTGACCTCATCGACGCTGGTGACCCGGTGGAACAGGCGCAAGTCTACGACCGCGAAGGCGCAGACGAGTTGGTCTTCCTTGACATCACCGCGACGCACGAAGCGCGCGCGATCGTGATCGATATGGTGCGCCGTGTGGCCGATACGGTCTTCATTCCCTTCACAGTGGGGGGCGGCATCCGGACAGTTGAGGATATGCGAGCCATTCTGCTGGCTGGCGCCGACAAGGTCAGTGTCAACAGCGCGGCGGTGCGCAACCCGGGTCTGGTGACGGAAGCGGCGCAACGCTTTGGCAGCCAGTGTATCGTTGTTGCGATTGATGCCCGACGTCGCGGTGGCGAGGAGCTGGGCGCGCGCGGGCCGGGGTGGGATGTATTCATCAACGGGGGTCGCATCAATACGGGGATCGACGCGGTCCAGTGGGCACAAGAGATGGAGCGCCGCGGCGCTGGCGAGATCTTGCTTACGTCCATGGATGGTGACGGCACGAAGGAAGGGTATGATGTTGCCTTGACACGGGCCATCAGCGATGCAGTCACCATACCAGTTATCGCCAGTGGGGGCGCGGGCCAGGCTGCTCATTTCGTCCAGGCGCTCACCGAAGGAGGTGCGGCCGCGGCCCTTGCTGCCAGCCTGTTCCATTTTCGGGAGCTAAGCATCCTGGGAATCAAAGAGCATTTGCGGGCCGCGGGTGTTGCCGTGCGCATGCCGTTGGACCTGGTCTGACGGGAGATGGGCGGACTGAACCGGCGCATGACTGATGGGAGCGAAACGGCTGTGGAGTTCGGACATGTGCGAGCATTGAATCAGAGTGAACTGCTGGATACGCTGTCATTTGATCGCGACGGCCTGATCCCGGCGATTGTCCAGGATGCGCGTACAAAGCAGGTGTTGATGATGGCGTGGATGAACGCGACCAGTCTTGAACGCACCCTCGCGCTGGGGGAAACGGTATTCTGGAGTCGCAGCCGGCAAGAGCTTTGGCACAAAGGGGCAACCAGCGGTAATATCCAACGGGTCGTAGAGCTGCGCGTCGACTGTGATGGCGACACGTTGCTCATCCTGGTGGAGCCGGCTGGTCCGGCGTGCCACACTGGCGAAGTATCCTGTTTCTACCGGACGCTGGAGCACCACGTCGATTAGCTCGCTCCGGCGGCGGGCAGCGACCGGGCCCCGGATTCATCCTGCGGGTTATAGACCCTTTCCTTAGACCATTACCAAATCAATTTACTTCTTGCGTCACGGCTTACCATGTCAACCATTCAAAGACTCTCTGAGATCATCCAAAGTCGCAAGCAGAATCCACCACCCGGTTCGTACACCGCGCAGCTCTTTCAGAAGGGCGAGAACGAAGTCTTGAAAAAGATGGGTGAAGAGGTCATCGAAGTGATCATCGCGGCCAAAGGTGAAGGGAATGAGCGCGTGATCTATGAGATGGCTGATCTCTTCTATCATAGCCTGGTGCTGCTTTCCATGCACGATCTGCGCTGGGAAGAGGTAGAGGCGGAACTCGAGCGACGTTTCAAGTAACAACCGGTACCCGCGCCACCCCTCCACTCCTACCGACCAAATCAGCGGGCGGCAGAACCCGACTGCCGTCGTTGCCGAATCTCCTACAGTTCCTACTCACGGGCAGTTCCCACGTGCTACGTGAGCGCGCACACAGCAAGCCTGCTTTACCTTACAGTTAAAGTTACGAATCGGTACTTGCAAGCCGTTGATGGCCCTTGCTACATGTGTAGCATTGCAGCGCCAGACTTGACATCATCGTAAGCTTACTGTATCTTGCCGATGCTCTGATTGCCTGGTCGCTTTGCCCTGAGCCAGCCTTCAGCAGCGACCTCCAACCAATCGGGTCATCTAAAGCTAACGTGATTGTCCGGACAGCAGGACTGAAAGGAGAATTGCGTCGATGGATTGATTGTCAGATCACGTGTATCCACTCAGTCATATACGGCGCCGGTACGTCCACAAGTAGAGCGCCGGCAGCTTCAGATTCCACAATCACCATCGTTCGACCAACGAACGGTCTAGACCTACACCGTGTACCAAACGAAAGGACCCCCCAATGGTGCGCAACCAATTCTGGGCAGCAATTGCTGTCGCCATGGCGGCTATTCTGTCGTTGCTATCACCGGCTCAAGCCGTCGTGGATCCGCCGGCGATCGGCGGTCCAGCCGGTCAGAGCCAAGCGAGCCAATCGCCCCGGCTGATCATCGAATTGAAGTCGCCGCCGCTGGCGGTGGCCTACCGTGACCAGGTTGGGGCGGCGCGGGCCAACGGCGCGTTGGATGTGAACTCGCCCTTTGCGGCGGCCTACGTGGCGCAACTTGAGGCGGAGCAAGCCGCCTTTGTGGCGGCCATGCAGGAGGCGTTGCCCAATGCAGCGGTCAGCACATTTGTCAACGAGGCCGGCTACAACGAGGCTGCCACCTACCAGATAACCTTTAACGGCGTGTCGGTCGACGTGAGTGCGACCGGCAAGACGCGCGAGGCGGCGCGCGCGTTGCTGGAACGTATGCCGGACGTCAAAGCCGTCTACTACGATCGACCCTATTACACCCAGTTGTACACGAGCACGAGCCTGATCAACGCGCCCGTCCTGTGGAATCTGGGCGGTGGTCGCGAGAATGCGGGGGCCGGTGTGAAGGTGGCTTCAATGGATGGTGGCATCCATAAGGACGCGCCCATGTTTAGCGGGGCTGGCTACAGCTATCCACCCGGCTATGGTCCCAATGGACTAGGTTTGACCGCCAACAACAACGGTAAGATCATCGTGTCGCGTGCGTATTTCCGTCCTTGGGATCCGCCGCTGCCGGAGAGCGCCCAGCCGTGGCCAGGGCAGAATGAAGACTCACATGGCGTCCACACCGCGTCGACTGCTGCCGGCAACGTAGTAACGGCAACAGTTGGTGGTTTCAATGTGGGGCAGATCAGCGGCGTCGCGCCCCGCGCTTACGTCATGAGCTATAAGGTTTTCTATACCAGTGTCAGCTTTAGGAACACGTTTTACACGACGGAAGGACTCGCTGCACTGGAAGACATTGTGCGCGACGGCGCTGATGTTGTGAACAATTCGTGGGGCGGCGGTCCCTACTCCGAGGGCGGTCCGTTTGATCCACTTGACGCGGCGCTGATCAATGCCCACAATGCCGGCGTCTTCGTCTCTATGGCTGCCGGCAACGAAGGGCCGGGGTATGGAACGACAGGTCACCCTTCGCCCGAGTACATGACGGTGGCCGCCACAACGACGGGCGGTGAACTGGCGGCGGGGCGCGTCTATGTCCCGGCCGTCCCTGAGCTGCGCAATCTTCCCTTTGGCGTGGCCTTGTTTGGCGCGCGTTTGCCGCAGGCAGCGGTAATTACCTACACCGTATCGCCGGCGGGCGCCGTCGACGCGAGTAACATTGAGGGCTGCGCTCCTTGGCCGGCCAACACATTCACAGGCAAGGCCGCGCTCATCAAGCGCGGAAGCTGTGATTTCAGTTTGAAGGTGCTCAATGCGGAGCGGGCCGGGGCAGCCTTCGTCGTGATCTACAATCACGAAGCTGGCGGTGATGCCGTCCAACCCATGGGGCCGGGCAGTGTGGGCGAGGAAGTGACCATCAGTTCCATCTTCATTGGCAATACGGCAGGAAACGCCATCGTCGCGGCCCATGGCTCCAATCCCGACCTGGAGCTTGTTGTCAATACAGTTCCATATCTGGCTGGCAACACGCCTGATATCGTGGCCGACTTCAGCAATCGCGGTCCGGGCGTTGGCAACGTCCTCAAGCCCGACATCGCCGCGCCTGGTGTCAACATTTTGGCTCAGGGGTACGATCAGTACAATCTGTTCTCAGAAGCCGTGCACCTGGGCTACGGCGAGGCTTCAGGCACATCCATGGCAGCGCCTCACATTGCCGGCGCGGCCGCGTTGCTGCGCCAGCTCCACCCTGGCTGGCCCAACAGCTGGATCAAGTCCGCACTCATGTCAACAGCCAAGTATACGGATGTCTACAACTGGGACGGCACCCCGGCCCAGCCGTTGGATATGGGCGCGGGACGCGTCGACCTGACCCATGCTGCGGACCCTGGCGTCATCCTGGATCCGCCCAGCCTGAGCTTCGGCGCGGTGCCCACTGGTACGACGAAAATCATTAGCGTCACGGTGACGAGTGTGGCTGGAGGCGCAGAGACGTTCAATCTGAGCACACTCTTCACCGGCAATGGCTTTACCCAGACGACGGCGCTGCCGGGCTTCGTGATCAGTCCCGCCCAACTGACGCTCAATCCCGGCGAGACAAAGGTTGTCACGGTAGCGTTCGACCCGGCCACCAGCCGGGGGTATGGCGACAATCAGGGCTACATCGTCATCGATGGCGCGCAGTACGACGCGCACTTGCCAGCCTGGGCGCGGGCCAGCTATGGCACGCAATTGGCCGATGTGTTGATCATCGACAATGATTTCAGCGATGGAATCGACCTACCTGATTATTCGTGGTACTACACCGACACTCTGACCCAGCTCGGCTTGACTTATGATCTGTGGAATGTAGACGATTTCATCGGCTCCGATCGCACGATCCCAGATGCCACCGCCTTGGCCGGCTATGGCGCAGTGCTTCACTACACCGGCGACAACTACTTTCCGGACGGAGCCTTTGCCGCCAGCACGGGTCTGACCCCGCTCGACCTAAACACGCTCACCGAATACTTGAGTGGCGGCGGCCGTCTCATCGCCATGGGCCAGGACTACTCCAGTGCAATCGGGGACGATGTCTCCAGCCGCTTCTATTTCGGCTTCAATCTGGGCGCCAAATCCATTCAGGACAGCGTTGTCAATGACGCGACGCCCAACCAGCTGCTTGTGCCGGCGCCCGGCGTCTCCCAGCCATTTGCTTCTGCCTATGTGGATCTCACGAAACCGCGCCAGTACGATGACGAAAGCCTGTTAACGGGCGCGGCCGAGGCGCCGCCGGTCAATACCGAGACTACTGGTAAGGCCATACTGAGCTACGATGTCACCCGCAAGCAGCTCCAAAGCCCGGTGACAGTAGAGGTATCGCCGTCCACGCCACTCACTGTCACCGCGGCCCACATACACGTCGGCGCACCAGGCGTCAATGGACCGCCGGTCTTTACACTCTTCTCTGGTTCGCAGGTTGTGACCGAAACGATGACGATCGAAGGTGAGATCACGCTGGATAGCGCCCAGGAAGCTGATCTACTGGCGGGAAACTACTACATCAATGTCCATACGACAGCCAACCCCAATGGTGAGATTCGCGGGCAAATTCAACTGGTCGATCGCGACAACCAGCTCTACATGGACGAGTTGGAGCACATCGAAGGCGACAGTGTGCCAGTGCTGCGTTATGGCGGTCCGTACAACTTGCTTGATGGTACCGTGGCCCTAGCTCGTCGCGCGCAGCCCAGCCTCGAGAATCCGGGGATTACCTATCGCGGACGCAGTTTCTACGCTGCCTTTGGCCTGGAAGGAATGAGCGAAGAGGACAACGCAGACTATCAAATCACGCCCCTCTCGCGGGCTGAGTTCATGGCGCGTATCCTGAAATGGTTGGAGTCAGAAGCGGGCACTGTCGTGGTGACGCCGACCCTGGTGACGACCAGCACCCTATACAGCTTTACGGTGACCTATGAGCCAAGCGAAACGGCACCGACGGCTGTGGCTGCCGGCTATCGCTGGGATTTTGGCGACGGCAGCCCCTACATAGCGGTGCCCGCATTGCCCTACGCCAGCCACACCTACACCTGCAGCGGCGACAACCGGCACACGGTACGGGTAGAGGTGACTGATTCGTACGGCAACGTAGCTATCGGCTCGACTGAGGTCGACGCCACCGGGAACTGTGTGACACAGGATGGCTTCAACCAGATGTATTTGCCTATCATCAGCAAGCAGTAGACGAATAGCGGAAGGTCCAACGTAGCAGCAGACGCGGGCGCCATACCTGCCAGGTGTGACGCCCGCGTTTCTTGTGTGCCGTGACCATGAATTGGCGAAGACCACATGCCTGCGGCTTTGCATACGCGCCGGTGCTTCCAGCATAATAGCGGATGTTCATGCTGGAATGATTTTGAGTCAGACGTTGCGCTGATCACACATCCAAAGGGTGACCAAAGCGCACGGTCTGCGACCGCCTACGCATAGCAAAGACAGATCGATCTATGAGCTTTATCAATCAATCGCCAGAACAGGCAGCGGAGTTCGTGCCGGGCGTGCGGGCGCCAGCGGAGAACGCGGCGCCGGCCATGTGGTTCCTGTTTCGCGGCGATGAGCTGGTCATTGCAAACGCCAACCAATCGCCCCTCCTCGTCTCCCTGGATCACGGCGAGATCGCCAATATGGCGCCCCTACGCCAGCATTATCTTGGACGGCTCCAGACAGACAGCGGCACGGTCCACTGTTTCTGTGGCGAGCTGGATGCCGGACGCGTTCTGCCGGAGGGCTATGGCGGGATTGGGTTGCGCCAGTACCTGGCATCGGCTGGCGCCACCATGGCGCAACTTGCTATTCGTGCGCGCCAGGTTGTGTATTGGGACCGCGATCACCAGTACTGCGGCCGTTGCGGCACGCCGACTGAACTCCTACCTGATGAACGCGTCCGCAGCTGTCCCCAATGCGGGCTCAGCAATTACCCCCGCCTATCGCCCGCTATCATCATTGCGGTGACCCGCAGATTTGCGGCCGAGACACGGATCCTGCTGGCCCGCAATCACCGTTTTCCGGCAGGCCGCTATAGCGTGATCGCGGGCTTCGTTGAGCCAGGCGAAACACTGGAGGAATGTGCCCACCGTGAGGTCCTAGAGGAAGTAGGCATCCAGATCCGGAATATTCGCTATTTTGGCAGCCAGCCCTGGCCTTTCCCCCATTCACTTATGATCGGCTTCACGGCCGAATATGCCGGCGGAGAGTTTGTTTTGGAAGAGGGAGAGATCGCCGATGCCCAGTGGTTTGCCGCCGGCGAGCTGCCCCTAGTCCCGCCAAAGATCAGTATAGCTCGCCAGTTGATCGACGCTTTTGTCACACAGAATGGCCATGGTAGCTCCATACGCGAGTGGTAAGTTGGTCGGGCTCTTGCCAGATGTTACAATGGGCTGATGCTGCAAGAGTGGCTTCGAAAAAGGAGATGCACGCGTGAGCCTACACATGGATCTTCCCCGAACAGCGGCTGCGCCAAACGGCGACCGGCCGCTGGAGGCGATTCTCGCCCGGTTGGAGTTCGAGGCGCTGACCTTCGATGATGTGCTGCTAACCCCGGGCTACACCGAAACCCTTCCCAACCAGGTTGACATTAGCGTGGAACTGCATCCAAGATTGCGGCTGCGCATCCCGGTCTTGAGCGCCGCTATGGATACAGTAACTGAGAGCGAACTTGCCATTGCGCTGGCGCGCCAGGGTGGCCTGGGTGTTATCCATCGCAATCTCAGCATTGAAGATCAAGCGGCTGAAGTGGACAAGGTGAAGCGTAGCGAGAGCGGCATGATCGTCGATCCGATCACGCTGTCGCCGGACGCGACGCTGGGCGACGCAGAGGCGCTCATGGCGCGCTACAAGATCAGCGGCGTGCCGATCACCGACGATGAAGGCCGTCTGGTCGGTATCCTCACCAACCGTGATGTGCGTTTCGCAACTGATTATGCGCGTCCGATTTCCGATTACATGGTGAGCGACGGGCTCGTGACTGCGCCATTGGGCACGACATTGGCGCAGGCTCAGGAGATTCTGCACCGGTATCGTATAGAAAAGCTACCATTGGTGGATGATGCTGGTCATCTACGTGGGCTCATCACATACAAAGATATTCTCAAGCGCCAGGACTATCCCAATTCGGCCAAGGATAACCGGGGCCGGCTGTTGGTGGCGGCCGCCATTGGTGTAGGGGAGGCTGGCCTGCGCCGCGCCGAGATGGTGATCGAGGCAGGCGCGGACGCTGTGGCCATCGACACGGCCCACGGTCACAGTAAAGGCGTGATCGAAACGATTCGTGCGCTGCGCCGGCGCTTTCCCGACATCGCGATCCTGGCCGGCAACGTTGTTACGCGCGAAGGCGTACAGGACCTGGCAGAGGCCGGCGCGAGTGTGATCAAGGTCGGGGTGGGCGCAGGTTCCATCTGCACCACGCGCATCGTAGCCGGCGCCGGTATGCCGCAACTGACGGCGATTCTTGCCTGCGCGGCCGCGGGCCGCGAGTTTGGCGTGCCCATCGTGGCCGATGGAGGCATTCGCTATAGCGGCGATATCACCAAGGCGTTGGCGGCTGGCGCATCAGCAGTCATGCTGGGCAGTCTGTTGGCCGGTCTCCATGAATCACCGGGTGAGATCGTTATTCGTGAGGGACGCTCCTTCAAAGAATATCGTGGCATGGGCAGCATCAGTGCCATGAAAGGGCGCGCGACAGACCGCTATCAGACTAGCCAGACTGAATCGGCAAGCCCCGATATCAGTGGTAAGACGGTGCCGGAGGGTATTGAAGGCCAGGTGCCGTACAAAGGGATGTTGCGCGACTTTATTTTCCAGCTGATGGGCGGGCTGCGCAGCGGTATGGGATATGTGGGGGCGGCCGACTTGTCCGAGTTGTGGGAAAAGGCCCGCTTTGTACGCATCAGCCGGGCCAGCTACCAGGAGAGCCACCCACACAGCATTACGATCACCAAGGAAGCGCCAAACTACCAACTGTCGGCCGGCCGCAGCTGAGCGCGCTGGCAGTCCAGATCGAGTTGTGCGCGCGGCCGGCGGAGAGAAGCCGGTGTAGTAGGTGCTGTCACTGTGTCCAGGCCCGCGATCACGCCAGGTGGATGGCGCGGAGGAATCCACAAATCACGTTCAGGAGCTCCCTAGTTGTCCAATACGAGGTCGTTACGGTTTCAAGGTAAAGTCGCGCTCGTCACGGGTGGTGGTACAGGAATCGGCTCGGCAATTGCCGCGCAACTGGCCAGTGAGGGCGCTGGCGTGGCCATATGTGGCCGCCGTGGCCATGTGGTTCAGCAGCGTGCAGATCGGCTAAGCGCCGGCGGCTATGATGTGCATGCCATTGCAGGCGATGTGTCCGTAGACGCCGATAATATTGTGCGCCAGACGGTGCACCATTACGGTCGCCTCGATGTCCTTGTGAACAACGCCGCCATCACGGCCGGCGTCGACTTGGACGAAATGACCATGGAAGCCTGGCGGCAGGTCCTGGCTGTCAATTTGGACGCAGCATTTGCCCTTGTCCACCACGCGCTGCCCCATCTGATCTCCAGCCGCGGCTGCGTACTCCATATCAGCAGTGTGAGTGCAGTTATGGGTGAGTTTGACGACATCGCGTATGTAGCGAGCAAGGCTGCTTTGGAGAGCTTTAGCCGCAGGTTGGCCGTCGAGCTCGCGCCCTTTGGCATCCGTTCCAATGTCATCCGCCCTGGCTTGATTCGTACGGAAGCGTTTGACAATATGCCATCCGATTTCTTTGATTCTCAACTGCCCCTCATTCCCCTTGGCCGGATGGGCGCACCGGAGGACATTGCCCGCGCGGCGGCCTTTTTGTGCTCGCACGACGCGGCCTTTGTTACTGGCGCGGTGCTGACCATTGACGGCGGCGAATCCGCTCGCTGAGGGTTATTGACATAACTTTATTGCCAGTTTTCTGTTTATCCGGGAGGATCGAATGCCTGTTACTGCTGTCGTGGGCGCCCAATGGGGTGACGAAGGCAAAGGCCGTATCATTGATTATCTGGCTCAAGCGGCGGATGTCGTCATCCGCTTTCAAGGCGGAGACAATGCCGGTCACACGGTTATCAACGAATATGGCAAGCACGCCCTGCATCTCATCCCCAGCGGCATTTTCAATCCCAAGACGCAGAATATTATTGGTTCCGGCTGTGTGGTCAACCCACAGGCTCTGCTGGATGAGATGAGCGAGTTGACTGCGGCCGGCGTCGATCTGAGCAACCTCTGGATCAGTACCCGCGCGCAGATGGTCATGCCCTATCATCGTACGCTTGATGTCCTGGAAGAAGCAGCACGGGGCAAAGATACCATCGGTACGACCAAGCGCGGCATTGGCCCCGCGTATGCTGACAAAGCGGCCCGCTCGGGTCTGCGCATTGGCGACCTACTGCAGCCGGAGTGGTTGGAGGCGCGGCTTGACAACGCGCTGCGCACGGTGAACAGGAAAATCGAGATTCTGGGCGGCGAGCCCGTGGACGGCCAGCAGCTGTTCGAGCTCTGCCTTTCATTTCGTGAGCAGCTGGGCCCGCGCATCATCGATACAGTGCCCATGACCCGCGACGCCATCGTAAATAAAAAGCAGATCCTGTTGGAGGGCCAGCTGGGTGTCATGCGCGATCTGGACTGGGGCATCTATCCCTATGTCACCAGCAGCAATCCAACTGCCTCCTATGCCAGCAGCGGCGCTGGCCTGCCGGCCCGCACGATCAGCCGTGTCATTGGCGTGGTCAAGGCGTACAGCACCGCGGTTGGCGACGGGCCATTCCCAGTTGAGCTCCACGACGAAGATGGCACTCGCCTGCGCGAGATTGGCGGCGAATTTGGCGCGACCACGGGCCGCCCGCGTCGCTGTGGCTGGTTTGACGGCGTGGCCATCAGCTACGCGGCCTGGCTCAATGGCATGACCGGCCTCGCCATCACCAAGCTCGATGTACTCGATGAGTTCGACAGCATCAAAATCTGTGTTGGTTACAAGCGGCCGGACGGTACCCTGATTACCGACACCATGCCTGACACACCCGTGCTCATGCAGGTGACGCCTGTCTACGAAGCGTGGGAGGGCTGGAAGTGCTCCACTGCCGGCTGTCGCAGCTGGGATGATCTACCTAAACAGGCACGTGCGTACCTGCACCGGATCAGCGAGCTCGCCGCCATCAAGATCGACTATGTATCGGTCGGAGCGGCGCGCGAGCAAATGTTTGCAGTTTGAGGCATGTAGCCAGCCAGGGGCCGGCATTTGAATCTGCGTACGCATAAGGAGGTGGGTAGCGCGGCGCCAATGCCACGCACCTACCTCCTTGCTGCTTTACGCGTGATGTTTTGTCACGCAGTGCCGTCTACACTTTGGCCAGCGCCTGTTCCAGGTCTGCAATCAGATCTTCCGGATGCTCCACCCCGATGGACAGACGCACCATGTTGTCCGTGATCCCCATCTCGATGCGTTCCTCGGGATCTACATCCGAATGGGTCATAGAAGCGGGATGTTCGGCTAGTGACTCGGTGCCGCCCAGGCTCACCGCCAGGTGGAAAAGCTCCAGCGCATTGAGGAAGCGAAAGGCTTCAGCCTCACCACCCACCAGCTCAAAGGAAATAATGCTGCCCGGGGAGGCACATTGGCGACGGTAGAGCTTATACTGTGGCGAACCCTCACCCAGGTGACCAAGGTAGTAAACCTGCTGAACTTTGGGATGGTCCGCCAGATAGTCAGCCACGTAGCGAGCGTTCTTCATCTGCGACGTCATGCGCAGTTTGAGGGTTTCCAGGCTGCGCAACAGCAGCCAACCGGTCATGGGACTGGCCATGGTGCCCAGAATCGTGCGCATGTTCTTGATTGAATCGATGAGCCTGGCCGATCCCAGGCATACGCCGGCGATGACGTCGCTATGCCCGCCGATGTACTTGGTGGCTGAGTAGATGACCAGGTCGGCGCCGTGGTGCAAGGGATGTTGCCATAGCGGGCCCAAGAAGGTGTTGTCTACGGCCACGAGCACCTGTTTTTGCGGCGTCGAGTAGTGGCGAGCCAGCTCTGCGCATGCGGCAATGTCTACCAAGGCATTGGTGGGATTGGCTGGCGTCTCGATGAAGATCATCTTCAGTCGCTCGCTTACGGTGTGATCTAGCAGCGCCTTCTCTATCGCCTCAGTGCCGCCATTGGCCAGCACACCTACCGGCCGGATGCCAAAGCGGGGCAGAATGTGCTTGAGCAGGTAGTCTGTGCCGCCGTAGATTGGCTCACTGTGGAGGATGACATCGCCGGGACTGAGGAAATTCAACAGTGTGGTGCTGATTGCTGCCATGCCGCTTTCAAAGACCAGCGCCGCCTCTGCACCGTCCCAGAGGGTCAGACGATCCTCCAATATCTCCAGGTTCGGGTTGTTGAGCCGGCTGTAGATCAGGCCCATCTCTTCGTCGGGCTCGCTCTTGCGCAATCCGTACGCGAGCTCGAAAAAGGCCTTGCCCTCCTCGGCCGTTTTGAACACAAACGTGGAGGTCAGAAAGAGCGGCGGCTTGATAGCCCCTTCTGAGAGCTCTGGGCGATACCCGTAGCCCATCATCAGGCTCTCGGGGCGCAGGGTTGTGCTGCCAATGGTTCGGCTATGGGAATTGCGTCTGATAGTGGTCATTCCTTGTCTCCGTTGACGTGTAGTGACCGTGATAGGAGGCACAATGAGCTTTCATCGCTGAAAGCGGGTTGATCCAGTTGCCTCCATTATAGTGGCCGCTCTTGGCACGCTACAATCGCCACCTTACCAGGATTCCACCTGACATTTTGCCGGATCGAGGCGGGGCGGCACGGCGCTGCCGTCGCAATTGTGCGGTTTCATGACGCGCCCTGCCCGCCTGGATGTTTGACCATGGTGGGCTTTGTATAGACCAGTCGAAATCCAAAGCGCTCAACATTGCGCTGTGACGGGCTCCCGGGAGAGGTCTGTACCATCATCCACTGGCAGCCGGACTCTGCTGCAAAGCGCAGCCTGGCATGCAACAGGGCTGTCTGGACGCCCATTCGGCGTAGCTCGGGTCTGACGCTGGTGGAGAAACAGATGCCCAGGCCGTCGCGTAGAGCCAGGGCGCCGCCGCCGGCCGGCTGGTCCTCCAGCCAGGCCAAAAAAACGGTTGTGTCGGACTTGTGCGCGTTGGGCAGGGGAATCTCGAGATCGGTCTGGGCCGGATTGCCGCCGGCAAAGCTGTGCGCCACCACCTTTGCCCACAAAGTAGCCTCCTCTGGCGGGACGATCTCTACGCGAATAGCCGGCGCGGGTACGGGCAGGCCGGCGAGCCTCCCGGTCTCGCGTAGCCACACATGTTTGAACGCGGCGACTGTATAGCCGCGGGCGCCCAGCGCGCGTATCAGTGACGGGTCCGCGAGGGGACAGAGATCGACTGGGCAAGATGCGTGCCGGGCCGCGTAGAAGGCCTCCGCGGACGCTAAGATCCCGGAAGTAACGGGCTGGCGCATGCCCAAATTGTGGACACGATTGATGGGCGAGCCGGCGCCGGCGAAGACTGCCACCCCGTCGCCAATGTCCTCGACAGTCGCGCCGGACTCTGGAAAGAGACGGGCTTTGGCTTCGATGTGCGCAATCGTCGTCGCAGCTTCCGTTGCCTCAAGCATCTGGGCCAGCTCTTGATCAAAGAAGGGAAGGGATTGGTACCCTGTCATTCTCTTGTCTCCGTGAGACGAGCCAACGGCTCATAAAGCGCGCGTCGCATAAGCGCCTGCATAAGGGTTGGCGCCGCATAGCCCAACGCGGCTGATAGCTGGTTAGCCATGCCAGGGATCAAAATTCGTCGTCGCCGCACTACTGCAGCCAAAATCTGGCCGGCCAGCCTATCCGGCGCCATGCGTCGCTGCTCGCGCCGGTTATCGGGGCTATACCGGCGTGCATGAGCGGTGCGTGTGGGGCCAGGATAAACCGTCAACACGCGCCCGCCCTGTGACGAGAGGGCGATTCTCAAGCTGCGGGCATAGGCGGCCAGCCCATCCTTCGTGGCGGCATAGACGGCAGCGCCGGGATAGCCCACGAAGTGTGAGAGCGATGAGACACAGACGACAGTACCTCCGGCTGCTAGCCCTCCCTGGCGCAGCAGATTCGCGGTCAGCGCCAGCGGCGCAAGCAAGTTGACCTCCACCACTGACCGTTGTTGGCGGATTGGAGAGTGTACAAACGGCCCCACACAGCTGATGCCAGCGTTATGAACGAGCACGTCCGCGGGGGGAAGCGCCGCCAGCTCGCTTGCCAGCCGCTGCAGATCACCGGCGTTGGTCAGGTCAGCGACGAGCATTTGCGCGGGTCTGCCCATGTCGACAAGCTCCGCCTGGGTTTGCGCGGCGCGCGCCGCATCGCGGTCGATACCTGTTACAGCGTAACCCGCGTCCGCGAATGCAAACATCAAGGCGCGGCCAATGCCGCCGGCAGCGCCGGTTATGACGCAATGTGCCTGGCCTGCCGGCCGCGGGCGTGCGGATCCAGACAGCTGGCGTCGCGGTGCAAGACGATCCATGAGCTGGGGCACCTTGCGACCGGTCCAGTAGACCAAACGGTTGCCGAGCCCGATTGTAGCCGGCGCTGCGGGGCCCGCGATGGTCTTGGCGATCTTGCGGGCAATCTCGGCCGGTGGCGGGAAGCGTTCCCATCCCAGGGCAGCTGGATCCGCGCCACTCTTTGCGTGCATATTCGTGCGCGTGGCGCCGAGATGGATAAGCTGGGCCGTGACGCCGGACTGTGCAGCGCGTAGCTCAGTTCGCCAGTTGTGCACAAAGCCGTCCAGCGCGGCTTTCGTTGCCGAGTAGATTGCATAGTCGGGCGCCGGGATCGCGGCGGCCACGGAGCTAATGAAGACAAAACGGCCTTGGGCAGCACGCACCCGTTCGTAGAGCCGGTGGGTGAGCGTAATCGGCGCCCAGAGGTTCACATCAACCAGCGCGCGCAGATTGTCTTCCGGCTGAGCAGCAATGGCGCCCACGTAGCCTAGCCCCGCGTTGTGGATGACCAGATCGAGCGCGGCAATGCCGCGGGCGTCGAGCCACGCTGCAATGGCCTCGGCACAATCGGGATGGCTCAAATCTACCCGACAGTAGGTTGCGAGCGTGAAGAGGCGCCGATCAAGCTCTTCTAGCGGCCGCCGGCCAACCAACACGAGCCGCTCTCCGCGCTGCGCATAGAGCTGGCTCAACGCCAACCCAATGCCGTCGGTGGCGCCAGTGATGAGAATTGTACGCATCGATTTACCAGGCTAGCGACATACCGTCGCATAGAATGTGAAGGATTAGAGGCGTTGGCTCTGCGGATGCCGTCTCTGGCAGCAGGGCGGCCAACACCTGGTCAGGGCCATGGACATGCAGCCGGTGCGCCTGAGGGTCGTAGACAATCCATACTGTGCCCGCGAGAAAGAGCAAGCGGTGCACATGTTGCTGCCGCAACGCGGAAGAGGTCCAGACGCCGCGTGAGCCAGGCTCGCAGGTGAGCCACGTCGCTGGCAACAGACCCGGCGCGGCGCGCTCGCTGCCCGCCATGCTGGCCAGATCGACTGCTGGTGGCGTCAAGACAATATCCTTACCTTGGGAGATCAGGCCCAGCAACAGTTCCACCAGTTGCTGGCGGGCTGGTGGCGCCTGGACCTGCGCGTCGACGGCTACCGCAATGTAGGGCGCCGGGCCTATCTCTCGCTGGGCCGCGGCGTCTGTCCACGCAAAAGAGGGTGCTGCTGGCCTGGATGGGTGGTGCGCAGCCCCGTCTGCGTCCACCAGCGTAACCGCGGGCTGGCCATGTCTGCGGGTCGCCGCGAAGTGTTCTGTGCGG
>JACFMY010000126.1:0-4987 GCA_019455155.1 Caldilineaceae bacterium
CTGCCAGCCCGGCCACCATGCCGGCAGCCAGCCAGAGCCACGGACGCTGCGGTTGTTTGAGGGCACAGACGGCCAGCCACATTGCCAGTACAGTAGTCGCGGCTGTCCAGGTGTCATTGGTCACCGTAGCCGCGCTGAACAAAAACTGGGGGTTGAGCCCGACCACGACGGCCGCGGCCGTGGCCAGCAGCGGGGTGTGCGGCATCATGGCATGGACAAGTAGCCAGGTGCCGGCGACCGCCAGCAGTCCGCCAACTGTAGCGATGATCACGGCCGCATAGAGCGGCCATGCCACGGTAAGGGAGGGGGGCTCCAGTGGGGTAACCGTGGCCCGGCGGCTCAGCCCTTTTTCCAGGTAGGGATTCAACTCCTCCAGCCCCAAAGTTTCATCGCCAGGGCTGAAGAGTGACGCCGCAGCCACCAGACCATAATAGAGCGGCGGCTGTTGCACAAGCTGGTGGGAAATCTCGGCCCTCTCTGCGTCCAGTGGCGGCAGCCCATGGTCCCGCAGATAGATGGCATAGCGAAAGTGCGCGCCAGCGTCGGGCCCTTCCAGCGGCGGCACCACCTGAGCATAAAGCAAGACAAAAACGAGAAAGAGGGCGCCCGCAAAGACCAGGCCCCAATAGGGGCGGTATCGCAGCGGCGCCCATGTCGATTGGACCGCATTCGCGTCTGCCATAGGGCCAGTATAGGGTGGCGCCCAGAGAGCGTCAATTCTGGGCCTGGCACCGGCTCGCCAGCGTTAAAGAGATGCCGGATTCTGCGATCGCGAGCGCGCCGGAGGTTGACAACCGATATAAATTGAAATAGTATGAACGTTGACCTGTACCAAACTTAACAAAATCTATCATACCGGCCATGCCAATTAAGAGCATCTGTAGGCCCGTCGGCCGCGGACCGCGCACTGTGGTGGTTTGCACGCGTGCACGGTGGCCTTGTTAGAAGATGAAAGGACTGGCGCAAGGTTGGCCAGTCTTCGTGCGGTAGCCTGACTCTAGCAATCTACCCGCCCTTTTGGATGCATGCGGAGGAGGACGCATGTCTCGTGTCGACACACTCTACCTGATCCATCACAGCCACACGGATATCGGCTTTACCCATGATCAGCCTATCGTCTTTGACCTGCACGAGCGCTTTATTACTCAGGCGCTGGAGCTGGCTGACCATTATGCAGAGCGGGACAGCGATGGCGCTTTTCGCTGGACGGTCGAGAATACCTATGTGTTGCGCCGCTGGCTGCAGCATGCGACCCCTGCCCAAATCGAGCGCTTTCAGGCATTGGAACGGGCTGGCCGCATCGAAGTGACGGCCATGTTTGCCAATATCACGCCCCTTTACGACCTGGATCAGCTCATCGAAAGCTTCCAGTTACTGCGGATGTTGCGCGACGACTACGGATTCACCATTACCTCGGCCATGAACTGCGACGTCAACGGCGAGAATTGGCCCCTGGTGGATGTGCTGTTGGATCTGGGCATTGAAGGCTTTACCATGGCCATCAATACGCACTTTGGCGGCGCGCCCCTGAATCGCCCCGATACCTTCCGCTGGCAGGGACCAAGCGGCCGTGCCATCATGGCCTACAACGGCTGGCCCTATGACCAGGGTTGGCGCTTTGGCATCGGGCGCAGTATTGAGGAATTTGAACAGGTCTGGTGGCCCCGGGTCACAGAGCGACTGGCCGCGATCGACTACCCGCTGCCCGCGCTGATGGTGCAGAGTTACCACCCGTTTGGCGACAACGGTTCAGCCTTTGAGGGCTTCGTCGAGTGGATCGACAGCTGGAACGCGCAAGGGAAGAGACCGCGCATCGTGTTGAGCACCCCACGCCAGTGGTGGGCAGCGGTCAAGCCCCACCTGGAGATGCTACCGGTGTACCGTGGCGACTGGACCGACTACTGGAATTTTGGCTGCGGCAGCAGTGCGCGGGAGCAGGCGACCAACCGCCGCAGCCGCGGCCGCCTGCGTGTAGCCGACGCCATTGCCGCAACCCTGCAGGGAGCAAGCCGGCTTGCTGCCGATCCCTGGCTGGCGCGTAGCCTCCAACTGCACCGGCAGAGCGCATGGGACAACCTGAACATGTGGGATGAGCATACGTGGGGCGCGGATATTGCAATTCGCCACGTGGACAGCGAAGATACAGCCTCCCAGTGGTATGCCAAGGCAAGCTTTGCCTACAACGCGCGCAGTCTAAGTCTGCTGCTGCAGCGGGATGCGCTGGCAGCGCTCGCGCGCGCGGTCCAGGCCGAAGCGGCCGAGGATCTGCTGCTTTTCAATCCGCTACCATGGGAGCGCACGCTTATCGCCGATGTGCCCGAATGGCTGTTGAGCCCCCGTGGCACCGCGGAGGATAGCACCGCGGGTCGCCAATATCAGGATCGGCAGACAGGCGAGAGCGCTTACCCCATGCCGGCGGGCAATGGCGCGCCGGCTACGGGTATACGGCGCAACGCCGATGCTGCGCTGACGCGCACGACCGTCATGCCCACGCGCGTGCCTGCCCTGGGCTATGTGGTGGTTCCACGCGACGACCTCGTCGAGTACCAGCCAGCTGCTCACGTCACAGAGGATGCTGTGGTGGAATCGGAGCGCTACCGCCTGCTCTTTGATCGGGAACGGGGCGGGGTCCGATCCTGGTATGACAAAGAGCTGGACCATGAATGGGTGGACGCGGCCAGCGATTACCCCATGCATGGCTTTGTCCACGAGGAGGTAGCCGACCATGAGCACATTTGGCCGCGCCATCGCCTGTTCTTTATGGAGTGGAAGTCGGACCTTGTCGAGCGGCCCCGCGGCTGGAAGCCTGGCTGGCGGGCGCGGCGCCGTGCGCCGGCGAAGGTGTTGCGCCATAACGTATTTCACACGCCGTTAGGAATCGAAGTGGTGCAGATATTGGAGGCGCCGGGCATTGCGGGACCTTTGGTGCAGAGTACCTTCTTGCCTGCCTTTGCCGGCTATGTGGAGTTCCGCGCCCGCTGGTGCATGGGGCTCGACGAGCACCCCGAGGCGACCTACCTGCTCTTTCCCTTCAATCTTTCTGGAGCGACTGTACACTTTGACCTGGGACCACAGGCGGTGCAGCCCGAGCGGGACCAGCTGCCGGGCGTATGCAAAGATTACTTTACCGTGCAGAACTGGGTAGACTTCTCAGCAGCTGACAAAGGGGTGACGGTGGCCACGCCGGACAATCCCATGGTCCAGCTGGGCGGCTTCCATTATGGCGCCAACCGAGATAGCTTTACCCTGGCGCGGCCTACGCTGCTGGGCTGGGTGACGAACAACTACTGGGAGACCAACTTCCGGGCCCACCAGCCGGGCGCGGTGACCGCTCGCTACCGCGTCCAGCCCCATGCAGGCCCCTTTGACGAGTCTCGGGCCCATCGCCTAGGGCTGGAGGCGCTCTATGACATGCCGCTGCTCCAGCATATGGGTGAGCGCGCGGAGGAGGCACCGTGGCCCTCTGCCGGTACGCTGCTGCGACTGCCAGAGCCGCCGGTGATCGTGTTACACCTGAAGCCATCAAGCGATGGCAACGGCGTCATCGTACGCCTGGCCAACGCCACAGACTCGGCCCAGACAGCTACAGTTGGCTCAGGTCTGCTGCGCATCACGGGAGCAGTGGCCTGTGACTTGCTGGAGCATCCCGGGGATGGCCTTGACGTCGTGAACGATGTTGTTCAGGTGGAGTTGGCCCCCCGCCAGACGCGCGTCATACGCCTGGATACGGCGGCCAAGTAGAGGGGATAGGAGATGAACGGGTTTGTCCTGGGTGTGGATGGCGGTGGTACGCAAACGCGCGTGGTCGCCGTGGGAACGAATGGTCACCTGCTGGGTACAGGTACGGGCAGCAGCTCCAACTATGACGATGTGGGAGTGGACGCTGCCCAGGCCGCCATCGACCAGGCTGTAGCCGGTGCATTGGCCCAGGCTGGCTTGGACCGGACCGGCAGCCAGGGCATCTTCTTGGGTCTGGCCGGTATCACCTCAGAAACGGACCAGGAGGTTGTGCGGACCATCGCGCGGCGGCTGGCCTTGGCCCCGGCAGATGCCATTGGCGTGGATCACGATTGTCGCGTGGCGCTGGCAGGAGGGCTGGAAGGGCGGCCGGGCATCGTGCAGATAATCGGCACAGGCTCCTCGTGCTACGGCCGGAATGCCAGTGGGGCTGCATGGCTGGCTGGCGGCCGCGGCCACCTCATTGCAGACGAAGGAAGCGGCTACTGGATGGGGGTCGAGGCTATGCGCGCGGCAGTGCGCGCCTATGACGGCCGTGGTCCTGATACAGCGCTGCTGCCGCACGTCCTGGCCGCGTTGGGAATCGCGTCCATCGAGGAGATCATGCACCGGCTCTACGTAGCAGGGATGAGCCGGGCGGAGATCGCGACGATGGGGCCGCTCGTCGTGAACGCAGCGGAACAAGGCGACGAGGTTGCGGTGGGCATCGTGAACCGGGGCATGGCTGAGGTCGCCGACTGTGTCGCGGCCGTTGCGCGGCGGCTAGGTCTCTCGGATCATGGCTGCGAGGTGTGCGTTGTAGGCGGTGTGGCCCAATCCGAGTTCGTCTTTACGATTTTCTGCCGCGCGGTGGCGCAGGTGCTCCCAACGGCGACCGTGAAGCGGCCGGCGCTGCCGCCTGTGCTGGGCGCGGCGCTGCTGGCGCTGGAGCTAGCGGGTATCGAGCTGCGGCCACCGGTACTGGCCAAGCTACATGCCAGCCAGGGGAAGGCCTGAATGCGGGGCATAGGAGGCAAGACAGCGGGCGCACCGGTGCGCCTGTTCTTTGTGAACAGACTACACCGGTTCGCCCGCGGCACATGGCCCGAAAACAGGCTATTTACGCCGGCACGAGGCGCAAGGTAGCGATTTCATAGGGCCGCATAGAGTATTCAACCTGTCCTTCACCCACTGGCAGTTCGGCCTTGGTTTCCTCCAGTAGATTGACGCGATAGGCAGCCTTGACTGGGAAGCCCAGGGTCAGTGTAGC
>JACFMY010000126.1:5044-14811 GCA_019455155.1 Caldilineaceae bacterium
TTTGGCACGCATGCGCTGGCATTCGTACATGCGCACGATGATGCCGTTGCCATCTTCGGCGCGCTTGATCGTTTCAATGACTACGTTGGGTGCATCCACGGTGACCAGGCTAGGGAGCGACTCGCTCGCCGCCTGGCCCGATCCATGGCTAGTCTCGACCGCAATCAATGGATCGTTCAGCGCATAGGCGGCGGCAACCGTTGCTTCGTTCCAGCGACCGGCATGAACCAGGAAGCTGTACGCAAAGCTGTGTTTGCCCTGGTCCGCGTCGAAGTCGGGCAGGGTAGGGCTGCGCAGCAGGCTGATGCGGATGACGCCGTCCCGAATGTCGTGGCCATATTTGCAGTCGTTGAGCACGCTGGCGCCATAGCTACCCTCACTCAGATCCACCCACTTCTGCGCACAGGTCTCGAAGCGCGCCCAATCCCAACTGGTGTTCCAGTGAGTGGGTCGCTCGGTATTGCCCCACTGGATCTCATAGGTGGCGGTGGGACTGAGCACGTCCACCGGGAATGCCACCTTGAGCATAATGTGCCGCTCACGCCAGTCGATGTCAGTATCGAAGTCTATCTGCGGGCTGTTGTGGCGCAGCGAGATCCGCTGCGTGTATTCGCTGTGCAGGATACGGCGGCGAATCTCCAGTGTGGCGCGCAGAGGACCGCTCTCCACGACCGTAACGGAGTGGGCCGGATCGGCTGGCCACATCTTGTCCGAGATAAAGATGTCCACATCCCACGCGTCCCAGTTTAGGGGGCGATCCTCGAAGGCCTGAAATTGGTTGGCGATGGCGCCCGGCGGTAGCACCTCGCGGTCGTTGACCTTGTCGTAGATGCGCGTAATGTCTCCCTGCGGGTTGAGCTCGACACGAATATAGCGGTTCTCCAGCAGCTCGCGCGTAGCCACCAGGTCATTGCCTGCGGCCGGCGCGGCGCCATCTACGACACGCAAAGCCGTCACCGAATAGGGAGCCAGCGGGCCGGCGTCGATCCAAACGCCGTCCCCGCTGGGCTGCGTAGCCACGGCAGCGGCTGCCTGGCCTTCGTCGCGTACAAGCTGCTTGCCGGCGGGCAGCGCTTTGGGTAGGAAGGCCAGATCGTCGCGCACAAAGCTGGTGGGGTTGGTGATGAGCACGCTGTGCCCGTCTGGCGCCAGCGCGGCCAGGGCATCGTCGAGCACCTCCTCGGCCATGCTGCGGATCTCTGCATATTGCTGTTGCGATTCAACATAGACCGGTCCGATGCTGCTGCCCGGAATGATGTCGTGGAACTGGTTGAGACAGACGAGCTCCCATGCTTTGTCTAGCGTCTCCTTAGGATAGCTATAGCCTCCCAGCAGGTTGGCGTAGCTAGCCAGGAACTCGGCATCATGGAGCAGGAACTCGCTTTTGCGATTGGCGCGTTTGTTGCGGCTTTGTGTTGTGTAGGTGCCGCGGTGCAACTCCAGGTAAAGCTCGCCATTCCAGACAGGGAGCCGGTTTCCGGCCTGCGCTTCCATGGTCCGGTAGAACTCGATGGCCGAGCCATTGCGCATCTTTGGCAGACCGGGAAACGCGGCCATCTCGCGGATGTTCTCCAACATCTCCCGGGTCGGGCCGCCGCCGCCGTCGCCATATCCGAAGGCCATGAGCAGCACCTGCTGGTGCTCCTTCTGTTGGAAGTTGGTCCAGGTACCCAGGTTTTGGGCCGGCGTGGCCATGGCGTTGTAGGTGCTGGCATATGATCCAAAATCGGGCGTCGTGCTAAAGTGCGTCAGTACCCGGGTGCCGTCCAACCCCTGCCACCAGAAAGAGTCGTAGGGCAGACGATTGTATTGGCTCCAGCCGATTTTGATAGTGAAGAAATATTCCAGACCAGCTTCTTTGATGAGCTGGGGCAGATTCCAGGCGTAGCCGAAGACATCGGGAAGCCACAGAATGGGTGATTCGGGGGCGTCGCCAAAGTGTTGGCGGAAGAAGGTGCGACCCAACAGAAACTGGCGCGCCAGCGATTCGGAACCGCTCAGGTTACAGTCTGCCTCCACCCACATGCCGCCGATCAGCTCCCAGCGACCTTCAGCGACGCGTTGCTTGATGAGCTCGAATAGCTCAGGATAGTCCTGGCGTACGTAGTCGTAGAGCTGAGGCTGGCTCTGCGTGAAGTGGTACTCGGGAAACTGCTCCATAAGGCGCTGAACCGTATAGAAGGTGCGGCCGGCCTTGCGTCGCGTCTGGCCCAGCGTCCACAGCCAGGCGACGTCGATGTGTGCGTGGCCTGTGCCAATCACCTCGACAGCCAGCGGCGCACCGGCCTGGTCCAGGCCCTCCTTCAGGGCGGCCTGGGCAGCAGGCACACTGGCGTAGAAGGCCTCGCCAAAGGGCTCGCGCGTATCGAGGATCTTAAACGCTTCGTCCAGCGCGTTGAAGATTAGCCCCTTGGCCGGCTCGTTGTCGTCCAGTTGCCTGGCTGCATCTAGCGCCACGCGGGCCGCGGCGGCGAACTGGCGCGTAGGTATGTCGATCTGCACCACACCGCAGGGCCGCATGTAGAGCTGCGGGCTGACATCATAGCCATCGCGGTCGATAAGCCCGGTCCAGCCGTGAAGGTCCAGCAAATGTGTCTGGCCGTCGCGCACGGCATCGGGCAGGAAGAAGTCGTGATGATGGCGGTCACAGGCGGCATAGGGCTGGCTGTCAATATAGGCCAGCGCCTCGGGGTGGCTGAAGTCGCCGGCTTGGCCCAGGGGGAGATAGAGAGCAATCGGCCTGTCAGTCTCCCAGTTGGCCGGCACAGCAAAGGTCGTGTGTAACATGAAGTTTAAATAGCGATGCCCCCAGTACGTGTGGGGTTCGACGGTGGTCCAGCCGCTGCGATCGACGGCGGGCCCCACAAGAGGCGCGGTTTCAGGGCTGGGCAATTTGTGCAGTTTGAAAGGTGGCAAGGCAGCAAAACGGCGGTGAACAAGCGGCTCCACCACCTGCAGCCGCCGGGCGATCTTGTCGGCTGTCCAACGTATTCGGTGCTGCAAAATCAACCTCCTATGCGTTTGTCTAATCGTCAAGGGACATTGTTACTGGTGCGCGAGCGGGCGGTGTGCGTACGCGTGCCCGCACCGCCTGTAGAGGCACAATGGGGACCGGAATATATCACCAGTCCCAATTTACTGATTGCACAACCGAAACGGTCTGCTGTCAAACTGGGTGGCAGTTGGCTAGGCTGTGACCTTCTCTGGCGCATGTTCGACGTCATACAAGTAACACGCGGCCTCATGACTAGATGTGTTGATAGGATAGAGGGGCGGCGCTGCTTCGAGACAGCGATCCATCCTGTAGGAGCAGCGTCCGTAGAAGCGGCAGCCACTCTGTACGGTGGTGCGCATCTGTTCGTCGTCCAGCGTTGTCACGTCGGAGCTCCCCCAGCGTACCTCGGGATCGGGCACCGGGATCGAGTCGATCAGCATCTGCACGTAGGGGTGCTTGGGGTTCTCGATTACCTGGACGGTTTCTCCCCGTTCGGCGGTGGAGCCCTGGTACAACAAGTAGATCTGATCGCCGATCTGGTAGGCAGTGGAGAGATCGTGGGTTATATAGAGGAATGAGATGTTGTGCTCGTCGCGGAGGCGCAGCATGATATCGAGGATCATGGCGCGCAGGGACGCGTCGACCATGGAAACGGGCTCGTCAGCCACAATCAGGCGGGGCTTGAGCATGTAGGCGCGCGCCACCATCATACGCTGGCGCTGGCCGCCGCTCAGCTGGTGCGGATACTTCTCCAAAACTTCCTCGCCGCGCATGCCAACCACATTCAGCGCATCTTCGATGAGCTCTCTGGCCTCGCGCTTGTTGCTGGCCATTTTGAAGTTCTTGATGACCATATCGAAGATGTGCTTGACGCGATAAAAGGGATTGTAGACAGCATAGGGGTCCTGGAATACAGCCTGGACCTCCTTGCGGTAGGCCATGAGCTGCTGCTTGTTCATGGCCGCGACATCGGCGCCCCTGTAGAGGATTTCGCCGCTGGTTGGCTTGGTGAAACCCAGCACGATGTTGGCCAGCGTCGTCTTGCCGCTGCCACTTTCGCCGGCGATGGTGGTGATGGTGGCTGGCCGCTCGAGAATCGTCAGATTTAGGTCCTGGAGCGCAACGGTCGTGGGGCCTGTTCTGAACAGACCGCCGCCGTAGACTTTGGTTGCCTTGCGTACTTCGAGCAGTGGTTGGGACATAAATCAATCCTGTAAGAGAGGGCAGAGGATAACCGCACTCGGGCCCCTTGCCGCAGATGTGGCGTCGCCTACTTATTCGTACAAATGGCAGGCCACCTGGTGCTCCGCTTTTACTTCCAGCAGAATTGGTTTGACCGAACGGCACACGTCCATGACCTTGGGGCACCGTTCCTGGAAGATGCAGCCAGGGGGTGGGTTGCGCAGATCGTGCGTCAGTCCTTCGGTCAGCTTCAGTGGCTTGCGCTCGCGAATAGAAGGAATCGACTCAATGAGTAGCTGGGTGTACGGGTGGAGCGGATCGTCGAAGACATTCTCCACCGGCGCGATCTCCACCATGTGACCGGCGTACATAACGGCCAGCCGGTCGACCAGCTGCGCCTGCAGCCCCATATCATGGCCAATGAGGATCATGGAGACGCCCAGCCGCTCCTTTACGTCCAACAACGTCTGCCCCACGACGCGTTGGACGACCACGTCCAGCGCACTGGTCGGCTCATCCGCAATCACGAGTGACGGATGGAGCACGATGGCCATGGCGATACAGACGCGCTGCTTCATGCCACCGCTCAGCTCGTGGGGATACATGTTGTAGACGCGGCTGGGCAAGCCGACCAGACCCAGCAGGTCCATGATCCGTTTCTTCAGCTTGTCCGGCGGCTGCCGGCCTTCATGGGTCTCAATCGCTTCCTCAATCTGGGTCTTAACACGCATGACGGGATTGAGCGAGTTCATGGCCCCCTGGGGTATCAATGCCAGCGTGTTCCAGCGGATATCGCGCAGCTCGCCCTCAGTCACCTTCGTCAGGTCGATGCTATCCAGCAAGATCTGGCCACCTACAATGCGCCCGGGCGGCTGCACCATACGCAGGATCGCCATGGCCGTCGTCGTTTTGCCGCAGCCGGATTCGCCCACAAGGCCGAGGATCTCACCCTCATAGACCTTGAAGCTTACGTCGTCCACCGCACGCACATCACCCGTGGGGGTGGCATAGTAGACCTTGAGGTTGTTGATCTCCAACACGGCTTCCCGCGCCGGCGTCGAACCTGTGGGCGATTGTTGCTTGAAGTTTGCCGTCATGCTGCTACCTTGAGCCCTCTTAAGCGTGGATTGGCAATTTCGTCCAGACCGATCGTCATCAGGAACAGACCAGAAAAGACCACGACCAGCGCGACGATCGGTATACCCCACCACCACCACATGCCGCGCAGAATCGCCGCGGCGCGAATGGCGTAGAAGATGGTCATGCCTAGCGTAGGGATGCGGGTCGGGCCAAGACCGAGCACCTCGAGGCTGGTAGCGGCAAGGATGGCGGCGGAGACATTTCCTGTATAGCTCGCTGCCAGATAGGGCAGTATGTTGGGCATCATCTCGCCGAACATAATGCTGAAGGAGCTAGCGCCAGAGATGCGCGCCATCTGCACATAGCCGCGCTCGCGCATGCTCAGCACCTGGGCGCGGATCAGCCGGGTCGGGCCCGGCCAGGCAAAGAGCGCGAGCAAGAGCGCCATGTTTTCCACGCTGATCGTGCGCACGTACGCGCCAATGACGATCAGCACCGCCAGGGCGGGGATGACAACGATAGAGTCGGAGAGGGTGCGGATGACCGCATCGATCCAGCCGCCCATGTAGCCGGCTGTGAAACCCAGGATGATGCCGATGCCCATGCCGATGGTGGCGGCGATCAGGCCGATGTAGAGAGAGCGCGGCGCGCCCACCAGCAACACGGCCAGCATGTCGCGCCCGTTGCTTTCTGTGCCCAGCGGGTGTTCCCATGTGGGCGTGCCAAAGCGGCTGGTTGGGGTCTGCGCGGTGGGCGTCTGTTCCTGCTGCTGTTGAAATGGATTTCCTCCTGTTACCGCGCCGCTGCTCCTGGCGCCGGCTGCGCCCGCAGCCGCATCGTCAGCAGCAGCTCTGTCTGCACTGCCTACCCAGACAGGTGGCAGGTTCAGGGGCGACGACGCCGGATACGACAGGGCCGGAGCCCAAAAGAACTGGCCGATGGTGCCTGCCAACGGGATGCTGAGCACCATGCATAGCCCAATAATGAATTTAGGATTCAGCCAGGGAGAATCCCAACGGTTGACTCTGGCCCGTTTGCGGGGTTGTGTCTGGCCGCCAGCGGAAACGCTTTGCGTGGATGTCGACATGCCTTAACCTCGCTCGTAGGTGATCCGCGGATCGATCAGCGGATAGATCAGGTCCAAAATCAACACCAGCGTGGCTGTGGTGAAGATTAACATAAACACAATCCCTTGGATCAAGGTGTAATCGCTGTTCACGATGCCCAGGTAGAGCAGATAGCCGACGCCGGGGTAGGCGAAAATATACTCGACCAGCACGGAGCCGCCGACAATGGCGCCCAGACTGAGGGCCAACGCCGTTACCTGTGGCAGCACAGAGTTACGGACGCCGTAGAGCCAGAAGACGCGGCTTGGCTTGAGCCCTTTGGCTTCGGCGAGAATCATATAATCCTCACCAGCCGTGGTGATCATCATGCCGCGCATGCCCAATGCCCAAAAGCCCATAGAGGCTATGACGATAGCCAGGGCCGGTAACAGGGCATGGGTCAACACGCTGCTAATAAACGGCCAGTTAAAGCCGTGGAGCAGCCCGCGGCCGTATGCGCCCGATGGCGGCAGCCAGCGCAGCCAAAAGGCAAAGACATAGATGAGCAGAATGCCCAGCATAAAGAATGGAATCGAGGTAAAGGTCAATGTAGTCGGCAAGAGCGCGCGAACAAAGGCCGGCGTCTTGCCCCAGGCCATGAGGGCCCCAATGGTGTTGCCAAGAATGAACGAGATCAAGGTGGCCATGAGCAGGAGTCCCACCGTCCACGGCATGGCGTTGGCTACCATTTCGTCGACGCGGCTGGGAAACGAGGAGAGGGAATAGCCCAGATCGAAGCGCAGCGAGTTGTACACGAAGCGCACATATTGGACCGGCAGCGGATCATCCAGGCCAAACTTGGCGCGCCAGGCTGCGATGAGCGCGTTGGCATTGTCCACAAAGCCGCCCTGCGCCGACATGCGGCCGATCATGGCGGCGACGGGGTCTCCTGGCGCCAGGCGGGGCACCAGAAAGATAATCGTGGTGCCTATCCAGATGGTAAGGAACCACATGCCTAATCGTTTGAGGATGTAGCCTACAGTCAAACCACCCATGAGTCTCTCTTCGATCTGCTGCAATTCCGCCAACAGGCGGAAAACGACAAGTTCAATAGGGTTGTGCCCAATCCGCTTCAGCTTGTCCTGGTACCGTACGGGCACACGGCCGTGTGCCCGTACGGTAGGGAACGGAACGTTACTGGCCGCCTGCCGGCTGCAGGTTGTGAAGGATCACATGCGTGTGCTGCCACCAGGTCGGCGGGTGGATGTAGTCGTCCGCCGCCGTGGGCCATCCGGTCCAGTAGGTGGTGTCAAACGGAATGATCTTCTTGGCCTGCGTAATCGGGATTACGGGCAGATCCTCGAACCAGTACTGCATGGCATCGACAAAGAGGCCGTCGACCGCGGGGTCACCCAGCGGCAAGACGCCGATTTCATCCACAACCGCGCTGTAAGCATCGGCATTGGCGCCAGTCCAGCGCCACGAGTTTTGGTCATCAGCGGCGCGCTCGCCGACCGGCTTGACCCAGCGCACATTGAAGGTGTCCATGGAGCGCCACGGTTCGTTCACGGAGCCACAGGTCTGCCAGCCCATCTTGGCTTCGAAGTTGCCCTGCCAGAAGTTTTCACTCCAGGTGCTGCCCGCCTCGTTGCGGGTGCTGGCGTTGATGCCGATGCGCTGGAGCTGCTCCACGATGACCTGCGCGATGCGCTGCTTCTCGATGAAGGCCTCATGGGTCGTGATGTCAAGGGACAGCTCCTGGCCATCCTTCTCGTAGTAGCCGTTGCTGTTCAGCGTGTAGCCCTTGGACTCGATAATCTGTTTGGCCATGTCGGGGTCATGGGTCCAGAGTTGGTCCAGGTTCCACGTACCTGCCTCGATGGCCTTGTCGACCATGGCATCCAGCGGCGGGTAGGCCGGGAAGAAGTGGCGGGACTTCAACGTGGTGCCCTCGTAGGCGATGGCAACGATTTCGTCGCGATCGATGGCGTAGTTGATCGCCCAGCGCATCTCCGGATCGTTCCAGGGCTCACGCGTGGTGTTGAACTCCAGGGTGCGGCTACAGGGGTCGGGTACCCAGGCGTACGGCGGCTCGTCAAACCATGTGATCACGTTTGGATTCTGGTCTTGCAGGGCCTGCAGCGCGCCCAACGTGATGTCCATCAGGCTGTCCAGCTGCTTGTTGGCCATGAGCGCGGCACGGGTCTCTTCCGGACCTGCCCACATCCAGACAACCTTTTCCGGTGCAGGCAGATTGGTGAAGCCAGTCTTAGCGCCCCAGTAGTTGTCGTCACGGACGTAGGTAAACTCGGTGGGGCTGACGCTGGCTAGCTTGTAGGGACCAGTGCCCACTGGCCAGCCCTGTGCCGGATCGTAGTACTTGAAGGTCAGCGGATCCTGATCCTTCCAGATGTGCTCGGGCATAGTCTGGAACGCGTCGCCCCAGATGCGCACGGCGAAGAAGTCGAGCAAGAAGCGAGGGTTCGGCTCCTTCAGCACGAATTCGATGGTCAGGTCATCGATCTTGTTGACGCTTTCGATCCAGCGAACCAGCGTTGCATTGGCTGGCAGCTCTGGGGTGCCCAGGATCATATTGCCGGTGAAGACCACGTCATCGGCATTGAAGGCCTCACCGTCCTGCCAGGTGATGCCTTCGCGCAGCTTCAGCGTCCAAACATTCATATCTGCGTTTGGCTCAAAGCTAACGCCCAACCACGGGATGAACTCACCCGTCTGGTAGTTCAAAATGAAGAGGGGTTCCAGGATCAACTGGTGATAGCCGTGATCCTTGCGGTTGCCTGGCACCAGGGGATTCCACAGTTCCGGGTCTGCCACGCGGCCGCCGTCAATATCCATAATGAGTGTCTTAGCGCGTTCCGATACGGCAGCCTCTTCAGCCGGCGCCTCGGTGGCTTCTGCAGCCGGCGCCGGTTGTTCGGCGGCGGGGGGGGCTGCCGCGGGCGCGGCACAGCCGACCACAACCATGGATGCAATAATGAGCAAGCTAAGCACAACGAGCGCTTGCTTTCGAAGTCGCATAGGATTTGCCTCCTTTTTTCATGCCTGGGGAACAACGTGGACAGAGACACTTCACACACTTAACACCGATTCGTGATCCGGTGCACCTCCTTTTCACCAAAGCGCGTCTTTATATAGGCCCGTAAGGGTATACCGCAAAGGACTAGGGGGCTCACCACAATCCCGCATCAAGCTACCGGCACGGTTGGTATGGTTTACTGGGGACACGTTTGCTCAGTACCAGCAACTCTAGTATACGCCATTGCGTAGACTGGGATCAATCACTCTTCACAGTCTTGTAGCCACCGCGGCTACAGTTTGGCTTTGGTCGCGAGCCTCTTCCTGTGCGGCAGCATCGAGTTAACGCGCCAGATTCACAATGCGCCCTCCCGGTTCATTCACCTCGCGTTACGTACGCCGACAACGAATCTAGCGATGAATAACCG
>JACFMY010000126.1:14821-15598 GCA_019455155.1 Caldilineaceae bacterium
CGATGCTCTGGCTGCGTGACAGGGGCTACGCGCAAACAGGAATCTTGGCTGGGATCTGCCGAAGTGACCAACAGCCTTGGCACGCACCTTGGCTGCGGTGCCCTTAGGATAAATAAAGTTCGATACTTTGTCAATCCCGAAAATATCAATATATAAAGGGTAAATATCGATATGTAACATATAGCCGCAGTTGATCGTGCTTGTCTGTGATGTGGGTCCCTTGCCTGCCTCACAAAGCTGTCTGTATCTCGAATTGTTGACCGGCACTTCCCAGCCTCGGCGCCAATTTGACGGCATCTGGCGTGTGTGTTATGAGTTGTTAGATTAGGCGCGCCCTGCAGATCTGGCGGCGCGTGGCGAATTCAGAAAGGCAACACTCTTACTCTTCGCTATCCAGCTACTACCACCTGACGGGCCGCCATGCACCCATCCTATCCTGTCCTTGCCATCGACATCGGCGGCACGAAAACCGCTGCCGCCGTCATTGACGAACGCTATGCCGTCCACTGTCGCCAGGAGATTGCTACCGAGGCGCAGGCGGGCCCGGAGCGTGTACTGGATTGTATAGCCGAACTGGGCCAATCGGTCATGGCCGCGTTCCAGCGTACGCTCCCCGACGCGGCCACCCCACATGCCGCGGGCATCGCCATCGCCGGCCAGGTTGACGTAACTAGCGGCGATGTCCTCCAGGCCACAGAGAATATGCCCGGGTGGACCGGCTTTCCCGCCGGCCGGCGCCTGGCTGCCAAACTGCGCATGCCCGTGGTCGTGGACAAC
>JACFMY010000127.1 GCA_019455155.1 Caldilineaceae bacterium
GCGTCCGGCAATCCATCCATGAAGCGGGGGAGCCGCTCGGCAGAAAAGTCTAGCGAGAGCTGGCAGCGTTCGGCGATGACCAGCGTGTTGGCCACTGCGGTGGGACATTCGGCAAAGCGATGGGCCATTTCCAGGGGTGACGGCAGTGCATAGCTGCTGTTGAGCGGCAGATGGCCCGCCTGTCGCGCCGTGGACAAGGACTCGTTGTGCGCGGTGGCAATGAGCGCATCACGCAACATGCTGTAAGCGCGCGTGGCATAGTGCACGTCATGGGTGGCAACCACAGGCAGCCGTCGCTCGCCGGCCAGCCGCAGCAGACGCCGTACCAGCCGGTCATCATCGGGCAGCGCATGGTGTTGCAACTCCACAAAGAGCTGGTCAGGGCCAAAGATCGCCAGCAGCCGCTCCAGCGCCTGCCGCGCCGCTCTCTCATCCCCCTGCAAAAGCGCCCCTGCAACCGGCCCCCGCCGGCAGCCCGTCAGGGCAATTATCCCTTCCCTATACGCTGCCAGCTGCTCCCAGCTCAGCGCCGCCGCCACTTTGCCCGGCCAGGAAGCGATTGGAGGGACAACAAGGTGTTGGGATGACAGGGTGAGGGGATGAGAAGAACTATCCTCCTTGCTTTCGTCTCGCCGGCCCAGCCGCGCTGCCGTAATCAACCGGCACAGGTTCCCATATCCGGTCTGTGTCTCCGCCAACAAGGTCAGGTGGTGACCGCTGGCCAGGGTTATCTCGACCCCAATGACAACATGCAGGCCAGTGCGACGGGCGGCCGTCCAGAAACGGATCGCGCCGGCCAGGCTGTCATGGTCGGTAAGCGCCAGGGCCTGCAGCTTGAGCGCGGCCGCCTGCTCAACCAGCGCTTCAGGCGCTGAAGCGCCATCCAGCAGCGAGAAATAGCTATGACAGTGGAGTTCGGCATAGGCGAGTTCAGTCATAAATCCTGGCCAAATACCAGTTTTCGCTCATTAGATCTTGATAGATGACACAGAAGAGCCCGCTGGTAGTTGTAATGGCCAGATAGTCGCGCCAGACCCGCCCTTCGTCACTCCACCAGTCGGTGTCTACCTGCCAGCGCTGTTGAATCTGGACCAGGCGATACGTACGGTCGCGCCAGCTGAAACGCACGGGGCGGCCATGCTCATCCGTTTGCATTCGAATCGGCTCGCCTTCCGGCCATAGACGTGACATGGAAGCAAAAGCGAGGGGCAAGGGGCAAAGGAGGAGAGCATTGGCAGCCGCCTCTTGAATACATCCTCAACTCAGCATTGCGTACTCAGGGGGATGCGGGGGCTACTGTCTCAAAACAGCTGCGCCGCTCAGCCAGGGGATGGCGCTCATCCACGACACGGCCGCGAAAGAAACAGGAGCCATACCGGCCGGCCAGACCGTTCGCTATCGTTTCCAGAGGGACCAACTGGGACAAAGGCGCCTCAAACAGCGTCGGCTGGTGGGTCACCAGCTCCCCTACAGCCAACACCTGCCACTGGAGCGCCTCCACCGCCGCAGGCCAGGGTACAGCACCGATGCGGCGCACCAGTTCAGCGCGCACACGGCCAGGATGGCTGGCGGGCTCAACAAAGGTTATGTCCAACGTGCGCGGGGCGCCTGTCACAAAGCGCAGCGTCACCCGCAGGTGGCATACCCCTTGAAGACAGCGGGTATAGTGGCCCAGCACCGGTTCCAGCGTGGCCATAAGCGCATCTATCACCGGTTGGAGCAGGCGGGCAGGTGGATCGATGGCCACGGCAACAGGCGCCGGCCCCGTCTGCACTTCACTGTGAACCGGCCGCTCATCTCGCCCTTGGGCCCACAGCTGTGCCAACTTGCCCGCAGCGCCAAAACGCTGCCACACGGCCGTGGCCGGCAGCCGGGCAAACTCTCCTAATGTGCGAATGCCTAGCCAGTGGAGCTGTTGGAGATGAGGTTGCGGCAACGGCAACAGCGTTACCGGCAGCGGCGAGAGAAAGCGCACCTCATCAGCCTTGTCAACGAGACGCATACGGCCGGGCGTGGTTTGGATGGCGGCCGCCCGGGCCGTAAACTTGCCTGAATCCCACCCTAATGATGGCTGAAGGGCGGCGCCTAAGCAGCTACGCAAACGGCGGCCCAGTTCAGCCGCCAGCGGCTGTACAGCGCCAGCCTGTTTGGCGACTGTATGCAGGTCCACATAGGCTACGCCCCACTCCTGGGGTTCTACCGGCAGTTCCCAGGTAGCCACGGTGGCCAAAAACGCCTGCTGTTCGCTCTGGCTCTCTTCCAATGCCAGCGGGCGCAGCAGCAGATCCGGGCAATAAAGCTGCGCCTGTTGGGGTCGCATCTGCATCTGCACGCCATAACGCCGGGCCTCGGGCGAGACAGCCCAGAGACGCTCGTCCGGCCCTAACAGCGCCAGCGGGCGTCCTGCCCAGGTTGGTTGGCGCCGGCAGGCCAGCGCAACCAGAAAATTCGGGATCCGGCAACAAAGAACACTCATGGATCAAAGCACGAGATTCAAGAACGAAAAATGGAAAGGTTATTACTCGTCAAAACGCACCCGGCCCCATCTGAGTACGCCTATCTATTCTTTCACTTCTCACCAGGTCTCCCGGGCACGAACGGTGCCGTTGAAGATAATCTCCACCGGTGCGCTGCGGATGCCATACATCCACCGGCTCTTGAGCAAACGGGCCAAGGCGCGATAGCCGGTCATCTCACCGTTTTGGCGCAGCCAGTGTTCGCGCTGCATCTCAATGTGAAGTGCAGCAGCCCAACGCACCAGGCTGGCCGCGTCCAGGTTGAGCCAGCGCAACCACGGCGGCCGTGGCTCGTCCAGGATCACCAGGGCGCAGCCCGTTGCCCGCAACAGCCGCTGGAGCTTTCCCAGCGAGGTGTTGAGGTGGTGCAGGACCGCTCGATCCGTGGCCAGGTCGGCAAGGCCATCTACTACCATTGCCCGCGGGTGATACTGCTGCAGTAGATCGGCGATTAGATTGACAGCATTGGGTCCTACGCTGGGTCGCGCCACCAACAAATGCTCCAGATCGACCCCGCAACGGACCACATAGTCCGGATCAGCCGTGCGCCCCAGATCGAGCAGGATCACAGTAGAGGGGACACCGCCGGGTGCGAAAGCGCGTTGGGCGTTGGCCAACAACTTGTAGGCCAGGGTCAATTTGCCCGAAGTAGAGCGCCCGCTCAACAGGGTGAGCATGCCCAATGGCACGCCGCCACAGCCCGTGATGGCATCCAGCCCTGAAAATCCAGTTGAGAGATGTGGTACTGCCGGCAGCCTGGAAAGCTCACCGCCTCGGCGCAGCGCCCGGGGGCCATGATGTTGCTGCACGGCGGCGACAGCGTTTTCCAGCCGCCGCTGCTTTGAGCCAGCCATATGCAATTCACAGTAAACTGTCTATGATGGCAATGAAAGCTTCGGCGAAGAAATGTTTGGTTGATCCGATTCTATAGAACAAACGTTCTAATGTCAACCGGTGAATCGGCCTGCTAAGCGTTATGAGGGCACATTTGGCAGGCACCGCCCCTCTGTTGGCAAAGCGGGAGCACTGGGGTACAATCGCGTGCGCGTCTATCCAATGGCAAACCCTCAAACTATGCAGCCAACCTCACACACAGACAAGCCTGGGAGGACAGCTAAGATGGACAAGCGGTTGGAGGCAATCGTCTACGGGCGCGTCCAAGGCGTTGCCTTTCGCTATTACACCCAAGCGCGCGCCCGGCAGCTGCAGCTTGCTGGCTGGGTAGCCAATCGGCCCGACGGCACCGTGCGGGTCGTGGCCGAAGGCTCCGAAGGGATGCTCAAGGAATTGGCGGCCTGGCTATCGAATGGGCCGCCCTCTGCACATGTAGATTATGTCGATGCACGTTGGATGAATGCCACCGGCGAATTTGTGACCTTCGAGATCCGGGCATGAGACCTCTCCACTTCCTGACACAGATCGGCGTTTGGCGACAGTCTGCTGCCGCCATCCTCCCCCTGTTATTTCTGGCGCTAAGCTTGCTGGCCGGCTGCCGGCCAATCCAGCCGGAGCCGTCGTCCTCGCCCGCAATCACGGCCACCACCGCGCAGGCAAGCGACCACATTGCCCTCCTACCAACAGAGAGCGGAGTGACGGCAGAGATCGAAAGCCCCTCCGGCATCGGTAGCGCCATCCTCAACTTTGCCGGCAGCCCGTTACCATCCACGGTCACTCTACGGCTGCACTTGCAAGGACTGGAGTCGTTGTCGATAGATAACGGTGCCGTCACCCTGGAAATCGCCATCACCAGCATGGCACCGTATACCACACACCAGACCATCCGTCCCGTCGCCGCCGCGTCGTCACAGCCCATTGACCCCCATGATCCCGCCTGGGCGCAGGTAGAGATCGTCTCGGCACGTGGGGCCACGCCGCAGATCCCCGTTGAAGACGGCTACATCGATGTGACGTTGCCATCTGGATTTGTCAACGAAGCCCAACGGACGCTGGATATCAGGTGGGTGGATTTCTACCGGTGATGCCCAGACCCTAGCCATACGGCCCTCTCATGCCCAAGTCATCCAGCCGCCAGCGCCGCGCCGCACAAGCTATCCCATCTTTCAGATATATCCCGCTGTTGATCACGGCCGGCGGCGCCATCGCGGTGCTTGCCGCCCTAAGTTACTGGAGCGGCGCGACGGCCAACCTGGTTTTCATATCTGGTGTTGCCGCATTCATGGCGTTGCTGGCGCTCTTGGGTCTTGCCTTGTGGTGGCTCCTCCTGAGCCCGCTGCCAGCGACACAGGCAGCGGCGCGTGGCCCTAGCCCTGTTGCACACTGGCTTGCCGCCGGCCTTGCCACCATCAGTGGGCTCCTTTTCGTGGCCGGCAACCACTGGGACGAAAGCTGGCGCCGCCTCTACACTTCCGATGCCGCCATCGACGACGCGGCGTGGCTGCCCAATCTGCTCTTCTACATCGGTCTGGGGCTGAATGGGCTACTGGCCCTGGGCATATTTGTCTACACCGCGCGCGGCACAGGCAGCGTCCGGGAGAAGCTGCGCCGGGATCCGCTACTGAGCATGCTAGCATTTGCCGCTGCCGTTACGCTCCTTGCCCTGCCCTTCAACGTGGTCTGGCACGGCATCTACGGCCCTGATCTCACAGCCTGGAGCCCAGCCAGTCTGCTGGTCGCAGCGTCCACGGCCTTCACCATGGTCGCGGCAGCGGCCGTACAGCTGTGGCTGCTGCCCCGCAGAAGCGCGTGGGAAATCCACCGGCTGCCCGTCACCGAGATCCATTTCATTCTGCTGCTAGCCATCGGCGTGTCTCTCCTGCTGCACATGGGCGTGGGCGAATGGGAGCTGGTGGCGTCCCCGGACATGGCTATGGATGGGAGTACCCCCTTCCTACAGGCGTTCCTGGCGCGACCAGAGTGGCTCTACCCGGCCATCATCGTTGCTGTCACCCTCTTCTTCGGAAATGTGGCGCTGCACGCGCTGCGCCGGCCGGGCGCAGCCATCTTGGTGACGCTGGCCGCCCTCTTCTTCCGGGCGCTGTTTATTTTCATCTTTCAGCAGCTGGATGGGCCGTTCAGTGTAACCGCGGTCGGCCAGTTCATGGCCCTCATTCCGGCTGCGGCGCTCGATATGGTCTACGTCTTTCGCATCTACGCGGCCGGTACGCCAGGGACCCGGCTGACCGCCAATCTCTTTGCAGTCACCGCCATGATGACGCTGGGACTGTGGCTGTTGCCCCGCTGGCTGGCCCATCCCCAGGTCGATGCCGCCACGATACCGGCCATGGTCGCGGCGACGCTCGTGGCAGGGCTGTGGAGCGGCTGGTGTGGGGCCGCTGTGGGCCAATGGCTGCACCAGGCACAGCGCAGATCATAGGCAGAACATGCGTAGGTTGGTAACGGACCAGCGCTCGCCCTCCTGCTTCCCCTGGCCCTGTTTACCAGTACACCGGTACACATAGAAATCCGCACGACAAAACGCATGGGAGCGTTTCATGGCACTCTTTCAATGTAACCTCTATTCGGAGAGTCTGGGCACGGCAGTATCGGTCAATGTCACTTTGCCTCAGCGGGCTACCGGGTCATTGGGCGCGCACAAGTATCCGGTCTTATACCTGCTCCACGGGCTGCTGGATGACCATAGCGCCTGGTGCCGATACACCTCGGTCGAACGGTATGCCGGGGAGCGGGGAATTGCCGTGGTCATGCCCGGCGCGGCGCGTAGCTTCTATGCTGATATGGCACATGGTTACCGCTACTGGAGCTATGTGAGCAAGGAATTGCCACTGCTCATGCGCCACTATTTTCCCCTTTCCACCAAGCGCGAGGAGACCTTTGTGGCAGGCCTATCTATGGGCGGTTACGGCGCCTTCAAGCTTGCACTGAGCTATCCACGGCGCTTTGCGGCCGCAGCCAGCCTTTCGGGCGCCATGCGCGACTTCAGCGCCGAAGAGCGCAGCGACGATCCGGCATGGGTCCAGGAAATGAGAAATGTCTTCGGCGATCTCAGGCGCTTCCCTGGTAGCCGCAACGACATCTTTCATTTGGCCGAAAAGGTCGCGCGCGGCGCTGGGCCCGTGCCTCTGCTCTTCCAGTGGTGCGGCACGGAGGATTTTCTCTACGCCGACAATCTACGCTTTCGGGACCACGCCCAGGCATTAGGACTGCCATTGACCTATGAGGAGAGCCCGGGAGGACACGAATGGCGCTACTGGGACACAATGATCGAGCGCGTACTCGGCTGGCTGCCCCTCGAGAAGAGCCCGTGGTCGCCAGTCGAACGGGCGCCCGAAGCAATAGTAACTCCAACCGATCAATAGTGTCACAGAAAGCTAACCTGCCATGCGACGGTACCCGCGCAATGTCTATGTAACGGCAGCAGCTTCACTGCTGACCGACATTTCCACTGAAATGGTGATTTACCTGCTGCCCATGTTTCTCGCCGGCGTGCTCAAGACGCCAGCGCCCATTATTGGCCTCATCGAGGGCACAGCTGAGGCCACCGCCAGCCTGACCAAGCTGATCTCGGGCTACATTTCCGACCGCATTGGCAACCGCAAGCTGCCAACGGTCCTTGGCTATTCGCTCTCCCTGGCGGCTAAGCCGCTCCTGGCCGTGGCCGGCATCTGGCCCCTTGTCTTTACTGCGCGGTTTCTTGATCGCTTTGGCAAGGGCGTACGCACCGCGCCGCGCGATGCCCTCATCGCAGGCAGTATCAGCGCTGAACGCCGCGGCGATGCCTTTGGCTTTCAGCGCGCCGGCGACACGCTGGGAGCCTTCCTGGGACTGGCCATTGCCATCGGTGTCATCTATTGGGGCCAACAGCAGAGCAGCGAGCTAACCCGGGGCACATTCACGACGATTGTCTGGCTCTCCCTCTTGCCCATTGCCCTGGCTGTGGGGATCCTGGCCTGGGGCCTGCAGGATATCAAGCCGCAGCGTGCGCCTACCCAGCAACGGGGCTCGCTCAGCCTGGCCGCCTTCGACGCGCGCTTTCGCTTTGCATTGCTCTGTATTGCCCTGTTTACATTGGGCAACTCCGCGGACGCCTTTATCGTGCTCCTGGCCCAGAACCGCGGCGCCAGCGTCATTACCACGCTACTGATGGTGCTGCTGTTCAATGGGGTGTACACGGTTTTTGCCCAACCGTTCGGCCGGCTGTCGGACAAGATCGGCCGCTCGACGATCATCCTGTTAGGGTGGGGATTTTATGCGCTGGTCTACCTGGGCTTGGCCCTGAGCAGCGCCGTCTGGCACATTGCCATCTTTTGGGCGCTCTACGGTCTCTATTATGCCATGACCGACGGCGCCTTGAAGTCGCTGGTTGCAGATCTGGTGCCAGACGCCCAACGCGGCACGGGCTATGGTTGGCTCAACGGCACGATCGGCGTCATGGCCCTGCCGTCCTCACTGATTGCCGGAATCCTGTGGCAATCCTTTGGTCCGTCTGCGCCGTTCCTCTTTGGCGCGGCGATGGCCGGGCTCGCGGTCATACTGCTCGCGCGGATCCGGATTACGCCGCAGAGTATCCAATCGTAGAGAGATCACCCCGGCTTAGCTATCGCACATGAGCTGAGTGTAGTGGTATAGTAGCGCGTGTTACCCGCACGATGCTGCCCTATCTTCCTGTGTTTTCCGTAAGGATGAAGGAGGAACCCACTTATGGCTACGGACAAACCGAACTGGCGCGATCAGGGAGTGCGCATTGTTCATAGCGATCAGCTGGATCTAAATACGCCGCAGACGCCGGGCATGACCCGCGCCGCGGCTATCAACTACGCAAGCGCGGGCGCGCAGAAGCTTTGGGCTGGAACTGTCGCGGTCCAGCCTGACGCCAAGACGGGCCCACATCACCACGGCACGCTCGAGAGCGTCATCTACGTGGTGCAGGGCCGGGCGCGCATGCGCTGGGGTGAGGAACTGGAATATGTCGCCGAGGCTGGACCGGGCGACTTCATCTATGTGCCGCCCTTTGTGCCGCACCAGGAGATCAACGCCAATCCCGACGAACCACTGCTTTGTGTGGTCGTGCGCAGCGACCAAGAGCCCATTGTCGTGAATCTGAACATCGAGCCCAAGGAACCGCCCGAACTTGTCTATTGGGTCGATCCCATGCATCCGGCGCCGGGCGCGTGATCGGCGATCCGCTCTGGGGTATCCTTTTTACATGATTCTATTCGTCAAAATAGCACGCGTTACCTTGATGCTGGCGGTGATGGCGGTGGTCACAGGCTTCGAGCCCGCATCGCCTGCCATCACCGCAGTGCCGGCCGTACCCGTGCCCAATCCTGCATTCGTTCGTATTGGCGTCATTGGCGACTACGGTTCCGGCGGCTCAGCTGAGCGCGATGTCGCCGCTCTAGTCGATTCATGGCAACCCGATCTCATTGTCACCACCGGCGACAACAACTACCCTGTTGGCGCAGCTGAGACGATCGATTTCACAGTTGGCCAGTTCTTTCACAGCTACATTCACCCCTACCAGGGCAGCTACGGCGAAGGTGCGAGCGATAACCGCTTCTTCCCGGTGTTGGGGAACCACGACTGGGGTACGGCTGCGGGCACACCACCCGTGCCCGTGCCCTATCTGGATTTTTTCACACTGCCAGAGGGTCCGGGCGAAGAACGCTACTACACTATCCGGGCTGGAGCGGTTCAGATCTTTGCTCTGGACAGTGACCCCCACGAGCCGCACGGCATCACCGACACATCGCGCCAGGCAGACTGGCTGCGGGCTGAGCTGGCGGCTTCCGACGCGCCCTGGAAATTGGTGGTTTTGCACCACCCCCCTTTCTCCTCATCGGCGGTCCATGGCTCAAGCCCGGAGCTGCAATGGCCCTTTCGCGTCTGGGGCGCTTCCGCCGTGCTAGCGGGTCACGACCATGCATACGAGCGTATCTTGCGCGATGGGATTCCCTACTTTGTCAACGGTATTGGTGGCGCCTCTCTTTATGAGATGGGCACGCCCATCGAAGGAAGCGAGGTACGCTATAACGAAGACTATGGCGCTATGCTCGTAGAGGCAACGCCGCTGACAATTACCTTCCGCCTGATTGACCGTACCGGGATCGAGCACGATCTGTACACGATGGACGTCACACAGCCGCTACCTGGCCCGACCCCTTCCCCCGTGAGGTTTGCGGCGGAGCGCCGCGTGGCTGCCAGCAGCGACGACGCAGAAGAGGCTGTACCGGCACAGACGGTAAACCTCGCCAGTACTGATCTGGAAATGACGATAGATCCTGGGGCGGGTACAGAGCAAGTTGTCGGCATGCGCTTTCCCAACGTGCAGGTGCCGCGGGACGCCGTGATCCTCAGCGCCTATATCGAGTTCACGACGGATGAAACGGATCGCGGCGGCACGCAGCTGGCCTTTGTCGGTGAAGCCAGCGACGATGCCCTGCCGTTTACGACAGAACCCGGCAATGTCACCAGCCGGAGTCTCACGGCCGCCCGGGTCGAATGGTCCCCGGTCCCAGAGTGGCCGTCGGTCGGCTCGTTCCACCGTACACCTGACCTAGCGGCCGTGGTCCAGGAGATTGTAAGCCGGCCGGGCTGGCGCTACGGCAATGCCCTGGCGCTGCTCGTCACCGGTAGTGGCCAGCGCACCGCCGTTGCGTATGACGGCGTCGCCGGCCTCGCGCCCCTGTTACACGTAGACTACACGCTGGGCTTTGTGCATTTTCTCCCCTTTGTGCATGGCGACAGTGCCACCACGCTCCGCTAGGCGATCGCGTGTTATCGGGGAATCGTTGGCCTGACGTCAGATAGCCTGCCAGGAATGCAGAGGGCTGCTATTCGGGAATTTCCTCATAACAACGCTACAATATCATGAGTAGTACAACGAGCAATGTCCGGCGTTGGCCCGTGGTACCGATGCCGCGCCGGCTGTTTTTTGTTCCCACCCTCAGCAGAGAGAGGCAAGCTGTCCATGAACTCCTATGTCAGACGGAATCTTCGTACTGTTCTCACCGTACTGATGGTGGCGGGTCTGTTGCTGCCTCCGGCCGGCGTGGCCTCAGCTCAAGGTGGCTTCAACCTGCCCCATGGCTTTGTCCAGGAAATGGTCGTTGGCGGGCTGATGCTCCCGACCAGCTTTGCCATGGCGCCTGACGGCCGCATCTTTATCACCGAAAAGGCCGGCCGCGTGCGCGTTTTTCATAACGGTGAGCTGTTGTCGGAGCCATTTATTGACATCACTGGCGAAGTCAATGATGCGGCGGATCGCGGTCTCATGGGAATTGCCGTCCACCCGAACTGGCCGCGCCAGCCTTATCTTTACCTTGCTTATGTCTACGACCCGCCTGCTGCCAAGAGCCATAATACCGGTGGCGCGCGCGTTTCGCGCGTGCTCCGCCTGAGCGCTGATCCCAACAATCTAAACAAGGCCCAGGATGGCAGCGGTGTCGTCATCGCCGGCACGAACAGCACCTTTGAAAACATCGGCAATCCCGACCAGGGCGATGCAGTGCCATTTTCATGCCTGGACGGCAATGGCCAGCCCGTACGCGACTGCATCCCTACGGAAGGGACAGCGCACACGATCGACATGCTCAAGTTTGGTCCGGACGGGTCACTCTATGTCTCGGTTGGCGACGGCATCGTGAACAGCAAGGGCAACTCCCGCGCGCTGGACATCAATAGCCTGGCTGGCAAGATCCTGCGCGTCAATCCCATGACGGGCGAAGGCTATTCCAGCAATCCCTTCTACGATGGCGACCCCAACAGCAATCGCTCCAAGGTCTTTGCCTTAGGGATGCGCAACCCATTTCGGTTTACCATTGACCCGCGCAACGGCCAGGTCATCGTGGGCGACGTAGGGAACGAGAAATGGGAAGAGATAAACGTCGGTGGTCCGGGAGCCAACTTCGGTTGGCCCTGCTACGAGGGCCCGTACGAGGCGGCGACCTATGCCAATTGCGACGCCTTTCGCAGCGGCGAGTGGACCGTAACCCATGCCGTGCACAGCTACCCCCACACGCTGGAGCCGCAGCGGGGTTCGGCCATTGGCGGTGATCTCTACCTGGGCCGGAGCTTTCCCGCGCTCTATCGCGGGGCCTACTTCTATCACGACTTCAATGGTGGCGTACTCAATTTCCTCACCTTCAATCGCGACGGCTCCGCGGTCGACAACGAGTTCGCCACCAATGTGCCGGGCATCGTACAGATTACGGCTGCTGACGACGCTCTCTATGTACTCTCCGTCATTCTGGGTGGCATCTGGCGCATCCGCTACGTGCCTGGCGGTAACAAACCGCCCACGGCCGCCGCGGCCGCCGATCCGACCGGCGGCAAGGCGCCGCTGGATGTGAGCTTCTCCAGCAGGCGCAGCACCGATCCTGAGAACAGCATTGTCGCCTACCTATGGGACTTCGGTGACGGCGAGACTAGCAGCGCAGCCAATCCAACCCACGCCTACGAGGAAAACGGCGTCTATGCAGTCGTGCTCACGGTTACCGATTCGGCGGGTCTTACTAGCTCCGACACGTTGGAGATCGCGGTAGGCAGCGAGCCGCCCGTGGCCAGAATTCTTGCGCCGGGTGACGGCGCCAAATTCCGCATCGGCGAGACCGTTACCTTTCGGGGCGAGGGAATCGATCCCGACGACGGTGAGCTGGCAGGCCGCAGTCTCCAGTGGACGGGCCTCCTGCATCATGGCGAGCACATCCACTACGACGCGTTGAAGGCCGAGGGCAAGTCAGGCTCCTTCGCCCTCACCGATCACGGCGACAACACCTATCTCGAGATCTGCCTGACAGCGACCGATAGCCAGGGGCTCAAGGACCAGGACTGCGTTGACGTCAAAGCCAAGGAAGTCACCTATACCTTTGACACTGCGCCAAGCGGCCTGTCCCTAACCTACGCGGGCAGCCGCTACACGACACCGTTTAAGGTGAAGACCTATGTGGGCGCGGAACGCGTGGTCGAAGCGCCGCTCACAGCCGGGGAGGGCCTTACCTTCGACAGCTGGTCCGACGGCGGCGCCGCGGTTCACGAGATTACCGTCGCCGATGGGGACCAGCTATTGATCGCCTCCTATGTAGAGGAAGACGGCGCGCCGGCTGGCGAGGCCGCGTCCAGCGCCGAGCTGGACGCGGCTGAGGTCGTGACCCCGGCGATTGAGGACGGTGAGCCGGCCGCGCCTGAGCCCGCAGCAACACCGGCGCCCGCCGCAACAGAGGCCACTCCGGCTGGCAGCAGCGGAGGCGAGATCGTAGCAGAGCTCTGGAAAGGCGTCGATGGGACGACCATCGAGGAGCTGACCAAGAGTAGCCAGTATCGAAACGCTGCCCCAGAAACCGTATCGCTCACCAGGCTCGAGCTGCCCCGCGGGGGCGGCAATAGCTACGGAGCTCGCATCCGCGGCTATCTGATCCCACCCGTGAGCGGCGAATATCGTTTCTGGATCGCCGCGGACGACCGGGGCGCATTGTCGCTCAGCACTGACGATGACCCGGCCAACAAGATCGTCATCGCCTACACGCCTGACTGGACGGCCGCCGGCGTCTATGACCGCTATCCGGAACAGGGCACCGGGCCCATCAAGCTGGAAGCCGGTCAGCGCTACTATTTTGAAGTGCTCTACAAACAGGGCGGCCAAAAGGACAATCTTTCTGTTGCCTGGCAGATTCCCGGCCGCGAGCGAAAGGTGATAGACGCTGAGTTTCTTGAGCCATATTGAGCGCCAGAGACTCAGGCTCTCCACAACAGTGACCACCGAGGCGCCTGGGGCATACTCCCATGCCCCAGGTAATAGGAGCAGCGATTCACACCCCAGGCGCTGTGCAGGCGCGCGCCAGAAAGCGCCTGAAGCCGCTGTGGCTGCATAGCAAGTAGTGTGCAACCATAGCGGCTGTCCTGCGGCCAACGAAGTCACTTCGACAAACTTCAACCAGCGAAAAATGAGGAATGGATCATGAGTGGCTTAGAACCTGTGCGTGTTGGTGTGATCGGTGTGGGCCAGATCGGCAAGCGGCATGTGGCTACCTATGCCCAAATGGCCAATGTAGAGCTCGTAGCCATTGCCGATATCGACGAAACTGAGGTACACCGCGTCGCCGCGCAACACGGTGTGCCCAACTTCTACACCAATTTCCGCGAGTTGCTGGCGCGCGATGACATTCAGGCTGTGGATGTCTGCCTCCACAACAACTATCATATGCCCGTGACCGTCGCGGCCATGGAAGCCGGCAAGGATGTGTTCTGCGAGAAGCCCATGGCTGGCGCCTACATCGATGCCCTGAAGATGTGGGAGGCCGCCCAGAGTACAGGACGCAAACTGGCCATCCAATTCGTGACCATGTTCGCCAATGAGGCCAAGGCGGCCCACGCACTGATCGAAGGCGGCCACCTCGGCCACATCTACCATGTGCGCTCGGTCGGCCATCGCCGTCGCGGCCGGCCCTATGTGGACGGATACGGGAGCCCCACCTTTGTGCAGAAACAACATTCCGCCGGCGGCGCGCTCTACGATATGGGGGTCTACCACATTGCTACGCTGCTCTGGCTGGCTGGAAATCCCAATGTCACCCGGATCTCCGGCCGCACCTACCAGGAGATCGATATGGACGCCGCGCGCCGCGCGCGCAGCAGTTACAATGTCGAGGAACTTGGCCTTGGTTTCGTCTATTTCGACAATGGGCTGACCATGGACATTATCGAAGCGTGGGCGGCTCATGTGGACACCCTGGGCAGCAGCGTGATCTTGGGCAGTGAAGGCGGGCTCCGCCTCGATCCATTCGGCTACTTCCGTAGCATCGGCGACCTGGACCTGAACAGCACGGCCAACCTGGATGCCTTCAATTGGCGACTGCACAACGTGCGCGAAGATGGCGACGCCTACGACGGCCCGCAGGAACACTGGATCGCGGCGCTACAGGGTCGCGTCCCGTTGATCCCCTCCGCCGCCTGTGCGCTCAATACCATGCTCATTTCGGAAGGAATCTACCTCTCCGAAAAGTTGGGCCGCGAGGTCACGGCCGGCGAGGTGCTGGAGCTCTCACAGTCCAGCGCCAGTGCCGTTTGATAGCGTGTTGGCCGGCCCAGCCAATTGTGCACGTCGATCAGGACCGGCCAGCTTCTGTCGTGCGTTATCCCTGCACACACGGCTTGAGCCGGGGTGAGCAAGACCTTTGTGGCCCTGGCTGCAAGATTGATCGCAACAGAATGGCCGCGCGTATCGTCTATTTATTCAGAGCGCGCGGCCTGGCTGGAAAGGCACTGCGCTTGCGTGTCAGCCGAACTTCACAACGCAAAGGAATTGAGAGAATACGATGAATAGGAACCCCGCCTCCATGCCCCGCCGCTTCTGGACCCACCTGTTACCCGTCCTGGTGCTGCTGTTGGCTCTCGCGCCAGCACTTTCGGGTGGCGTGGCCAACGCCCAGTCCGCTGAGCGCATTGTCTTTGCCCCTGGGGCATCGTCGGCAACGGTTCACGGCTATTTTGTGCAGGGCGATGGCAAACAGTACGTGTTGCGTGCCTTTGCCGGGCAGGTTATGACCGTCTCGCCCAGTTTTGTGAACATGCCCTACACGCTCTCCATCTATGACAAAGACGGACAGGTTGTGGGCGCTGCCGCTGCTGGAAGCCAGTGGTCGGGCACGTTGCCGGCATCAGGTGACTACTATCTGAGCTTAACCACCGCGCCGCCAGCGGTCTATGGCCGGGTGTTCTACAGCCTCAACATTGCCATCGTGGGCCCGGTCACGACTACCCCGATACCTGCAGCCGAACGGATCACCTTTGCGCCCGGCGCTACCTCGGCTATCGTCAGCGGTACTCTCTATTCCGGTACGCCCAAACGCTATGTGTTGCGTGCGCTGACCGGCCAGACCATGACCGTTGAAGCGAACAGCACGGCTCCCTTCCAGATCGAGATCGTGACGGCCAGCGGCGTGCTGTTGGGCAGCGGCAGCAGTGCCTCACCTGTCACGGTGCACTTGCCTGGCACTCAGGACTATTACATCTTGCTGACCCTCCCGGCAGGAGGCGCCGCGG
>JACFMY010000128.1 GCA_019455155.1 Caldilineaceae bacterium
CATCCTTGCCCCGTATTTTTTTGCCCGGTCCCAGCCTGTAACCTTTTTGCCGTCGTTGCATCTAACCTTATGGCAGTAACATTCCATAGGAAGGATTGAAGTATGGCAGAGACGAAACCACAACCAAAGGTCATCATCTTTTCTACACCGACTTGCTCATTCTGCAATGCAGCCAAGAGCTATTTACGGCAGCGCGGTGTTAAGTTTAGCGATGTAGATGTCAGCCGGGATGCGGCCGCGGCCCGCGATCTCGTACGCCGCACGGGCCAACAGGGTGTGCCGGTCCTGGATATTGGGGGCAAGATCGTCATCGGCTTTGACCGCCCCAAGATCAACCAGCTGTTGGGCATCCGCTGAGTCACAAGAGACAGCGTGCAATCATATTCTAGACGAAGCAAGTCGACTACTTAGGAGCAAGAATCATGAGCAGTAACGGCAATCGCCCCGCAATCGAACCGCTCGGCTCGCGCGTGCTTGTGCAGCCGCTGGAACAGGAAGATCGGACGCGTTCGGGAATCTTCCTGCCCGAAACCGCCAAGGAGAAGCCCCAGATCGGCCGTGTTGTGGCCGTAGGCGATGATGAAGACATAGCAGTAAAGCTAGACGACAAGGTGCTGTTCGCCAAGTACTCGGGCACAGAGGTCAGCTATGACGGTATCAACTACCTGTTGATGGATGTCAGCGATGTGCTGGCCCGCGTCGTCGATAATTCCAAGAACTAACTGCCTCCTGTTGTATAAGGGGCCGGGGCATGCCATCCCCGGCCCCTAACTTTTTCTTTTCCACACCTTCCCCGGCGCGCCAAGAGCCAATCGTGTCCCTACCGGTCGCCACGCGTGTTCCGGGTCCCGGGCGTTTCTACAACGTCTGTTGGGCCGGATCCAGGGATAGCTTTACCGGCCGGCCGCCCTCTTGGGCAGATTGGCGGATGGCCAGGACAAGCTCCTGATCGAGGCGCGCCTGATTGGGGCCGTAAGTGGGCTCGCCGCCGCTGCGCACCGCGTTGACCAGGCTAAGCAGGCAGCCGGCCACGCCGATCTCATCGTCATGCCACTGCGGCCCATGCCCCTGGCGCGCCGGCCGGAACGGATTGTCCCACCGGACGATGGGTTGGTCCGGGTCGCCCGTGTGCGCGACCATGGCGATGAGCGCGCCGCCATCGTTGCGCTCCCAGCGTCGCTCCAGCGTGATGAAGCGAGGCGCCTCGCCGCCAGGAGCCAGGAGGCTAAGCCATTCATGCACCTCAAGGCCAACGCCGGTCGTAATGCCCATCCCTTTTTCAGCCAGGAAGCGGCTGCTGCGCCACCAGCGCAAGGGTGAGTCATAGCCCACATTGGTCCAGTGATAGATGCCGAGCTGGCCGCCCGCGAACTCGATCATGCCATGCTCCTGGGTTTCGGTGCGTGCGGCGTAGGTGTCGCTGATCCGTGCCCAATGGGGCGCCAGGGGGAATTCCTTGACCGCTCCGGTTACCTGGACCGGCCGGGCAGCCAAGCCGAGATAGCTCCGCATGACGCTGACACCGTGATAGCCGTGACCGGCGAAATCATTGAAGGCCGTATGCACCTGGCCAAAGAGACCCGACGCCAGCAGAGCCAGCTTGATCTGTTCCAGCGGGCGGCGGTGAAACTGCTCAGCGACCTCGATCTTGCGGCCGCGCGCGGCGGACGCGGCGATGATGGCGTCCGCCTCGTCGAGCCTGTGTGCGATGGGGGTTTCGAGCAGCACATGGAGGCCGGCTTCCACGGCCATGAGCCCTACTTCACCATTGGCGCCGTAGGCGACAGAGACAATGCCGATCTCCGGCGCGGTCTCGCTGATCAGGCGCTCCAGGTCAGTATAGGCTGGCACATGGAGCGCCTCGCCCAGGCGCCGCGCAGAATCGGGGCTGCGTCCCCAGACACTAACCAGCTCTACTTCGTGGGGCAGGGCCTGCAGGATCGGGCCGTAGAGGTATTCGGAGCGCCGGGCTGTGCCGATGATACATACACGGAGCGGCGTTTTTGATTGCGACATCTTGTAGTGTCCTCGGCTTCAGTCGACGATGCGCGCTTTCATCCAGTCGTTGCTGTTGTGGAAATCGGCCACAGCATTGCCGGGGTGGACCAGGGCGTCGAAGATTGGCCGGTCGTTTTCGTCCAGCGTCTTCTCTAGGAGCGGCAGCGCGTCATCCAGGTGCGCCATGGTACGCGGGCCGATGATGGGAGCCGTGACGCCCGGTTGGTCTTTGACCCAGAGCAGGGCCAACTGGGTGATAGTCATCCTGCGTTCCTGAGCCATCTGGCTGACCTGGGCGGCTACATCCATGCCCCGTTGTGTGATTCGGACGCGGAAGACTTCATTGGACCGTTCGGCGCGCGAGCCGGCCGGGAATTGGTCTTGCTTCGCATAGCGACCAGCGAGGGCGCCGCCCGCGAGGGGCGACCAGGGTAAGATGGCCAGGCCGTGCTCTTGGCAAAGGGGAACCAACTCGTTCTCGATGCGCCGGTCGAGTAGATTGTAGGGAGGCTGTTCGCTTACATAGCGGGCAAGGTTCATGCGTTCGCTGACGGAGAGCGCCTCCATGACCTTCCAGGCTGGAAAGGTGGAGCAGCCGATGTAGCGCACTTTGCCGGCGCGGACGAGGTCATCGAAGGCGCGCAGCGTTTCGTCCTGGGGCACGGTCAGCGACGGCCGGTGAAGCTGGTAGAGGTCGATGTGGTCGGTCTGCAGCCGGCGCAATGAATCTTCGCACGATTTGATAATGTGATAGCGCGAGACGCCCTGATCGTTGGGACCTTCACCCATGCGGCCGAAGACCTTGGTGGCAAGCACAACCGTCTCCCGGCGGCCGTTTTCCCTGAGGGCTTTGCCGACGATCCGTTCGCTTTCGCCGTTGTTATAGACATTTGCCGTGTCGATGAAGTTGATGCCGCTGTCTAGCGCCCTGTTGATGATGGCGATGGAATCTTCTTCGCTGGTAGGACCGCCAAAGTTCATGGCGCCCAGGCACAGGGGCGATACCATGACACCGGTGCGGCCAAGTGGACGGAATGGCACAGTTGTCTCCTTTCAATTCAAAGTTGGTGGCATTTACCACGCATAGGCCTCGGGTGCCGTGCCGCCGGGCCCGGGCCAGATGGCATCCAGGCGTTCCAGGAGCGCGGGCGTGAGCTCGATCTCCAGGGCCCGTAGAGATTCATCGAATTGGGCCATGGTGCGTGGGCCGATGATGGGGGCGGTGACAGCCGGGTTGTGAAGCAGCCAGGCCAGCGCGACATTGGCTGGCGCCTCGCCCATCTCATCACATAATGCCTCGTATGGCTCCAGTTGGGCCCGGTACTTCTCCGCGGCCTGTTGGATCCGCTCAGAGGCGCGCCGGCCTTCGGTGATCTGTTTGAGCACGCCGCCCAAGAGGCCGCCGCCAAGCGGGCTCCAGGGAATAAGGCCCAATCCGAAGGTCTCGCAGGCGGGAATGACTTCGAGCTCGATCATGCGGGCGTTTAGGTTGTACAGGCTTTGCTCTGAGACCAGCCCCAGGAAGTTGCGTTTCTCGGCGGCGAATTGCGCCTGCGCGATATGCAGCCCGGCAAAGTTGCTGCTGCCCACATAGAGCACTTTCCCCTCGCGCACCAGCTGCTCCATGGCCTGCCAGATCTCTTCCCAGGGAGTGCTGCGTTCCACATGGTGCATCTGGTAGAGGTCGATGTGGTCTGTCTGCAACCGGCGCAGGCTCTCCTCACAGGCCTTGCGGATGTGATAGGCAGACAAGCCACGGTCGTTGACGCCGTCGCCCATGGGGCCATAGACCTTCGTCGCTAGCACGATTTGTTCGCGGCGTCCGCCGCCCTGTGCCAGCCAACGGCCAATGATCTCTTCTGTGTAGCCCACATGCACCTGCGCGCCGTAACGGTTGGCGGTATCAAAGAAATTGATACCAACCTCCAGGGCGCGATCCATGACAGCAAAGCTGTCCTCTTCGCTGGTCAGGGGACCAAAGTTCATGGTACCCAGACAGAGCCGGCTTACTTTGAGACCCGTGCGGCCCAAATTGGCATATTTCATAGGGATCTCCTTTGTTGGTTCGGAGGTACCGGAATGTTTTTGAAGTTGGCAGGAACCATTGTCGCGCCGTTGGGCCATTCGGCCAACCGGAGGACACCTGCTGCTAAGCCTACCCAAACGTGAGGCGGCAACTTTGCTTCGATGCGAGGTAGCATTTATGCTAGATAACGATCGCGAGCGTTGAGCTCGTTGACGTTAGCGTGCCGCGCGCAGTTGTATTAGAATCAACTGCCTGTTTTGTCTTTGAATGGCACGCATCAGCAGTAAATAGAACGATGGGGAGGGTTCTGTGGACCGGTCTGTAGCCGCGGTGAAGGTCTATTCGGTCTGGGAAGAGGTGCTGAACTCCGTTTCCCACGGAATTGGCATCGTCTTTGGCGCCATTGCATTGGTGTTACTGATCTTGCGTGCCATGCAGCTGCACGAGAGCCAGTACATGGCCAGCGCCATTATCTATGGCTCCAGCATCATTCTACTCTTTGCCGCTTCGACGTTGTACCATGCCATCCCGCACCGCGGTACCAAGCGGGTCTTCCGAGTGATTGACCACAGCGCGATCTACCTGCTCATCGCGGGCACCTATACGCCGTTCTTGCTGCTGACAATGAGCGACGCCTTCGGTGTCGTGCTTATGGTCATCGTCTGGACACTGGCGGTAGCGGGCGTCATCTTCAAGGTGTTCTTTGTCAACCGCTTTCACAACCTGTCGCTCATCACCTATCTGGGCATGGGCTGGCTCAGCCTGGTCGCGGCATACGAGCTAGCCACCAACCTGCCAGCCAGGGCCAACGCGCTGCTCCTGACCGGCGGCCTGGTCTATTCACTGGGCACGATCTTCTATCGCTTCAAGCGAATCCCCTTTAACCACGCCATCTGGCATCTCTTCGTACTGGGCGGCTGCGTCTGCCATTTCCTGGCGGTTTACTATTTTGTGCTGACACCGTAGTCAGGGAGAGAGGGGTTAACCACCATGACTCCAAGGACTCCATGGGGCACCATGGAGTGGGGAGTGGGGTTTGGCCGCGTTGGCACTGAGAGTTATTGGGGAGATTGCGCACGTTCAGGCGGGCCGGCGCCTGAATGATTCAGTATGCACCCAGAATTTCTTTTTGCCGTTTCTATCTTCTCTCACGGCGTCCCTCGTATTCATGGCGCCATAGCAGTTAGCTTCCCGCGCCTCCTCTAGAAAACATGGTGCCACATGGAGCCCATGGAGCCATGGTGGTTACCCTCCCGCGCCCTCTAGAAAACATGGTGCCCCATGGAGTTCATGGTGTCATGGTGGTTTCTCCTCCCTCTCTGTAACCTTTCCCTCCTCTCTGCATCTAAGATGAGTGGAGGTTGCGAACGATGAATCTGAACATGAGCTTGAACGGTTCCACAGAAAATCAATACGACTACGATGTCGTCATTATTGGCGGCGGGCCTGCGGGGGCGACGGCGGCTGTCTACACCGCCCGCGCAGAGCTCAAAACGATCGTCCTTGACAAAGGGCTTACCGCGGGCGCGCTGGGCCTTACCGCCAAGATCGCCAACTACCCTGGCATCTTGGGCGAGATCAGCGGCGCCGAGCTCCTGCAGCGCATGCGCGATCAGGCCGAATCCTTTGGCGCTACCTTTGTCTCAGACAAAGTGCAGGCGGTCGACCTGGCAAGCGATCCGAAAATGATCTTTGGCAATAACGGCACCTATACCGCCCGCGCCGTGATCATTGCCACGGGCTCAATGGGTCGCGGGCAGCGGGTGAAAGGTGAGGACGAGTTGTTGGGGCGCGGTGTCTCCTACTGCGCTACGTGTGACGCAGCGTTCTTCCGCGACCAGGATGTGGCCGTGGCCGGCAACAGCGATGAGGCGGTGGAGGAAGCGCTCTTTCTCACGCGCTTTGTACGTCACGTACATTTACTGTCGCCGACGCCCGAGCTCAAAGCGCCCCCGGCCATGGTCGCCGAGATCGTAGGGCATCCCAAGGTGACAGTGTATGCGGGCGCGGCGCTCCGCGAGATTCTTGGGCGCGAACATGTAGAAGGAGTACGGTTTGCCGTGCGCGGTCAGGGCGAACAGACGCTGCCGGTCACCGGCGCTTTTGTTTACCTGCAAGGGGCCAGGCCGATTACCGATTTCCTGCAGGACCAGCTGCCCGTCAACGAGACAGGCTGTCTGGTGGTAGACAATGAGTTTCGCACGGCTCTGGACGGTGTCTATGCCATCGGCGATGTCCTGTGCAACCATGTGAAACAGGCTGTGGTAGCGGCCGCCGAAGGCGCGGTCGCGGCGATGGCCATCGACAAGCAGCTCCACGGCCGCAAGCAATTGGCGGTTGATTGGGCCAAGTAGTGGAACGAAGGAGTATTTTCATGAAAGCTTCCGTCACCTGGAACGGTGGTATGCAGTTTGAGGGCACGGCCGACAGCGGCCACAAGGTTATTCTGGACGCCGCGCCCGAGGTAGGCGGCCAGGATAGCGGCTTCCGGCCCATGGAGCTCATGGCCATGAGTCTGGCTGGCTGTACGGCCATGGATGTGATCTCGATCTTGACCAAGAAGCGCCAGAAAGTGGCCGGGTTCGAGGTCCATGTGAATGCCCGCCGGGCAAATGAGCATCCCAAGGTATTCACCGAGATAGAGATTCGCTATGTGCTGCGCGGGGAAAACATCGATCCCGCGGCAGTGGAACGGGCGCTGGAGCTCTCCGAGACGAAATATTGCCCGGCGCAGGCCATGTTGCGCGAGGCCGCGCCGATCCGGCTGGTATACGAGATTCAGGAAGTCGTCGCATAAGCCATCCATGATCGCACTGGTCTAGGCGGCAGTCAGTCTTCAAAAGGTTATCTATCAGGAGTTATGAAATGAACAACGCGATATTGAACAAAGAGATTCAAGACCAGGTGCGGGATGCATTTGCCGATCTGGCTACCCCGGTCAAGCTGGTTCTGTTTACGCAGGGCGAAGGTGGAGCCCTGGAGTGCGCCATGTGCGCCGAAACCCGGCAGCTGCTTGATGAAGTCGCTGCCCTCTCGGACAAGCTGACGGTCGAGGTGCGTGACTTCGTTCAGGATAAAGAGGTGGCCGAGACCTACGGCATCGACAAGATTCCGGCCGTGGCCGTGGTGCGCGAAGGGGACGAACCTCAGGATTACGGCGTGCGCCTCTACGGCATTCCTTCGGGCTATGAGTTCGGCACCCTGATTGAAGATATTCGCATGGTGAGCAGCGGCGAACATGGGCTGACGGACAAGACCCTGCAAGAGCTGGCCAAGCTGAGCGCGCCCGTCAATATCCAGGTCTTTGTGACGCCGACCTGCCCCTACTGCCCGCGCGCGGTGCTGTTGGCGCACAAGCTGGCCATGGCCAGCGCGTACGTGACCGCGTCCATGGTGGAAGCGACTGAGTTTCCGCACCTTTCCAATCGCTACCAGGTCTACGGCGTGCCACGGACGGTCATCAATGAGGTGATCCACGTGGAAGGCGCCGTGCCGGAGAGCATGTTGATCACCAAGCTGATGAACGTCAACGATCCCCAGGCGATGGCAACGCTCGAGACGCAGTGGGCCCGCATGGCAAACTGACGCGGGTGGCGTCCCGCTGCGCCAGGCGACAGGCCCTATCAAGACAGTTGCAGCCAGCATGAGGAGCCCGTCCCAGTTAGGGGCGGGCTCTTGATCTTGGTATAATATTGGCCAGATGGCGTGGAACCTCCTGCAGAGCAACTCATCTAAGATCATGGACGCTGCGAACGTCGAACAGGAACTGCTCGAGCGCATTCGGGCCGGCGACAAGAGCGCCTGTGCCATGTGTGTCGAGCTCCATGCACCGGCAGTTTACCGTGTCGCGCTGCGCATGATTGGGGACGAAACCGAGGCCGAAGATATCGTGCAGGAGACCTTTCTCAGCGCGTTTGACGCCATCGACAGCTTCGAAGGACGTTCCGGTCTCGGCACATGGCTTTACCGGATCGCCTACAATGCCGCGCTCATGCGGCTGCGCAAGAAGCAGCCCATGTTTGTCTCCATCGACACGCCGGCCGCTGGGAGTGACGATGAAACGCCGGCGCCTGTGGAGCTCTTCGACTGGTGTTGCCTGCCCGAAGCGGAATTTGCGAGCGCGGAGGCGCGGTCGGAGCTGGAACAGGCCATCGGCGAGCTGCCGGAGACGCTGCGCCCTGTCTTTATCCTGCGTGAGCTGGAGGGTATGTCCACCGAGGAAACGGCCCAGGTACTGGAAATATCGGTGGCCAATGTCAAGACGCGGTTACACCGGGCGCGCCTGTGGCTGCGCGAGCGGCTGGCCGCCTACTTTACTGAGCTGGCGCAGGGCTCGCGGCGAGCGTAGGCGGCCGGGAGCCGGGCTGAAAAACGGAAGGTGACCGATGACCCACGAACAATGTAAACATCTGTTGGCGGATCTCTCCGATTATCTCGATGGCCAGGCTGCCGAGGAAGTCTGCGCGGAGATCGACCGCCACCTGGCCGGATGTGAAGACTGCCGGGTCGTCGTCGATACGCTGCGCAAGACCGTCGAGCTCTATCATGACCTCCCCCAGCCCGAGCTCTCCGACGCCGCCAAGGCGCGGCTGTACGCTGCCCTCGACCTCAGCCAATACACCGGCCGCACCGGCGCCTGAAGCGTCGTTCCTCCCACTTACCCCTGCTATCTCGCCTGACCTCTGCATGGCCCCAGCTGGGCTCACATCCCTACATTTTCCACATGCGCGCTTCATAAGTTCTTCACAGGTCCGCACTACTCTATAGACAGTTCAAGCAAATAGACGATTCAGAAAGGACCTGAACAATGAAACGCTATAGAGTAATCATCAGCACGGTGGTGGCGCTGGCCCTGTTGGTTGTCAGCACAGGTGTGCTCTACGCCCAAGGGCCGTACGGTGACCCAGACGATTGCCCGCTCTATGATGGCACAACCAGCCAGATGCAGCAGCGCCAGGCGCAACAGGCCGCTGGCCCACGCCAGGCCAACCAGTATGGCAACAACGCTGAGGGGCAGTTCCAGTCCCACATGCACGGCCGCAACGCCGGTAGCCCGGGGTCCGAAGCCAAGGGACAGTGGGGACAAGGTATGGGCCCGTCAGGCGCCAATCCGCTGTGGAATTTGCCGCCAGCCACACCTGGTGAGCTGTCACAAGAGGTGATCGATGCCATGACGGCTGGCATCATGGACGAGTACAATGCCTATGGCACCTACGCGGCCGTCATCGACGAGTTTGGCAACGTGCGCCCGTTCACCAACATTCTGCGGGCAGAGGCACAGCACATCGATGCCTGGACGGCCATCTTCGAGCGCTACGGCGTGGATGTGCCGGCCGCTCCCGAGAGCGTCGACCTGCCGGACTTTGCCACGGTAGGGGACGCGTGCCAGGCAGCAGCCGATGCCGAGATCGCCAACTTCGGCCTCTACGACGAGCTGCTGGATACGTTGCAGGATTATCCCGACATGGTGCAGGTCGTCACGGCCCTCCGCAATGCCTCCGAGCTGCAGCACCTGCCGGCCTTCCAGAACTGCGCATCCGTCGCCCAGTAGACAGCACAGTCTGGAGAAAAAGCAATCGCAAACAGTAAGAAGTCCGGCTTCCCTGAGGAGCCGGACTTCTTCGTTGTCGTGACCAAGTAGAACCGGGGTCGATATCACCCTCAGGGCGCCCAGCGTTCTGGAAGTTGTCTTCAAGATGAAACAGAATTTCCCGATTTACCCTCTTGACAAATCGATAAACATCGATATAATGACGCCTATGAACGTGGATCCACTGTTGTTTGCTAAGGCATTGGCCGATGAGACACGGCAGGAGATCATGAAGCACCTCTGCTGCGTCTGGCTCAGTGTCAACGATATCGTCGAGCGGCTTGACGGGCGGGTGAACCAGCCCACCGTCAGCCATCACTTGAAGAAGCTGGAGGAGGCCGGGCTCGTGTTGGTGCGGCGCGACGGCAAGCATCACTTCTACACACTGGACCAGGAGCAGATCACTGTCTGCTGTGGTCTGCTGGTGCAGAGCTTCGCGCCCGACTACCGTACGACTGTCATCCGGCCGGACGAGATCCAGGTAACCGGTGCCTGATCTCGTGTTTTTTTACCCAACATATTGATGTGTATCAATTTGAAAGAGGAGTGACATGAGCGAACAGCTACTTACCCCCATCGATATTCACCAGGTCGTACAGGAACGCTACGGCGCGATTGCCCAGGGTCAGGGCGTCAGCTGTTGCGGCAGCGATGCAGAGTGCTGCGACAGCGACAACGCGACCTCCCTTTACGATACGGACATGCTGGCCGGCCTGCCCGTCGACGTGACTGGCCTTTCCCTGGGGTGCGGAGACCCTGTGACCATTGCCGCGCTACAGCCCGGAGAGCGCGTGCTCGATTTGGGCAGCGGTGGTGGCATCGATTGCTTTCTGGCGGCCCGCCAGGTCGGTGAGAGCGGCTATGTGATCGGCGTGGATATGACGCCGGCGATGTTGGAGAAGGCCAACGCCAACAAGGAGCGCATGGGCGTGACCAACGTCGAGTTTCGCCGGGGACAGATCGAGGCGTTGCCCGTGGAAGACAACAGCGTTGACGTCATCATGTCGAACTGTGTCATCAACCTGGCACCCGACAAGGCGCCTGTCTTCCGCGAAGCGTTCCGGGTTTTGAAGCCAGGTGGCCGCATTTCCATCAGCGATATTGTCACAGAGGGCGAGTTTAGTCCAGCATTGCGGGCTGATATGGCGCGTTGGGCCGAATGTGTCACTGGGGCCATTGACGTCGATACCTACACATCTCTCATGCGCGAGGCCGGCTTTGTGGAGATCAATGTCGCTGACAAGCGCAGCGCAGACGAGATCGTGCCGGTGCAGGAAGGGATGCCGCGCGTCTTCAGCGCTCGCATCACTGCCTTAAAGCCGGGTCATTCCAACTAACGCAACAGGTAGAATAATCTGCCATCTTCAATGCGAAGATGGCAGATTGTTTTTGTGTGTGCGGAGAACGAACAGGGAAACAAGACGCGGGTGAAGAGCAGCTGGTGAACCAGAATATTCGCGGCCATACTTGACCGGATGACAGACCAGTATTCGAAAGTAAAATGCCGATTGAAGGAACCCACAATGCAACATACCGAAATATCTGCCTCGTCCAACTGGCTGGGTAGCGTAATTGTCATGATTCAACTGCTTGATATCGTCATTCACGCCGCAACCGATCAGCTAGAGCCGGTGCGAGTTGTTGCCAACCTCATTATCTTCGCATGGGTGGCAATTGTGATGTCCGGCAGAATCAGCGGGAAAACTGTGCGAATGGCGGTCAGTGCCATCGGCGCATATCTTCTCCTCAATATACTCTTTCTTGCGACTGAAGGCGTGACAAATACAGGGGGAGATTTACGCAGCATGCTGTTTCTGCTGGTATGTTTGACCGTGGCGCTGTCTACATTGCTGACTGTGCTGCACAGAGTTAATCTACAAGAATAGGCAAAAGGAAACCGATCGAATGATTGAAACCCTGCTCCCAAGGACCATAACGAACGAGTACCGCGGCTCGGCTGTGGCAAAGTGGGGCTTTGTGGCGATGACTTTGCTCACCATTGCTCGCTCCCTCGCCCACATCTTCCTTCCGGACGGTGGCGCGCAGTCTATCGCCACCATTCCACTTGATGCCTACTCGCCGGGGGCCGCAGTCGTGATCATTGGCATGTTTGCCCAGTGGGGTTTGACGCAACTGATGTTCGGATTGCTGTACGTGCTCGTGCTCTGGCGCTATCGTGCGCTGATCCCGCTTATGTGGCTCTTCATTCTGTTTGAGTGGAGTGGCCGGCTCTTGCTCGGTTTTGTCAAGCCATTCGAAACCGCGGGCACGGCCCCCGGTGCGGTTGGGAACATCATCATTCCAGTGTTGGCGCTGATCATGTTGATATTATCGTTGCGCGAGCAAAGGGCCGGATAATACGCACGGCTTCTCGGGATTGTGTCCGACCTTTCCGGGCTGGAATGACGGCTGCGCCTCTTCATGGAAGCTGATCCTACGCGCGATTCACCCCGCTATCCACCGCTGTGGCATGGCCGCGCTGCTGTGCTATACTGACTGCCAACGCCCACAACAGCACGGTTGTGATGGTCCTTCCCCTGCTCCGCGCGGGGTCACCCATGCCCCAAGCAACAGCTCGCCAACGCGTATGACACGTACGATCCTGGTTGCCGATGACGAACAGAACATACTCGAGACCCTCTCCGCCTATCTGCGCCAGGACGGCTTCAATGTCGTAACGGCCCGGACGGGGCGCGAAGCGCTTTTTCACTTTCGTGACGTGACGCCAGACCTGGTATTGCTGGATGTGATGATGCCCGAGATGGACGGTTGGGCCGTGGCCCGGGCGATTCGGAAAGAGAGCGGTGTCCCCCTGATGTTTCTAACGGCGCGCATCGATGATATCGATCAGGTTGCCGGGCTCGAAATCGGCGCCGATGAGTACATCACCAAGCCCTTTAGCCCCCGGGTGGTTGTGGCCAAGGTGCGCGCGCTGCTCCGCCGCGCGTATGGCGAGCTGGCTGCTGAGCCCGAGCTCTGGCGCGTCCGTGACCTGGAGCTCAACGGCGAAACCCACACGGTGACCCTGCGTGGCCAGCCAGTAGAGCTGACGCCCAATGAGTTCGGTCTGCTCGGGATCTTGATGGCGCGTCCCGGACGGGTGTTTACCCGCATGGAGCTGCTTGACCAGTTGGAGGGCGAGGCGTACGCAGCCTACGAGCGCACCATCGATGTGCATGTCAAGAATCTACGCAAAAAGATCGAGACCGACCCGCGCGATCCGGACTATATCGAGACGGTGTATGGCGTAGGCTATCGCATGCGGCCCGACCATGAATAGGCTCTGGGTTCGACTCGCTCTCGCGTTTCTCCTTGTGACCTGGGCCGTGCTGGCTGTGGTCACGATCGTCATTTACCAGTCAGTCCAGAACAGTTTCCGCACCTATGTCAGCGAACGCAACGCGGCCATCTTTGGCCGGCCGCTGGTGAATTCGCTTGTGGAGTACTACGCTCGCACCGGCACCTGGACGGGCAGTGAGGTCGTCCTGGCTGGCGTGGGCGGGCGTGGCGAGGGCCGCGGCGCGGGTGGGCTACTCACCTTTGTAGCTGGCCTGGACGGCATCATCGCGGCGGCTACCGATCCTGCCTGGATTGGGCGGCGACTGGACGAGGCGGCAACCAGCCGCACGGTGCCCCTGACGCTGGATGGCCAGCGAATCGGAACCCTGGGCCAGCAGACGCCGGGCGACCAGGCGCTCCTAGACGCTGAAAGCCAATTTACCACGCAGGTGAACGATGGACTCCTCTTAGCGGCCGCCTCAACTACTGTCGTTGCGCTCCTGTTAGGTATCGTGCTGGCGGTGCAATTGACGCGCCCTTTACAGCGGCTCACCGCTCGGGTGAGCGCCTGGTCACCTACTTCTTCGAAGCGCTTTTCCCCCACAGGGGGTACAACGGAAGTGCGCCGGCTGGCTGCCGAATTCGATGCCATGTCCGCACGGCTGGCCAGGGCCGAGGAGCTGCGCCAGCAGATGGCCGCGGACGTGGCCCACGAGCTGCGCACGCCCGTGACGGTTCTGCGCGGCCATCTGGAAGCCATGATGGACGGGGTCTATCCGCTAGATGGGGAACATCTTGCCGTGGCCTATGACCAGGCTCTCCATCTGAACCGCCTGGTGGAAGATCTGCGGCTCCTAACCCAGGCCGAGGCCGGCCGCCTGCCTCTCCAGCTCGAGGCGGTGGAGCCGGAAGCGCTGGTGCGGCAGGCCGTGGCCCGTTTTGCACCGCTGGCCCAGGATGCCGGTATTGAGTTAACGTACGATGTAGAGCCCTTGCCGGCGGTCACCGCGGACGCGGCCCGGGCGCTGCAGATCTTTGACAACCTCCTCTCCAACGCGCTGCGCCATACCGCGGCGCCGGGACGGATCGCCATCCGTGCGCGCGCCCAAGGGGACCATGTCGAGTTCACGGTCAGCAATTCCGGGATGCTGGACCCCGACACGGCGGCTCATCTTTTTGACCGCTTCTGGCGCTCGGATGAAGCGCGCGCCCGTGACCAGGGCGGCAGCGGTCTAGGACTGGCCATCACCCGGCAGCTTGTGTTGCTTCAAGGCGGGTCGATCGGTGTCGAAGGCGACGCCGGCGAGACGCGCTTTGTGATTCAATTCCCGATTTCGCCCCCATGAACCGGAGGTGACATAATGTCGAGGCGAGCTTTCGCAGCTGGACTGCTCGCGGCCACACTCTCGTTGAGCCTGCTACTGGCTGGCGCAGCGCAGGCGTGGCAACGGCCGGCGCAGGTGGTCTCCCCGTCTGCGGCAACGCCCCTGCCCCCCTATCTGGGCTGGACCGTCGCAGCAGATGGCGCGCTTTTTGTGCTCGACGCACGTCATGTGGTCTGGCGGCTGGATCCACAGACACTGGCGCCCATCCAGCGCAGCGGGGCTCTGGTGACGGGGCTGACGGATCGCCCGGCCTATTTGGCTGCCACGAGTAACCAGCTCTGGGTGGGCTCCGCCGCGCTGGCGCGCACGGTCGTGCTGGCGCGGGCCGATCTCAGCGAACAGGGCGCCATGGACCCGTTTGGGCCTATGGCGGCTGCGCCGGACGATTTCCTCTTTATTACGGATGGCGAAGCTTTGTGGCGGTACGACGCCATGGATCTGGCGGCTCCCGCCGTAACGTTGCTTGAGCCGTGGACGCCCGCACAGTTCCAGGGCGACCGTCCACAGCGACTGGCGGTCGACCCCGTTCAGCGGCGGCTCTACGTCACCGTCTATAACCTATACGGTTCACCGCCGCACAACCCGGAGACGCTGTATGCATATGACCTGGATACCCTGGAAAGGGAACGGCTGGTCCAGAGCAATGGCACCTTCTTCACACCTGCCAGCGCAGCCGAGGCCGGGTTGCTGGCCGTGGGATTTGCAGCCAAGAATGGTCCTCTGGGCAGCTGGTTGGGGCTATGGCGCGACCATGAACAGGTAGCGCGCTTGCCGCACCTGGCAGGTGAAGTCGTCCTCGATGCGAAAGGGGAGTGGCTCTATCTGATCAACGATGAAGCCCTCTGGGTGCTGCGCGTAGACGATCTGGCGTTGGCTGCGGCGCTGCCCTGGTTCGGAAGCCGGCCCAGCGGACTGCAGCTGTCGGCCGACGGCGAGATGTTATATCTGTTCGGCAGCATGTGGCTGACCGCACTATCCACCGCAGAGTTACACGCGTCCGGGCTGCCCTTCCTGATTACGTTGCCTGTCAGCACGGCCGGTAGGTCGGCCATGATGCGTTTTGCCT
>JACFMY010000129.1:0-14694 GCA_019455155.1 Caldilineaceae bacterium
TGCCTTTTATGGCCGGCGCCGTGCTCGTGTTGTTGAGCGGGTACCCCGTCTTGCGCAATGTGGCAGCGGCTACGCTCCGGCGCCAGATCACGTCTCACACCCTCATGACGCTGGGCGTCATTGCCGCATTGGCCGTCGGTGAATGGACAACAGCCGCGGTGGTGGTCTTTTTTATGCGTGTCGGCGACTATATTGAGAAGACAACGGCCGAAAGCGCGCGGCGGGCCGTCAAGGACCTGGCTGCCCTTGCCCCACAGACCGCATTTGTGGAACGCGATGGGACAGAGGTCGAGATCCCGATTGGGGAAGTTCTGCCCGACGATGTTGTTGTCGTCCGCCCTGGCGGGCAGATTCCGGTCGACGGCGCGGTACTAAGCGGGAACGCTACCATCAACCAGGCCACGATCACGGGTGAATCCATGCCGGTCGACGTGGGGCCCGGGGCACATGTCTATGCCGCCACTGTAGCGCAGCTTGGCGGCCTGCGGATCCGCACCGAACGCGTGGGCGCCGGCACCACCTTTGGTCGCGTCGTCCGCCTGGTGGAAGAGGCCGAGGCCAACCGGGCCTCAGTACAACGTTTTGCCGACCGCTTCAGCGCCTATTACCTGCCAGTTGTGGCGGGCCTGGCGTTGCTGACCCTGCTGGTCCGCCGCGATCCCTTGGCCACTGCCGCTGTACTTGTCGTGGCCTGTTCCTGCTCCATTGCGTTGGCCACTCCAATTGCCGTGCTGGCCTCAATCGGCGCCGCGGCGAGGCGTGGCTTGCTGATCAAGGGCGGTAAGTACCTGGAGCTGCTCTACCGGGCGGACACGGTCTTGATTGACAAGACCGGCACCCTAACCCTGGGGGAACCTCAGATCACAGATGTGGTGCCTCTCAACGGCATGCCGCAAGAAGAGATCCTGCGCCTGGCCGCCTCGGCCGAGCACTACTCCGAACATCCCCTGGCTTCGGCGGTACGGTTGGCGGCTGAGCAGGCCGGGCTCGACCTCACCGAGCCGGCAGCGTTCCGCGCGCTGCCGGGCATGGGCGTCGAGGCAACCATCGACGGGCATGTGATTGCGGTCGGCAACCGTCGCCTGGTGGCCGCAGGCGACAAAAGCGCCACGGTGGCGCTGGAAAACGAAGGGAAGACGCTCTTGTGGCTGGCCAGGGATGGCGAAGCCGCGGGCATCTTGGCGGCGAGGGACACCTTGCGTCCGGAAGTGCCGGCGGCCATCGCACAGTTGCGGGAACTTGGTATCCGTCATATCGAGCTGCTCACAGGCGACCATGCGCCCGCCGCGGCGACGCTGGCAGCTCAGCTGGGCATAACCTACCGCGCCAATTTGCTCCCTGAGGACAAGCTCGCCATCGTCAAGGAATATCAAGGACGCGGCCATACCGTAATCATGGTGGGCGATGGCGTCAATGATGCGCCCGCCCTGGCCCAGGCAGACATTGGCCTTGCCATGGGCGCGGCCGGAGCCGACATCGCTTTGGAAGCGGCCCATGTGGCCTTGATGCGGGATGACTGGCTGTTGGTCCCGGAAGTGCTCCGGATTGCGCGGCGCACCATGCGTGTGGTCAAAGGCAACCTGGGCTTTACTGCCGTCTACAATCTTGCCGGCCTCTCGCTGGCCGCGCTGGGTCTGATACCACCCATCGTCGCGGCCGCGGCCCAGTCCCTCCCCGATCTGGCCATCCTTGGCAACTCAGCCCGGCTGCTGCGGCAGCGGTCGCATATAAGGGAATAGAGTGCTTCAAGTCAGGTCCAGCACCGTGAGCCCTACCATGCGGGCCAGCCAGCGCAGCTCGTGGCGCACATCGCCGTAGACAAAGCTGATGTGGTGCTCCAGCCCAGCACGCATGACGGTGTCAAAGACATCCAGGGCCGGCCGGTCGAAGCGGATGACGCCGCTGGTGCCTGTGAAGCTCTTGGGCGCCTGAAGCATCGTGCCGCCCCCTATTGCCAACTGGTATCCCCGCGTCCCCGCTCCCGCTACCGTGCGATGCAGCCGGGCCACGGTGACACGCCCGGGCTTGAGGGGAAACTCGAAGAGCAGGGGCAACCCACGATTACTGTGCACAGTCCCCAGCACCTCCGCCTGCGGGTCGGCCATGCTGGCAGGCGCCAGACCACAATGCCAGAGCACACCCGAGTCGCTTTCCGGTTCGATTGAGACCAGATCGGCTATCAACGGGGGTTCGCCGCTTAGCGCCTGTAGCAGCAACGAGGTGACTGTGCCGTTGACATCGGCCTCACAGCTGGCCGGGCAGCGTTCTTCGTTGAGCACGCTCATGGCGCCACAGGCCGCACAGCCCAACTCAGTGAAAAACTCGGGCCAGCAGCGCACCGACAGCCCGGCCAATTGGAGGTCGTTCACAGTGCGACGCAGCGCACTGTAAACCCCTGCAGTGCCCCGTACCCCACTGCGGTCCAACGCGTCCAGGTTGGGCGTGAAGGCCGCCACCCGTTCCACGAACGCGTCCCGCTCGGCCTCGGCCGTGGACGCTGCCTGTGCGAGCACCGCTGTGAGCGGCAGCGACCGCACTTCGACGCCAAAGAGGTGCGCGAGATCTGCGGCATCGTAGGCGCAGGTGTCGAAGCCGGCCGGGTGGTCACCGACTAGCCCAATAATGGCCCCTTGCAGCCGGCGGAGCGCGCCGCCCACGCGCGCCAGTTGCGCGATCTTCTCCACAATTGACGGATCGCCAGGCAGCCCCAGGTGATGGTCATAGACGATATGGCGCAGCATTAGCGCATGGGCCGCCAGGTTGATGCCACAGAGGCTGTTGAGCCGCAGGCGTCCTCCTGCGCGCGCGTCGGGCACAGCCCACAGGAGCACGGGAACACGCCGCTCGTGGGCTAGCTGCGCTAACTCAACAGCCACGCTGCTATCGGCAAAGCTGGCCTGGAGCAGCACAAGAACGTCGAACGTGGCGCCGGCGAGAAGACGACGCGTCTGTTCGGTGGCGCTGCCGTCCATGATCAGGGTGTCGCCGCTGCCCGTGACCGTGAAGCCGGCTCCGTGCAGCTGTGCTGCGGCATCGCTGGCCATCGATTGGGCCAAAGGAACATCGAAGGTAGGCCGGGCAATCGCGACCAGCGCCACCGTCAGGGCTTCTGCGCTCATCTCAGACTCCTTCAGCAACCATCATTCAGCAACTATCGGCCGAATCATCCACCAGCCGGTGCGCTCTCTGGCAAGGCCGGAACGGCAACGGGTTGGCCGGTGTGCGCGGATTCATTGGCAGCCAATACCACGGCCGTCGCGATCAGGCCGCTGCGCAAGGGCGTCTTGACGGCCTTGGGATCGCCCGCCCGCAACGCGGCGATAAACGCGCGGTTGACGCCACGATGGAGGGGTTCGGAATTGGGCCACTCTTGCACTCCTGATGGCACAAAGAGGGATGCGCCCCGGTCCGTCACGCGTACCAGCCGGTCACGCAACGCGAAGTCAGCCGCGGGTGGCTCCTGAATCTCTGGAAAGAGGGCATAGGTGCTGGCGCTGACCCCCACTGCGCCGCTTCGATAGTGGAGCGTGACCGCGTAGGCGTCCCAGTTGAGAAACTCAGGCTCTTGGTTGGCCTGCCGTTCGTTGTAGATGGCGTAGACTGTGTCCACTGGCCCGGCCAGGCCCAGGCTGACGTCTACCAGGTGGATGTTCTGGTCTACGAGCTGGCCACCTGCCTGGCTCCGATCCCACATCCAGCGAATGGGGGGCCGCGTCCAATACCAGCGCAAATTCACGAGGGCTACAGGCTCGTCGCCGATCAGTTCGGCAGCTCGCTGGTACCCCTCAGTGTAGCGCCACTGAAAGCCAGTCATGGCAATCAGGTTGCGGCGCTCGACAGCGTGCACGAGACGGGTGGCCGCGGCCAGGTCCAGGTCCAGGGGCTTTTCCACAAACAGGTGCAGGTCTCGCTCGGCAGCATCGAGACCAAGCCGTGCGTGCGTGGCCGTCGGCGTGCAGATGTATACGGCGTCCAGCTCCTCATGGTCGAGCATAGCGCGGTGGTCCGTGTAGGCGGCTCCGCCCCATTGGGCGGTGAAGCCGGCCGCGCGATCTGCGTCGATATCGGCCGCGGCCACGATCGTGACATCATGCTCTAGCTGCAAGTGACCGGCATGGATGTTCGCCATGCGGCCCGCGCCAATAAAACCAATGCGAAAACGGGCAGTCATGGACAAGAAACCTCTCTCGAAACCAATCAGAATGGAATTGAGTAATATGCCCGCAGGTCGCGCCAGTCCGTAGTTGGTGACCCCAACTACGCGTGTACCCGGTCTTTTCGCGCCTGCGGGACGGGAAGCTCAGATGGGCCTTACGCCGGCCACCTTATCGGGAGCGACAGTTTCAACAGGAGGCACCTCAACCGGCTGACCCAAGAATTGCTCCAGATAGCGACGGCTCAACACCAGCGATTGCAGTATTTGTCCCTCACTGCGATCCCACACGGCGTCCTCGTGTTCGATACTCAGACAGCCGCGATAGCCGCTCCGTTGCAGCGTGGCAATGATGGCAGCCCAATTGAGCTCGCCCCATCCTGGCAGCGTGTAGCGCCACCAACCTTCGCCATCAATACCCTCCACTGCCAGCCGTGTCCGGTCGATCACCGCATCCTTGACGTGAACGTGGGTCACCTTGTGCGCATAGTCCCCCAGCGCGGCATACACATCGACAAACTGCCAGACCAGGTGGCTGGGATCGAAGCCCAACGTCAGCTCAGTCAGCGCTTTGTTGAAGAGCTCGTCCCACATAGCAGGGCTGGTGGCGATGTTGCCAACAGCTGGGCAGTTCTCCACGGCCAGCGTAACACCGCCCTGGCGCGCAAGGGGCAGCACCTGTTCGCCGAACCAGTCGATGACCGCGGGCAGGTTCGCGCGCAGGCTCTGGCCTGGCGCTCGCCCCGTGGCCAGCACCACCAAGGGGATGCCTTGGTCGCCGGCAAAGCGGACGCGGTCGAGAACGTTGCGCTGGTGCAGGGACCGCTCGTCACGATCAGCCGCAAGCACGTTGCGGCCGTAGGTCAGAGAGAAGATCGTCGCGCCGATCCGCCGGGCCGTCGCAAAATCCTCAGCCTTGAGCGGCACAGCAGGTCCGACTTCCAGCCCGTCGAAGCCGTTTTCAACGGCCCACCGCGCCAGCTTGGGCAGGCTCCAGGGTTGGAAGCCAGGGAAGATTGTCAGGATGTTCGTGTGAAAGGCAATGGGCGGGCGAAAGCCAATGAAGATCGACATTGGGACACCTCGTCTTGGAAATCACCGATCTTGACCTTCCAGAACAAGTTCTACACCATCCACGCCGCCAGCCAAGATCCCATCCGGGGTAGAAAGGAGAACCAATGCCGGCCGGGGGCCGGCGACGGGCGTCCAGGTCAGGCCGTCGGCCGAACGCCACAGTTGATCAAGATCGCTGAGCAGCCAGCCGGCCGGATGCGCGACGAGCGCGTTGACGACTTCTGGCGTGCCTGGCACTGGGGCAAAAGAGTGGCCTCCATCGGTCGAGCGCCACAGACCCGCGCCTTCGGTGCCGGCCAGAACGGCGCCACTGTTGTGAAAGTCGCTGGCAACCGCGAGAGAAAGCACGGGCGCGCCGGCGGCGGTACAGCGACGCCAGCCCCGGCCGCCGTTGGGAGAACGGTAGATCGCGCTGCCCGTACCCGCAAAGACGATCTCCTGCGGCGGCCAGGCGCCTGCGGGCTGCGGCGAGGCCCATGCCAGGCAGAAGACCTCGAACTCCTGCAAGCCGAAGTTGCAGACGGACCAGTGCTGGCCTCGGTTTTCGGTGCGCAGGATCCCGCCGCCTTCGGTGCCAGCCAACACGACTCCAGTCACTCGTTCCCGCGGGTCGACCGCCAGACAGATGACCTGCGCCTCGACGCCATCCATCCAGCTGGCTTGCCAACTCTCTTCGCGATTGCGCACCGCGACGCCATGGGGCGCGCCGCCCATGAGCAGATAGTCGCCCGCAACTGCACAACAGGCTGGATGGGTTTGGGGTTGCGGTTCGGGGATCAGCGCTTGCTGCTCGTACCGATAGAGTCCTTCCGGCCCTGCCGCCCACGTTGTCGTGCGCTCTCGGGCCAGTGACAGTATGACAGGCATAGTGATTCCAATCTATGTACCGTGGGAGAGGGGCAGGCGCTGAAGCTGCCTACTCGCTATGGCTTGAAGCTCTGTTGTGGCTTCTTATGATAAACAATGGCGTCAGTGCTCAAGATCATGGCCGCACCGCTGACTGCAGCCTGGAGCACCTCGGTGACCACCTCCGCCGCATCCAAGAGACCGTGGTCATAGGCATCCACTACCACGCCCAGGCGCGCGTCGTACGCAGCCGGCGATCCCTGTTCCAGCACACGCTCCACCAGGACGGCCAGCGCGTCGGCTACGACGCGCATGCCAAGGGCCAGATCCGCCTCCGATTCAGCGGCTGCCGCCTCGCGCACCGCGGCCGTGCAGTGTAGTAGCGCCGCGCCCCCGCCGGGCACAACGCCGTCTCGCTGTACGGCCTTCAATACCTTCCAGGCGCGTTCAGCCTGCGCGCGTCGCATATCGCGCGCGGTCTGATGATAGGCGCCGATCTTGAGCATACCGATGCCACCGCTGAGACCAGCCAGACGCTGGGTCAACGCTTCGCGCTCTTCGTCTTCAGGAGACAGCGAATCTAGCCGCCGCCGCAGGAGCGTCACTTCATCCTGCACCGCCGCACGGCGCGCCGAATCGATAGTCAGCAGCAGGCTGTTGTTCACGAACTCCGCGCGCGTCGCTTTGCCCAGGTCGTCCGGGCGCACCGATGTGATCTGGCGCATTCCCTGCTTCCCGAGGAGCGTGGCGCCGGTGAGCAGAGCCAGGTCCTGGCGCGCGGTGCGCACGGCGTCACCGGTAGCCGACAGGCTGACGGCCAACACAGCCAGCTTGCGTTTGTCGGCAGGCCGGGTGTGATTGCTCACCAGTAGACTGAGCGCAGCCCCCCGCGTCTCCGGTGCAATAATGAGCAGTGCCTTGTGGCCTCCCGCGGCCGCGGCTTCGAGCAAAGCCAGGGCCTGCTGCGCATCGGCGAGCGGCTCATCCACTAACGCGACAGCAGGGGACGGGACGACCGCACGCTGGCGCTGTGTCTCCGTGTAAAAATACATGCTGGCGATCCGTGCGCCGAAGTGGGCCCCGCCTATATAGACGCGATGGAGATAGGGCGCTACGTACATCTCGACCTGTAAATGACCATCAGCGCCCAGGAGATAGCTCAACTCGCCCAGCACCGCCGCCAGATCGTCGTCATCCATAATGGTGCGCGCCACCCTGGCCAGCGCGCGTTCACCGTGGACGGGCCGCGCCTGGCCGCGCAAGGCTGCGACCGCGATCTCTCCACCGCGGCGCATTCCCTGGACCAGACGCATGGGGCTGGCGCCTGCAGTCACCTGGCGAAAACCTGCGTCGACCAGAGCCCGCAACAGAACAGCCGCGGTGGCACCCCCATCGCCCACGCGCTGCTCAAGCTGCCAGATGACGTTGCGCACCAGCATGGCGCCTACATCGAGCTCAGGCCGGCCCAGGCTTATGATACGGCGCAACGTAGTAGCCGCGTCATCGATCGCTTCTACTTTTTTGGAGGTGTCGCTGAACGACAACACATGCCCGCTCATGGGCCCCAATGTGGCGGCGAGCATGTCGGTAACACGCGCCATGCCGGTGTGAAAATGGGCGCGCGCTTCGGGCTGAAACGCGATTGCGGGACGGATGATGGGACGCAAAGTGGTCATAATGCGGGCTGACTGCTTCCCTTCCGAACTTGATTGATGCGTAGTTTGAGTGTTAATTGATCCGGGAGACGTGAATTCTGGTGGAAATGCTACCGCAGGGAACGTGCTTCGTCAAAGGGAAAACAGGCGCTGATTGCGCGGCAACAGAGCGCCTGGCATTTATGTCCTGCGGCGCCCGGAGCGCCGGCGCCGCTGTGAACGTGACGGTTTCTCTTCCGCTGCGGGCTCGCTCTCTCCGGGCTGGGAAACGGGCGCATGGAGCAGCTGCTGGTAATAGTCATCCAGTAGCATCGCCACAATGGCCAGTTCGTCTTCACTTTCGGCCAGACTGCGCGCCAGCGGCAGGAAGCGGCGGCTCCGTTCGGCCTGCAGATTGTCGCGTTCGCGCAGCCGCGCTTCGAGCAACGCGGTCAACCGTTCGGCCACGATGGCCTCCACATCGGTTTCCGTAGGCAGGGCGCGTTCCTGAAACTCGATATCATAGCGCTTGGCAATGCGATCCAGCGCGAGCTTTTCCAAACTACTGACCAGGGTAATGGCCACACCGGTCGCACCCGCGCGCCCTGTACGGCCCGCCCGGTGGATGTAGCCCTCCGTGTCCTCGGGCGGCTCAAACTGTATGACGTGGGACAGGTCGTGGATGTCAAGTCCCCGCGCCGCCACATCCGTGGCCACAAGAAAGCGCAGAGTGCCCTGGCGAACACGGGCCAGCACTTGCTCGCGCTCCTTCTGCGAAAGGTCCGCACTGAGTTCATCTGCGTCGTAGCCGAAACGCTGGAGCACGACAGCCACAAAGTGAACCCGCACCTTGGTGTTGCAGAAGATGATGGCGCTCGATGGGTTCTCCATCTCGATCAGGCGTACCAGACCACGCTCGCGGCCCATGTCCGGCACCAGATAGTAGACATGCTCGACATCTGTGACGTGCACATGATCGCGGCTCAGTGACAGGAACTCCGCGTCGCGCAAGAACTGATGTGCCGTGCGCATCACGGCTGCAGGAAAGGTGGCCGAGAACATGGCTGTGTGAAGCGCGCGGGCAGGCAGATACCGTCGCAGCTCCACCATGTCCGGATAGAAGCCCATGGACAGCATGCGGTCCGCCTCGTCAAAGATCAACAGCCGCAGGTGGTCCAGAGTCAACGTACGTTTGAGGAGATGGTCCAGAACACGTCCAGGCGTACCCACCACGATATGGGCCCCTTTTTTCAACGCATCGATCTGGGCGCCATAGCCCACACCGCCATACACGGCCACGGTGCGCAGGCCGCTGTCGCCAAAGAGCAGCTCTGCTTCCTGACGTACCTGGCGTGCCAGTTCGCGTGTAGGCGCCAGAATCAAGGCCTGGCAATGGGGGTGGGCTGGATCCAGCTTTTCCAGCATCGGCAGCAGGAACGCGCCTGTCTTGCCGCTGCCTGTGCGCGCCTGAATCATGGCATCGCGACCGGCCAACAGCAGCGGAATCGCCCCGGCTTGCACCGGCATCAACTTGGTCCAACCCGCACGGGCCGCGGCCGCGCGCAAGCGATCAGATAGTTGTTCGAACGTCAGGCCGGCCTGTGCCTGGTCCAGGTTCTCATGCGCGTTTTCAGAAGAAGTGTTGTGTATGTCGCTCAAATGAATTCACATCCATCCATTGAATAGGTGGTAGCAGCATTCCCACAGAGACAATCCCTTGAGCGAGCTCGGGCCTGAACGCGTCACAACTCGATCCCAAGAGCGCATCTCCTGTGTTACGCCGGTCCAGCTCGGTCATTGCCTCTTTGCAACAGACAGTATCGCACAGATCCGTACTCTTGGCTGCATATTAGATGGCGCCGGGTGTAACACCTTCCTCGCAGCTGCCGGGCGCGGCGTCACCGTAGAGACCATTTGGGTCGGATTCCAGGACGGCCTCTCACCCGGTCCGGAAACGCGCCTGGCAGCAGCGCTGGCGTGACAACGCAGCCCTGGGTGTGATATACAATAGGTGTAGCCCTCCCGCCTGGCGCCACAGTTATCGCCAAATTCCGCACTTCGTTGGGCGCTGTTTGCTCGCAAACGCCCAAACAGTCGCCCCCAGACGTTCGTGATCGCTAACAACCCGCAACGATGGAAACCAACGACCCGTCTTTGAGCGCCACCCACAGTATAGATACCCAGGAGTCGATCTGGCGCTTTGTGCCGGCCGGTGAATATAGGCCGCCGGAATCCACGGTCCAGGCCACTGTGCGCTCCAGCCTCGCTGACTTTATTGTCGGGCTACGCAAGCGCTCGGAACCAGAGCAGCCGGTGTTCAAAGCTGTGGACACACTCCGGGCGCTCTCAAGCTGGATGCTGCGCCGCACCGCACCTGAGATAGAGTGGAGCGCGGCCGCGGCCGCGCTGGCAGCCGCGCTGAACGAATGGTCCCACAATGAAACGCCGGACAGCCCAGCCATCATCGTGCTTGGCCCGCCTCACAGCGGTACAAGGCCAATTGTCGAGCTGTGGGCCAGCCAACAAGGCCTGCCCATCCTTGAGCCACCGTCACCCGAACAGATTCTCCAGCAAGATCGCAGCTGGCTAGAGATGCTACCACGCGAGGACGGCCCTTGGGTTCTCCCGGCGCTGGAGAAATGTTATCTCCGCAACCTACGGGGATTATCCCTGGTACGGGCATTCTTCGATGCAGTCATGTCGGGCGCGTATGGCCGCTGCGTGATTGCGTGCGATACATGGGCGTGGGCTTTCCTTAGCCACATCTGGTACGGCCGCGTATCTCGCAGGATCCAACTACAGGCGCTGAGCGAAGCGGAACTGGCCACCTGGTTTCAACAGCTGGCCAGTCACGGTGGGAGCAGCCGGTACGCGTTTCGCCAGTCCGACAACGGCGCCTATGTGTTGCTCGCCCCGGATGAGCACAATGGCGAGTCAGGCAGCGCCGCGCGCTCCGACTATCTGAGTCATCTGGCTATCTATAGCCGCGGCATAGCCGGCGTGGCGTGGGCGACCTGGCGGCAGAGCCTGCTGGCCGATCCGGACGAGCTCCCGAAAGAAGGCGAGGAGAGCAACGGTCAAGACGGTGATTCGAGCGGCGCCACCACTATCTGGGTAAGTCCCTGGGAACGTGTCAACCGTCCGTCCCTACCCAAGCTCCGGCGCCGCGAACAGGCGTTTGTGCTCCATGCCCTGCTGCTTCACGGCGGATTGAGCGCCGATCTGCTGTTGCAGGTATTGCCGCTCTCTGGGTACGACATTGTGCAGACCTTGTTGGCGCTGCAGGCCGCCGGCTTCGTGTTGAACGAAGCAGACGTGTGGCAGGTGACGCCCTTGGCCTATCCCGAAGCACGGCGTATTCTGCGGGCCGAAGGGTATCTGGTCGATTAAGGAAGCGCGTATGGATTTCAACAGCCTGTCCCCCGAAATCATTAGCCTCGATCGGGGCGCGATTATTGAGATCGCGATCATTGTTGCTGGCGCGGTGTTGGTGGCGGTGGTAACCCAAAGGCTGCTGCCCTGGCTGGCCGACCGCACGCCCGGTACATATCGGCCCTATGTGCTGGCCTCAGTCCCAGTCTTGCGTCTTATTGTCATCGCTGTTGCGGTTCTGCTGATCATCCCGCGCGTGGTCGAGCCGACCTTTGAGAACGTGCTTGCCCTGGTCGGCGCGCTGGGCATCGTGCTCGGCTTTGCGCTGAAAGATTATGTCAGCAGTTTGGTTGCCGGCGTGGTTGCGCTCTATGAGATGCCATACCGCCCAGGTGACTGGATCGCGGTGGAAGGCGCGTATGGCGAGGTCAAGCGAATTGGTATGCGAGCCGTGGAGATTGTCACGCCGGACGACACTGTCGTCTCTATCCCTCATCAGAAGCTGTGGGATACGCTGATCTACAACAGCAACAACGGCACACAGTATCTTATGTGCGTCGTCGACTTCTACCTCCATCCCTCCCACGACGGTTCTCTCGTCAGCCGTACCCTGCATGACGTAGCGCTTACCAGCGCGTTTCTCCAGCTCCAACGCCCAATCAAGATCATCGCCACGGAAAAACCTTGGGGCACCCATTACCGGTTGAAAGCTTATCCAATCGATCCGCGCGACCAGTTCGATTTCATAACGGACCTCACCCTGCGCGGTAAGGCCGCATTGCGTGCGCTGGGCATGGAGTTTGTCGCACTGCCCGCGCTCGACGTAGGCCCCACGTAGGGGTATCAGACGGATGTAGCGGAAGCCCTGCTGTCTCTAGTATCCTAATCCCTTACAATCCACTTACACTTTGACCTTGGGCATTGCGCCTACCCTGCCCAACGCGTATAATCGCCCACGTGACGTCTCATATGGCCCTATCCACAGGGCCGTTTTCACCACACCCGAACCCGATTCCGTTACCATGAACACTGTCCAATTCGCCCCTGACCAGACACTTCGAACGCTTAGCCAAATCAATCGAACACTGCTGCGCAGCTCCAATCTAAAGCGCGCACTGCGCCAGACATGCCGCCTGCTGGTCGACGGGCGGCCAGGCAAATTCGCCTGGATCATCACTGCCACTCAGGAGCCAGCGCCACACGGCAAGGAAATCTGGGCAGCGGCGGACCCCGGCGCGGCCCAGGCATTCGATGACATACTCCGTCGTGGCCTGCGCGACGAGCTGGTCGCCGCTGTAGAGCGCCTGGTCGAGCCCGGGCTGGCGCCTGCGGGCGATGGTACCGGCGTACCAGGTGCACTGACACTCCCTTCTGGTAGATTGGTCGCCCTCTGTGCCTATCCTTGGGTAACGAGCGGCAGATGGAATGGTGTGTTAATTATCGGAGCGGTAAACGGGAGCCCTTCCGATGATCTCGAGGAGGCGCTGTATGCACAGGTTGCGGAGGATCTCGCGCGTGTGCTGGAAGCCGCAGGAGCGGTGGGCCAGCCAGGTCATAACTCGTCTTCGCAGGAGGCACCTGCGCCAGTAACGCCCGCGCGCAAGCACGCCAAACACCCGCGCACCGGCCGGGACCATGCCCGATTGCAATCTCCAACAGGCCTGTCGAAGTTTCCAACTGGCAAGCGCAATCGCGTCGCGGTCATCAACGAGCTGCGGCGTATGACCGCGCTACAACAGGCGATCCTGGCCAATCCAGGCGCGGCCATCATCGCGGCTGCCAGCGAAGGCGTGCTGCACACCTTCAGCCCCGGCGCCGAGCGCATGTTCGGTTATGAGGCCAGCGAGATAGTTGGCTCGGTCCGGGTTGAGTCACTCCTTGACCCGGAACAGTTGGCAGCACGCCGCCAGGTGCTGGCCCAATCGCTTGGGAAAACCGATCTGACCGACTGGGACGTCTTTACCATTACTGTATCCCAGGCCGCGTCCTACGTCGATGAATGGAAGCTGCGGCGCAAAGACGGCACGCTCTTTGCTGGCCTGCTCTCCGTCATTCCCCTGGTGGGCATTACGGGCGAGATCACCGGATATTCGGGCATCATAACCGACATTACGGCGCAGAAACAGGTCGAGTTGAATCTGCGCCAGAGCCAGGACAGGCTCTCCACCGCCAATATGGAGCTGGCCCATGCACTGCGCCTCAAGGATGAGTTCCTGGCTAATATGAGCCATGAGCTCCGCACGCCGCTCAATGCTATCTTGGGCATCACCCAACTATTGGTGGAGGAGAGTGGGGGCCCTCTCACACCGCGGCAGCAACGCTATGTGCAGATTGTAGCCGAAAGCGGTCGCCATCTACTGAACCTGATCACCGACATTCTGGATCTGGCCAAGATCGAGCAAGGTCATCTTGACCTGGCCATAGAAGATGTCTCTGTCGGGTCACTGATACAGACCGGCCTATACGTTGTTCGAGAGCACGCATTGAAGAAGCGCATCAAGCTGCATGTCATGGATGGCGGCCCAGAAGACAATGTACGCGGCGATTCACGGCGACTCAAACAGATCCTGGTCAATCTGCTGAGCAACGCGGTCAAGTTCACACCGGAAGGCGGGGAAGTCGGTCTTGATGTGCGGATCATGCGCGAAGATGGGTTCGTCGAGCTCACCATCTGGGATACCGGCATCGGCATCCACCAGTATGAAATGGCGCGTCTCTTCCGCCCGTTTGTGCAGCTGGACAGCGGCCTGACTCGCAACCACTCTGGTACTGGACTGGGGCTGGCGCTGGTCTATCGTCTGGTACAGATCCACAGCGGCAGCGTGCACGTTGACAGCATTCCTGGGGAAGGCAGCCGGTTCAGTGTACGGCTGCCCTGGCAACCGCACCGGCGCAGCGCCAGCCTGACACAGGATCCCATCCTATCGCAGCTTCCTCAGCGTGCTCTCATTGTCGACCGATCGACCCGTGATTCGGGCACGCTGCTCAACATGCTGGCAGCGCTGCACATTCAGGCGAGCATACACGCGAGCGCCGCCAATCTACCCGAACTGACGACCCATTATCAGCCAGATATCATCTTCCTTGATCTGGCGTTGCCCGACGGCCGGGCGTGGAAGGCGATCCGGGCACTCAAGAGCGATCCACGTTCCGCAGCCCTGCCCGTAATCGCTACCTCTGCCCAAGATGAGCGCGCCGAAGCGACGCGTTATGGCGCCAGCGGCCATTTACCGAAACCCATTGCCCAGGGACGGCTCGTCCATGAGATCGCCGTGGTATTGGGAGGCCGGCGGAGCGGGCACAGGCCGCGGGAGAGAGATGGGGCTGGAGCAAAGCACGGGCCGCACTGCGCAGTCCAGCCGGAGATCGTGCTCCTGGAAGACCAGACGGCCACCGTGCTGTTTATGTTGCGTACGCTGGAGGCGGCTGGCTATGATGCCAACTTTCTGAGGGACGAAGACGCATTGTTAACGCGAGTGGCCCAACAGCCACCAAACCTACTGCTCTTGAGCCTGGAGCTGGGCGATGCTGCGCGCCTGATCCGGCGGCTGCGCAACCAAGCAGCGACAGCATCGATACCCATTGTCGGCCTTACTTCACTGGTGATTCCCGGCA
>JACFMY010000129.1:14730-15337 GCA_019455155.1 Caldilineaceae bacterium
GAACAATACCTGGCTCTGGGCATGACCACCTGGTTGGTAAAACCGCTGCGCGCCAAGCGAGTGCTTGATCTGTGCCAGCGTGTACTGAACGGCAGGCGCGCTTAGCCGTTGCTGGTGGCGCTGGTCTGCTGGTGAGGAACGCCAACGGGAATCTGCTGCAATAGGCTCACCAACTTGTCGGGCTGAATCGGCTTGCTCAGGTAGTCGTCCATGCCACCTGCCAGATATTCGCGGCGCTGGTCATCGAACGCGTTGGCGGTCATGGCCACAATGAATGGCTGTAGTTCCTGTGCCAGCTCGGTTCGAATCAGTTGGGTAGCCACGACCCCGTCCATCTCCGGCATCTGCACATCCATGAACACCAGGTCATAGTGCTGGCGACGGATCGCTTCCAGCGCTTCGTGCCCGTTCGCCACAATGTCGGCCCGGTAGCCACAGCGCCGGAGCATAGTATGGATAACCTTCTGGTTGACAAGGTTATCCTCAGCCACGAGAATCCGTAGGGGCTTCTGCCGGGCCAGCTCCGGGTTCCAGCGTTCATGCTCATCTGCGGCTACGGGTGTCATGGTCTTGGCCAGGGCGCGCAGCAGCGCCCCGCGTAGTTGTG
>JACFMY010000762.1 GCA_019455155.1 Caldilineaceae bacterium
GGTGGTTAATTCAGCGGCAATAGGACAACTTTACATGAGTGACAAGCGCACCTACGTTGTGCTCTTGGGCGTCCCTGGCGCTGGCAAGGGTACACAGGCCAAGCTGCTGGAGCAGTGTACGGGGCTGCCCCAGGTCTCGACAGGCGATATCTTTCGCTATAATCTGAAGAATGAGACTGAGTTGGGCAAGCTGGCCAAAAGCTATATGGATCGAGGCGATCTGGTGCCGGACGATGTGACCATACGCATGGTCAGGGATCGTCTCCAACAGCCCGACTGTGCACAGGGTGCCATCTTAGATGGCTTCCCCCGCAACTTGAACCAAGCCGCTGCTCTGGACGAGATGCTGGCACCCCACGGCGGTGTTTCTGTCGCTCCTCTGATCAACCTGGACGACGAGGAGACGATCCGGCGCATCACGGGCCGGCGTACGTGCCGTACCTGTGGCGCCGTCTACCATATTCTTTACAACCCGCCTAAAGTAGAAGGCGTGTGTGACATTGATGGGGGAGAGCTCTACCAGCGGGATGATGACGCGGAAGAGACTGTGCGTAACCGCTTGTATGTCTATTACAAGCAGACCGCGCCCCTCATCGGCTACTACTTCGCCAAGGGCCTGCTCGTCGAAATCGACGGCGCGCAGGCTATCGAGGCGGTGCAGCAGGCGCTTTTAGCGCTACTGAAGCGATCATGAACATGTTTCGACGGCAGAATCCAAAACTCTTGCGTCACCAGCCCGCGCGCCGGTCGCCTGAGCCGGTGCTGAAGAGCGCGCGCGAGATTCAGATCATGCGTGAGGCCGGCCGCATCGTGGCGCGCATCCATGCAACGCTACGTGAGGCGATTCGCCCTGGCATCTCCACGTGGGAGCTAGACGAGATCGCTGCGGAGACGTTGGCCAAATATAACGCGACGTCCTGCTTTCTCGGCTATCGCGGCTACCCAGCCCATATCTGTACGAGTATCAACGAGGAGCTGGTGCACGGCATCCCGAGCAAAGAACGGACCCTGGCCGAGGGCGATCTGATCAGCATCGATGTCGGTGTTCGCTACCGGGGGTTCATCGGCGACAGTGCCTGGAGCTATGCCGTCGGCGATATCAGCGACGAGGCGCGGCGACTCATGAAAGTAACCGAAGCCAGTCTCTTTGCGGGTATCGAACAGGCGGTAGTGGGCAATCGGGTGGTTGATATCAGCAGGGCTGTGCAGCAGACCGTAGAGAGCCAGGGTCTGTTCATTGTGCGCGAGTATACGGGGCACGGCGTGGGCCGGCAGATGCACGAGCCGCCTCAGGTGCTCAACTACGACGGCGGCGATCCTGACGGGCAATTGCTCCTTCGACCAGGACTGGTGATTGCCATCGAGCCCATGGTGCAGCTTGGCACCTGGCAGACAAAACTGCTCAAGGACAACTGGACCGTGATCAGCAAAGATCGGAGCCTGGCTGCGCACTTTGAGCACTCTGTAGCAATAACGAATAATGGGCCCGAGATTTTGACGCGGCCCTGACTTTATGTTAGACTGGCTAAGTTGCGCCAGGTATCTGTCCGCCCGGCGGACATGAAAGCGATCAAGAGGTTGGCATTATGAAGGTTCGACCATCTGCAAAGAAGATGTGTGAAAACTGCAAGATAGTGCGCCGGCGTGGCGTGCTGTATGTCATCTGCAAGAACCCGAAGCATAA
>JACFMY010000130.1 GCA_019455155.1 Caldilineaceae bacterium
CAAATCGACCGGCGGCGCGCCGTCCTCCAGCTTCATGACCACGAAGCGCGCCGCGTTCCAGATCTTATTGGCGAAGTTGCGGCTCGCCTCCACGCGGCTCGTGGCCAGCTTGAGATCGTTTCCGGGTGTGCCACCGGTGAGCAGGGTAAAGCGCAGCGCATCGGCGCCGTAGTCGGCAATGAGATCGAGCGGATCGAGCGCGTTGCCCAGGCTTTTGCTCATCTTGCGACCCTGCTCGTCGCGCACCAGGCCGTGTAGGTAGACATAATGGAAGGGCACCTGCCCTGTGAACTTGAGCCCCATCATGATCATGCGCGCCACCCAGAAGAAGAGGATGTCATATCCCGTCTCGAGCAGGGTGGTGGGATAGAAGACCTCCAGATCCCTGGTCTGCTCCGGCCAACCCAGGGTGCTGAAGGGCCAGAGCCCGCTGCTGAACCATGTATCCAGCACATCGGGGTCTTGCATCAGGTTCACTTCGTGGCCATAGTGTGCGGCCGCCTTCTGGCGGGCATCGGCGTCGTTGCGCGCGGCAAAGGCCGTGCCGTCCGGCCCGTACCAGACTGGAATGCGATGGCCCCACCAAAGCTGGCGGCTAATGCACCAATCACGGATGTTCTCTAGCCAGTGGTTGTAGACGCGCTCGAAACGCTGGGGCACGATCTGGATCTCCCCACTGGCCACGGCCTCCAACGCTGGTTTGGCCAGGGGTTCCATTTTCACCCACCACTGTTCACTGAGGAGGGGCTCCACAATAGTGCCACAGCGCTGGCAATGACCCACCTGGTGCGTGTGTTCCCTGTCCCCGACCACCAGGCCCGCCTTTTCCATATCGGCCCACAGTTTCTTGCGCGCTTGAAAGCGATCCATCCCTTCATAAGGGCCGGCATTGGCATTGAGCGAACCATCGGCATTCATGATGTTGATCATGGGCAGGCCGTGGCGCTTGCCTATCTCATAGTCATTGGGGTCGTGACCTGGCGTCACCTTGAGCGCGCCCGTGCCAAACTCCGGATCCACATATTCGTCGGCAATGACCGGAATCTCGCGCTTGAGGATAGGCACCAGCGCAAACTTGCCGATCACATCCTTGTAGCGTTCATCATCGGGATGCACGGCCACTGCGGTATCGCCCAGGATGGTCTCGGGCCGCGTCGTGCTCACCTCAAGATAGCCGCCGTCCTTGAGCGGATAGCGGAAGGTATAGAAGCGGCCGGACACCTCTTCATACTCCACCTCCAGGTCGCTGATGGCGCTTTGGCAGCGTGGACACCAGTTCACCAGGTAGTAGCCTTTGTAGATAAGTCCTTCATCGTAGAGGCGGATAAAGGCTTCCAGCACCGCTTCACTCAGCCCGTCATCCAGGGTGAAACGCTCGCGCGCCCAGTCACACGAAATGCCCATGCGTTGTTGTTGGGCCGTTATGCGCGCGTGGTACTCGTCCTTCCAGCTCCAAACCTCTTGCACGAAGCGGTCACGCCCAAGGTCGTGGCGAGTAATGCCCTGTCGCTCCAGCTGGCGTTCCACCACATTCTGAGTGGCGATGCCCGCGTGGTCGGTGCCTGGCACCCATAGGGTCGGATCGCCCAGCATGCGATGGTAGCGCGTTAACATGTCCTCGACGCTGCTGGTGATGGCGTGACCCAGATGCAACGCACCCGTTACATTGGGCGGCGGCATGGAGATGACGAACGGTCTCCGCGCTGGATCGGCCAGGCCGCTGGCGATCTGTTGTTCGGGATGAAAGAACCCGTTGGTGTTCCACCAACTGTAGATCTCTTCTTCGACGTCGCGTGGGTTGTAGGCCTTGGGCATGGTTGGTTCTGGCATGTTCGCACCTTGTTTCCTGCTTGCTCGCAACGACCATCAAAAAAGCCGCTCCCCCCACAAGGACGAAGCGGCTTCGCGGTACCACCTTGCTTATACACAGCGCGATGGGCTGCGTATCACTCTTGCGCTGTAACGGGCGGACCCGAAGAAGACTAAAGACTCAGGGCTTTGTACTGGCACGCCGCGAGATTCTTAGCGGAAGGCAATCCGCGTGTCGCTCTCAGGAGCCGCGCCGGCCTTCAAATGCCCAATCTCTCATCTTCCCGACCTTCCCGGCGACCTTCCCTGCTGCCACTGCTGGCGAGATTTCCAGCCGCTGATCCCGCCTCTCTGGTGCCTGCCTGGCAGGTACTCCTCCGGTGCACCGTCGTTCTATGTTGCGCTAAAGTATAACGCATACCTGCTCTCGCGCAAAGATATCCGCCCTACCAAGTTGGATTGCACGCCAGTGACGGCCTCCCCAAAGCGGTTGATGTGTCGCAAACGGGCGCGAGCTTCCTATCCCGGAACGGCGGGCAAGCCGGCGACGGACCCTGATTTCAGTGCTCGAGCCAGTGGTTGACCATGCTCAGGTTGGCCTTGCAATCCTCATTCGGGTTGTATCGGGTGGGCTCATGCTCGATGCTAATGGCGCCGGTATAACCCAGTTCTTTGAGCGTGTGCACACACGCTTCAATTGGCACACAACCCAGGCCATAGCGACAGGTCTCGTGCGCGCCGGGCGCCAGAACATCCTTGAGATGCACATGGAAGAGCCGCGGGGCCAGCGCGTTCAACGCCGCAACCGCGTCAAAGCGATGCGTACCGAACCACCCCGTGTCGACACAGACACCGATGACATCTTCGTCACCATGCCCGACCTTGGCGATCATATCGTCGACCGATTTTTCCGGGTGATTCTCATAGCCAAACTTGACGTTGTAGCGGCGCAAGGTCTCAGCCACGTACGTGCGGTCGCTCTCAAGCAATGCCGTATTGCCGCCCAGCACAGGCGCGTCCATTGCCACGGCTAGCTGGCAGGCACGTTCGAACTCCTCACGGCTTGTTCCAAAGCCTCCCGCCAGGCTCACAACTGGCAGGCGATACTTGGCCAGCAGATCGCGAGCAATGGCAATATGCTCGGGCGTAGCCCAATTGTAGTGGAGATGGGCCATCCATAGATCGATGGCCGTAAAGCCCAGCCCGGCGATATCTTGCAAGATCGCCTCGAAACGTGCAGCGTAGCTCTCAAGCGGGCGGAAATAGGCATTCGTCGCCTCGTCCCCCTGCATCCAGCCTTCTGTCATATTGTAGTTGAGCTGCCGCGCCACATAGTTGGCTGTCATAAAGGAAACAATATTCATGCGCCAGGTTCCTTTTGTATGAGAGATTGGGAGAAGCTGTGGCCAAGGCTCCCCTTGAACCACGATAGACACCATGTTGCGCCAGGAGTTGTGGAGACAACCAACAGGGAACCACCATGACTCCATGAACACCATGTGGCACCAAGGGTGTTGAGGTTAATTATATTGGCAATCGAGCAATTATGCCCTATGCCAAAATCGCAATTACTGCCTATGGCAGAATCGACGGACACCCCAGAAAATGTGGCGCTCATGGCCCCCATGGTGGTTCCCTTACTCACTCTCTAAGAAACTTGGTGTCCTTGGAGTCCATGGAGTCATGGTGGTATGCTTCCTCCCTCCCTCTCACCTCCTCAACTGCCCCACAAACTCCTTCCGGAACTTCGCTACCTTGGGCGCGATGACTACCTGGCAATAGGGCTGGTTCGCATTGTTGGCATAGTAATCCTGGTGATATCCCTCTGCCACGTAAAAGCCGTTCAGGGGCGCCAGCTCCGTGACGATGGGATTGGGCCACAGCCGCGCCGCGCTTAGCTCGCCTATCACCTCCTGGGCGATCTGCTTTTGGGCCTCGTTGTGGTAGAAGATCACGGAGCGGTACTGCGTGCCCACGTCAGCACCCTGGCGGTTCAGCGTCGTCGGGTCGTGAATCGCAAAGAACACCTTTAGGATCTCCCGGTAGCCGATTGTCTCCGGATCGAAGGTCACCTGTACGACCTCAGCGTGGCCGGTTGTGCCCGAGCAGACCGCTCGATAGGTGGGATTGGCGACATGGCCGCCGGCATAGCCAGACTGCACCTTCTCGACACCGCGTAGTTCCACATAAACTGCTTCCAGGCACCAGAAGCAGCCGCCGCCCAGCGTCGCGACCTCGCGCGCAGCGTTCTTTTCCTTTTCGTCTGTACTCATCATCCACGTCCTGTTGTCACATATGAACGCTGTGCCGTAATCAGCGACCGTTGTCACTCACGATACGCCGCCCGACTGCCGCCAATATTGCTTCAGCGCCAGCAGGGCAGCGCCCACAGCAGCTTCAAGATACGGTGCTGTGACATCCGCGTTCGGTGCCAGTTCTTCCAATCGAGCTGTTAACAGACTGCGCAGCAGGCCGGGACGCAGATTACCTCCTGCCAACACGATGGGAAAGGTCGCGTTTTCCAGCCCCAGGCCGCGGATCACCGCACCGGCTCGTTGGGCCAGGCCATCCGCCGCCCAGGCCAGGATGCTGAAGGCAACTTCGTCATCTTGTTTGGCGCACCTTTCGGCCAGCGGCGCCAAGCCAGCAATGTGTGCCCAGCCGGCCTGGCCATAGGCCCATCCGATCAGCGCCTGAGGCTCTGCCAGTCCTAGATGGTGGAGCACCCGTTCGGTGAGCAGGGTGGTGGGGCCGCTCCCGTCGACCGCGGCGGTGATGGCCTGGAGGATCGCCATCCCAATGCTGAAGCCGCCACCGGGATCGCCCCTGATGGGGCCCCAGCCGCCGGCGCGACGCCGCTTCCCCGTGCTGTCGATGCCCAAGACAATCATACCCGTGCCGCTGATGATGACGAGGCCATAGAGGTCGCCGCCCGTGCCGCTGGCCAGCGCAGCCACGGCATCGTTATCGACCAGGGCCATCACGCCTGGCAACATTTCGCCGATCCAGCCGCGTACCATTGCAGCATCAGCTGGCCGGCCTACGCCTGACATGCCCAGGCCGATGGCTGTTACGGCCTCAGGCGTCACGCCAGCCTGGCTGAGAACGGTGACGATGGCCTCACCCAGCCGTTCGCGGACTGCGTCATGGGGTACTGCGTTGATATTGGTGGAGGCCACTGTGCAACTGGCCAGCACCTCGCCCTCGCCGTTAATGGCGACACAACGCGTCTTGGTGCCGCCGCCATCGATACCCAGGACGACAAGATCGCTCATAGCAGGCCTCTCTAGCGCGTCCGGTTTGCCACCAGCAGCCGCTGGAAGTTCGCACCGGGCGCGATCTGTCCCAGCAACTGTGGTCGTGTGGCCCCCGTGCAGGCCGGCACATTGCCCGGCTTGCCTGTGACACAGAGGTAGGCGAGCAGCGCAAAGGCTAGCGCCTCCTTGGCATCGGCGTCGATGCCGAGCGCCTCGTGTGTACAAACGTCTACTTGCCGCCGAAGGATCGTGGCAAGGCGCCTTTTCAGCTCTGCCATGAGCGCGGGGTTGCGCGCGCCGCCGCCACCCACGACGACCTGGGCTACTGGTCCCGGCGCGTACCGGTCATAGGCATCCGCGATGCTGGCTGCAGTCAGGGCAGTCAGGGTGGCCACGAAGCTGGCTGGACTGAGTCCGGCTGCCGTCGCTTCACGCTGCCAGGTCCCGGCCAGTTGGGTGGAGAACAGTTCGCGCCCCGTGGTTTTGGGAGGCTGCTGCCGGAAATAGGGATGGGCCAACCAGCGCGCGACCAGAGACTCGTCCACACGCCCCTGGCGCGCCAGCGCACCGTCACGGTCATAGGCTAGTTGGCCGCCAGTGGCTTGGGCTGCTGCCCAATCCAGGAGTACGTTGCCCGGCCCTGTATCGAAGGCGAGGGGTGGCGCCTCAACGCCAGGGGGCGGCAAGAGGGTCACGTTCCCGATGCCGCCAATGTTCTGCACAGCGCGCCAGCCGCCCTCCACGCGGTTGAGTTTCGGCGGCGGGCGCAGCATGTGCCAGTCAAAGGTGCTGACCAGCGGCGCGCCCTGGCCTCCCACTGCCACATCAGCCACTCGGAAGTTGGCGACCGTCGTGACGCCAGTACGCGCGGCAAGGACCGCGGGCTCGCCGATCTGCAGCGTGCTCGTGACGCGGCCCCCGGCGACGTCATGCCACACGGTCTGGCCGTGGCTGCCGATGAGGTCGAGCATGTCCGGCGTCATGCCGGCCTGGTTGAGGACTTCCAACACGGCCCGGGCGAATGTCTCGCCCAGGAGGAAGTTGGCCCGACACAGTCCATCTGGGCCGGCTTTGCCCGCGAAGAGATCGAAGATCAGGGCGCGGATATCGTCGGGCCAGGAGACAGTAGCGAAGGCGCGCTGGGCCACGCGCAGGCGGGGCCTGCCCGGCGCCGGCGCGCCCGTAATCTCAGCAATGGCCACGTCTATGCCGTCGGCTGACGTGCCGCTCATGACGCCCGCGACGATCATAGCTGGCGAGTCAGCTCCTCGGCCTGGGCGCGGTAGCTGTCCATGACAATCATGGCGCCCGTGAGGCGGGCCTCCTCCGCCGCAAACGCGAGCAGGTGGCTTTCCAGGGAGACCCGCGCCGTGGTCAACGGGGCGATCTCGCCCCGCAGGACGCGCACGAAGTCGGCCATGATCCCTTCGTCGCCGCCGCCGTGGCCTACGCCGCTCGTATCGATCTGGATGCGCTCGGTCTTCCCGCCGTGATAGTTGATTTCGATCTCGCCTGGCTCGACCGCCCGCGCGCGCAGCGTGGCCTTGGTACCGTCGTAACGCATGGAACGGTGTTCATGGTTGGAATGTCCGTGCATCACCAGTGTCACGTCAGTGCCGTTTTCCAGCTCCATGAGCACGGTCTGGTGATCCACTACATCGTTGTCGCAGTGATACACGCAGCGGCCATAGGGGCCGTTCTGGATCGCCGCAAGGCGACCTGCGCGGCTCACATCGTGAGTAATCACCCTGAAGGGCCAGAAGTCCGGCGCCTCGGGCGAAAGGCCGGCATCTGTCAGGCGCAGCCGCGCGTCAGGGAAGGTGCGCTCGTAGTCCACGTAGATGCCAATGGCTGAGAAGGGACAGGTCGGCTCAATGGGGCAATTGTCAGTACAGCGGTCCGGAATCTCCGGCCCCACACTCTCAGCGCGATAGTGCATGAGCGAGCCCACAGAGCTAAGCCGCTTCACCCGTTGGGGCAGATTCCAGACCAGGATATCCAGATCGTGGCAGCATTTGGCCAAGATCATGGGGCTGGACATCTCCTTGTTGCGCCAGTTGCCGCGCACGAAGCTGTGCGCCATATGCCAGTAGGCGACATTTTCTCTGTGCTCCACGGTTACCACATCACCGATAACCCCGGACTCGAGAATCTCGTGTAGCTTGCGCCAGAAGGGCGCGTAGCGCAGCACATGGCAGATCTGAAGGATGCGGCCCGTACGTTCCGATGCCTGTACCAGCTGAACGCAGCCCTCCAGCGTATGGGCCATGGGCTTTTCCAACAACACATGGTAGCCCGCTTCCATGGCCGCCACGGCCGGCTCTACATGCATCTGGTCCTGGGTCGCCACAATGGCGGCATCGCCGAGCTGCCCGGCAGCCACCAGCTCCTCCCATGTCGCGAAGCAGCGATCGTCATCCAGGTCGTGCGTATTGGCAAAGCGCGTACGGCGGATTTCATTGGGCTCCGCCACGCCCACGATGCGTACCTTGTCAGGGTGACGGAGAGCAAAGGATCCGTATGCATCTGCGCCCCGTGCCCCTGCACCGATCACAACCAGCTCAACAGGTTTAGACATGACCAACCTTCGCTTTCATCGCCCAATTCGCCACTTCACTTCTCCATTCTATTGTCGCTTTGTGCTGGTTCCCTTTCACAATTGCACCACAGCGCCGGTCCGTGCGGCCTCATACGCAGCCAACGCTACTTCCAGCGCCCGCAGCCCGTCCTCGCCAGTGATGGATGGCTCACGCCCTGAGCGGATCATCTCCACAAAGTCCTGCATCAGGCCGTAGTCAATGTCGCTGCTCCAACCTGCCCACTGTGTCTTGCCGGCGGCATTGGCGGCCACGGTCACATACTGGTGGAGGGCATCACAGTAGATCGCGCCCCGTTCGGCCACAATCTCGATCTTGACATCGCCCCAGATGGTGTAGCTCGGCGGCCGGGACCAGCTGGTATCCAGTGTCCCATAGACGCCGTTGCTGAGCGCAAAGGAAAGCATGCCCGCGTCATCGATGCCCAGGCCTGGATGGAGGAGGCTATCACCAACCTCGGCGTAGACCTCGGTGACCTCCGCGCCCCAGAACCAGCGCAACAGATCGATGACATGGACCGTGTGGTCAATGACCGCGCCGCCGCCCGCCAGTGCCGAATCCACAAACCAGCGCCCCGGCATTGAGCCATGGTTGGTGCACTTGACTGCGTAGATCTGGCCTAGTTCACCCCCATCGAGCCGGCGCTTCAACTCACGCACCGAAGGGGCAAAGCGGACAGGAAACGCGATCTGAAGGCGCGTGCCGGCCGCGCGGCAGCAATCGATGATGGCCTGACCATCTTCTATTGTCGTGGCGATGGGTTTCTCACACAGGATGGCTGGCACGCGGCCGGCAGCCAGCTCCACGAGTCGCCGGTGGTTGGCGTTCTCACTGCAGATGATGACGCCGTCCAGCCCCTGGTCAAGCAGCTCGGTCGCGGTCGCAAAGCTGGGCACGGCCAGACGCTGCGACCAGTAGGCTGCCGTCTCCTCGTCGCCATCCCAGATGCCAACGAAGTCTACACCGGGCAGCCGCAGCAGGTTTTCCGAGTAACTGGCCGCGTGCTGGTGGGCAAAGCTGAGTACCCCGATTCGCACGGTAGTATATTCACCCATGGGATCACTTCCTTTCAATTGGCGAGGCGGGCAGGTTCGACAGGGCGGCCTGTGCGCAGAGATTCAATCGCGGCTAACGCGACGCGCACGGCCTCAAGGCCGTCTTGGGCCGTTACGATGGGCTGTGCCTCACCACGCACTACCTGCACGAAGTGGTATAGCTCAGCGTAGTAGGGCTCGTCCTCGACGCTGGTGGGGCTCAGATTCAGATGACGGTGGCCGGCCAGTTCGTCTTCCAAATCGACCATAAGGGGTGGCCGGTCCAGAGAATCCCACTCAACCAGCCCGCTGTCCCCGGCAACTTCAACACGCGTGCGGAAGTTGCCGCGTGGATGAGCCCAGCTTGCTTCAATGTGGCCGATGGCCCCCGAAGTGAAGCGGAGCGTGATTAGTGCGTGGTCCCGGTACGGTTGGTTGGCGAAGGTCAGCCCACGGGTAAAAACCCGTTCTACTTGGCCGCAGCACCAACGGGCGAAGTCGATGTCGTGTATGGCCACGTCGAGGATGACGCCGCCGCTCTGGGCAAAATCGGCGTAATATTGGCTGGAGAACGCACCGCCTGGCCGCGGAAAGCTGCCCGCACGCACGCTGCGATAGACCGCAGGCTTGCCAATGGCGCCGGCGTCGATGGTGGCCTTCACCCGGGCATATTGGGGAAAGAAACGCACTACCTGTGCCGGGAAGAGCGGTACCCCGGCGCGTGCACAGGCCTCTACCATTTCCTCGGCATCGCGCAGATGGCGCGCCAGCGGTTTCTCACAAATGATCGGGACGCCTGCCGCGGCCACTGCCAGCACATTCTCCTTGTGGACAGTGCCTGGGGTACAGATGTCGACCAGATCTACAGCTTTGAGCAGTTCGTCCAGCGCGGCAAAGGCGCGGCCGCCAAACCGGTCAGCGGCGCGCTGCGCCGCGTCGGGAAACACATCATAGTAGCCGGTCAGTTCCACACCGGGCATCTGGCGCCAGGCGGCCAGATGCACACTGGCAATAGCGCCTGTACCGATGATACCGATTCGTGTTGTCATTTGGTGCTCGATTTCTGTTGGTTAGGTAGTCCTGGGGTCATTTTCAGGGGGCGCAGCGCACGATCGCGCTGCCTGCCCCAATCATCAATATTGCCGTATCCGCTACTCTCTATGCCGCCCTGCCTGCCGTGGGGCGGATTGCGGGGCCATGTGTCCGGTGTAGGGTCACAAAGCTAAGACCACTTGCGGTCGCCGCCAGAACACAGAGCCAGAAGAGTATGTCAAAGCCAGCTGCCTGCACCACGAACCCGGCGGCCAGGGTACCAGTAAGCTGGCCCGCGCTGGTGGCCGCCGCAAAGATGCCGCTGACGCTGCCACGCGTGCGCCGGCTGGCGTGCTCGGCAGCAAAGGTCATGGCTGAGGTTGTGTAGCTGCCATAGGCCAGGCCCCGCACGACCTGCACGGCCAGCAGGGCCGGCAGCCAGCGTGCGACCAGCACATAGCCGGTGAAGACCAGGGCCATGCCGAACCCGCCCACGGCCAGCAACGGCGCGCGGCCGGCAACGTCAGAGAGCATACCCGCGCCTTGCATGCCGGGCAGTTCAATGAGCGCCGCGAGCCCCCAGAGATTGCTGATCGTCTGCCGGCTGTAGCCCAGGGCGGCCATCGCGTTGGGCCACATGCTGGCCGCGCCCGCCACAGCCATGGTCCACAGAAAGACACCGGCCAGGTAAGGCGGGGGCAGGCGCACGGGGGCCGCCGGCGCGCCTGGTGCCGGATCCACCCGGTCGCGTCCGGGGTTGTCCTGGAGCAAGAGGGCGATCGCGCCGGCCAGGAAATGCGCTCCTGCTGTGGCCGTAAAGACGATGGGAATCGAGGAGCGACTGACGAGCCAGCCGCCGGCCACGGCGCCTACGCCGAAGGCCACAGACCCGATGCCGCGATAGAGCCCCATGCGGCGGCCACGCTGGGCTGAATCTTCCAGCAGGTCGCCCATCATGGCCAGGCTCAGGGTGCTGAAGGCGCCCAATCCGGCTCCCTCGACCACCCGGATGCCCCAGGCCATGCCCGCGGCGGGCACGTTGGCAAGCGCAAGATAGGCCAGCGCCATGAGCCACAGCCCACCGACCAGCAAGGGCTTGCGCCGTTGCAGCCGGTCAGAGAGGTAGCCGCTGGCGTAGTTGCTCGCCAGGGCGGTCGCCATGAAGGTCGTCAGGACAAGGGAGATTTGAGCGAAGCTGGCGCCCAGATCAGCCAGGTAGAGGGTCATTAGGGGCGAGCTGGTGCCCATGGCCCCGAACAAGAGCGCGCCGGAAAGGGTTAGCAGGCGATAATCGCGCATACGAGATTCTTTGCGTGAAACAGGGCCGGTGTAGAGACGGCCACACCGGCCCTGTCAGGGCTGTTGATCTGTGCTGAGGGCCGGGCCAGATTCAGAACTCATGGCCCAGCCGCTTCAGCAGGAGGTCGGGCCACGCCCGGCCTCTTACGTGTTATTGGCCAACAGGCTGCAGCACACCGTTGGCGACCAGCACGATCACAAAGGGATCGTTGTAGGTGCCATTCTTGTAAACGGGATCATCGTCGGCCGGCCAGCCGGTGATCCGGATTTCGGGCGCCGGGTTGTTGCCGTAGCGCTCCCACAGCGGAATCTGTGGCAGCAGCTCGTTATAGGCCAGGGCCAGATCGTTGATGGCCGCCTTCTGGGCCTCGCTGTCGCTGCCGGCAGCGGCGGCAACGACCATCTGGCCCAGTTCCACTTCACCCAACACATCCGTGTTCTGTGTCAGCGGGAACGACATGCCGGCCCGGGATGGGTCGCCGACGCCAGAGATTGTCTGGTTGTAGGGGTTGCGCAGGTCCCAGTCAAAGGAGTACTGCGGGTGGGGGTTGCCAGCGCCCCAGGCACGGATCGCCATCTGGAACTGGCCGTTCTGGACATCCAGATCATGTTGCGTAAAGGTGATGCCGCGGAAAGCAGTCTTGAAGCCAAAGTCCGTCAGCTGCTGCGCCAGATTTTCGGCCGCTGCCGACCAGTCGGCAAACTCAGAGGGCGCGGTCAACTCGAACTCCATGCGGGTGCCGCTCCCGTCCATCCAGACGCCGTCGCTGTCGCGGCTCCAGCCGAGACCGGTAAGGATTTCTTCGGCCTTGGCCCGGTCAAACTCGTACTTGTTGAGCTTGCCGATGGTCTCTTCAGTGAGCCAGTTGGGTACCAGGTTGTCGGAGAAGCCAGCCATGTTCTGGACTGCCCGCCCCGAGTCGCCAAGGGAGACCACACCGTTCTCGTTGCGGTCAATGGCGTAGGCCAGGGCCTGGCGGACCTCTTTCTGGTCAAAGGGTGCGACCTTGTGGTTGAGATAGAGGGCTGGGCCATTGTAGTTTGGCGCACGGATGATGCGATAGCCCAGGTTGATGTATTCGCGTTCGGTGGCGGGCGGGAACCCGTGGGTGGCGTAGTCAACGTCGCCGGCCAATACCAGCGGGGTGACGACCGGTGTCTCACCGTTGAAGTTGACCAGCCGGTCGAACTTCACCCGATCCGCCATGAAGGAGGTCGGCACCTTATTCAGGATCATCTGCGACTCAGTGATCGTGGACGAGTCGATCTTGTACGGGCCGAGCACGACCATGTCCGCCGGGCGGAATTGGTTGAATTCGCTCAGCAGATCCTTCCATTCCTGATCCTCTGCCGTCTTGCCCGCGGCCACCAGCTCGTTCACCCGTTGCGCCCATTCGCCGTAGACGGAGGAAGCGTGAATATAGGTGTTGCGCAGCAGGCGGCGGGGTGCAACCGTGGAAGGACCACGCAGGATGAAATCGACCGTCGTGTCGTCTACCGCCGTCACGTCAGCCAGGTGATCGGTCCATGCCGCGTTGTTGAGCAGGCGGTAGATGGCGAAGGTATCAACGACATCCTTAGCGGTGTACGCGCTGCCGTCGCTCCATACGGCCCCCGCAGGCAGCTTGACGCGCAGCGTGGTCTCATCAACCCACTCCCACGACTCGCCGGCCATGGGCATCCAGCTCTGGTCGGCCCACATGTAATAGAACAGCGGCGGCTCCATCAGGCTCCCATAGGGACCGTCCCACAACATGCCACCTGTCACAAAGGTATTGAGGTGGCCGTTCGGCGGGACCTGATAGGGCCAGGCAATATGCATTTCCGACACGGCAGGCGCCGCGGCTGCGGGCGCAGGCGCTTCGCCAGCGGTCGGCGCAGCGGGCGCCGCACAGGCAGAAATCGCCAGTGCCAGAATCAGTAACACTCCCAGCCAAATTCGAGCTTTCATGCGTCCTCTCCTTATATCGATGAGATGCTTGAAACTTCGACTATCGTTACTGCGCATGCAAAGAACAGCTGAATGACTCTCGCGGTGCTCATCTCCTTTCTAGCCTCATCGCCGGCTGATACGAATTGCGATGCCAAGCAGGACAATTAGGGTGATACCGGCTAGCACACTGAACAGCGTGACATAAAATTCGGCGCTGCCCGGCTCCATAATCCAGAGCAACGGGATCCCAGCCACCAGGATGAAGCAGCCGATCAACAGACCAGCGCGTCCAATGTCGGGATTCATGGGCTAGACCAGTAATGACACACGTTCCAGTTTGCGCACGGGACACGCGACCCTGCCCCCCACATCCAATGGCTCGAGGGCGGGGCGCTGCACGTCGCACTGCCCGGGCACCAAATACGGGCAGCGCGGGTGAAAGGTGCAGCCAGGCGGCAGTTGCAACAGACTCGGTATCTCGGCGCTCCGTAGCTCGATCTGGCGCTTGTGATGGGCCAGCTCAGGGTCAGCTTCCGGTACGGCCGCGAGCAGTGCCTGCGTATAGGGATGGCGGGGGTCAGCGATCAGGCGTTGGGTAGGCCCATCCTCCACAATGCGGCCCAAATACATCACCGTGATGCGGCCCTGCCAGGCGAAGTACTTGGCTAGAGCCAGATCGTGGGTGATAAAGAGGAAGGTGACATCGAACTCTTTCTTGAGCCGCGCCAGCATGCTTAGAATACTGACCCGGATGGAGACATCCACCATGGAGACGGCTTCATCGGCTACGATGAACTTCGGATTCAGCGTTAACGCGCGGGCCACCGCCACGCGCTGGCGCTGGCCGCCGCTCAGCTGGTGCGGATACTTGTCGATCACGTCAAGGGCAGGCGTGAGGTCGACGACCTCAAGCAGATCCAACGTGCGCTGCTCGGCTTCTCGATGATTCTTCACCTTCTTGTGGCGTAACAGCGGCGCGGTAATGATCTGGCGGACCGTCTGGGTTGGATTCAGGGATGAGTAGGGATCCTGATGGATGATCTGCACCGATTGGCGGTAGCGGCGATAGGCCGCGCTGTCTAACGAGCGGATGTTCTGTCCCTCAAAGAGCACGTCACCCCGTGTGGGCTCCAACAGCCCTGCCACCATGCGCCCGGTTGTGCTTTTGCCGCAGCCGCTTTCTCCCACGAGACAGACCGTTTCACCTGCCTCAATGGACAGCGAGATATCGTCGACCGCGGTGACCGTCTCTTTCCCCTTGCCGAACTGCTTAGTCAGGTTCCGGATCTCAAGAATTGGCGCCATTATTCCACCTCCGCGGGCGAAGCCATTTGGTCCATTACGTTCTGTACCCCGCGGTGCAAAGGCTTCTCTTCCAGCTCAGCGGCGACCTGTTCCCAATACCAGCACGCGGCGCTGTGATTGGGACCGACTTCCATGAGCTCTGGCTCTTCCTGTTCGCAACGTTCTGTAGCAAAGGGACAGCGCTCATGGAACTTGCAGCCCGAGGGCAAGTTGACCAGATCGGGTGGCGATCCGGGGATTGAGAAGAGCTCTTCAAAACCGCCGGTCACTGTGGGTACGGCGCGAATGAGGCCCAGTGTATAGGGATGGCGCGGACGGTAGAAGATGTCCTCGGATGAACCAAGCTCCACGATGCGCCCCGCGTACATGGTGGCGACGCGATCGGCCAGCTCGGCAGCGATGGCCAGATCGTGTGAAATGAAGATCATCGTGAAGTGTTGCTCTTCCTTCAGTTGGCGGAGGAGCTTGATGATGGTGCGCTGCGTAATGATATCGAGCGCCGTGGTTGGCTCATCCAGGATGAGAATCTGCGGATTGAGCAGCAGCGACAGGGCCAGGAGTACGCGTTGGCGCATACCGCCGCTCAACTCATGCGGGTAGGCGTTAATCACGCGTTTGGGGTCAAGCTGCACAAATTGGACCAGCTCGACCAGCCGCTCGCGCACTGCCCGCCGGTCCTGCCAGCCGTGGGCACGCGCCGTATCCCATGCCTGATCCCAGACCTTGAGTACGGGATTGAACGCGTTGAGCGCGGCCTGGAAGACCATAGCACAGTCGCTCCAGCGAAACGCACGCATCTCAGATTGATCCAACTTCAGCACATCGAGCTCGTGGCCGTTGCGCCGGTACCATACCGCGCCCGGCTTCACCTCTGCGGTGTCAGGCAGCAGGCGTACGATGGCCAGTCCCAGGGTCGACTTGCCTGAGCCGCTCTCACCGATCAACGCCAGGCTCTCCCCGGCATGCAGATCCAGGGTGACGCCGCGTACCGCCCGCACCTTACCTCTACGCGTGGCATAGGTCACATGGACATTATTGAGACTGAGCGGCG
>JACFMY010000131.1:0-2854 GCA_019455155.1 Caldilineaceae bacterium
CCCGGGGTTGTATGAAACGTCGCACATCCGGTCGGGGCGAAAAATCTTTCGCCCCGACCGCCCGCCGGGCAGAGGTGAGAAAGGCACGCGCAGGCAGCCGACACCCGTGCCGCCCGGGGTTGTATGAAACGTCGCACATCCGGTCGGGGCGAAAAATCTTTCGCCCCTACCACCCGTCGCGCGACCCACCCCTTGGTGTCAACGCCAAAATAGAAATCCCAAAAACGCCAGGATAAAAATCCCCAGAACAGACGTTCGGCGAGCAATGCGGTTGCCGCATCCAAAGCTGCCGCCGATACACCACGTGTGCCACGATCCAACCGGGCGGCCGCGAGGGCCGCGCCCTACGGCGCGCGCTGGTTTAGTAATTCGGCGAGCTCAGCAGGCGTGGTCACCGGCAGCTGGCAGGCGTAATGCTCACAGACGTACGCGGCTGGTTTGCCCTCGACGAGCCCACGACCTTCCAATAACGGCAACACACTCTCCGTGTCCGGTTCCTTCAGGGCAACCACAGTATGGGGCAAATAGCGACGACGCACTTCCGCTAGCAACGCCTGAGTTGACGGGTCGGCCAACTCTCCCACAATCGCCACTTCCTGGCTGGGCGACAAGAGCATGTCCAACACGCCCAGCAGCCGGCCAAAGCCAGTCGGCTGGCTCGCCATGGCCTCCTTCATCATGACAAGGATGCGAGTGGCCTCGCGGCGGTAGTCATCGTTGTTCAGCAATATGGCCAGCCGCAGCAATACCTCGGCCGCCAGTGAGTTGCCGCTGGGAATGGCGTTGTCAACAAAATCCTTGCGCCGGGCCACCAGCGTCTCGTGGTCCACACCGGTCTGGAAGAAACCGCCGTTGGGCGCATCGTGGAATTGCTCCAACATGATGCGGGTCAGCCGCGTGGCCTCACCTAACCAGCGCAGGTCAAAGGTTGCCTCATATAGGGCCAATAGACCACGGGCGAACGCCGCGTAGTCTTCTAGGTAGGCATTGAAGCGCGCCCGGCCATCCTTGTATGAGCGGAAGAGCCGGCCATCTGGCTGGCTCATGTTGGCCAGGATAAACTCAGCCGCGCACACAGCCGCATCGAGAGCGTCCTGGCGCCTAAGGACGACCCCACACTCGGCCAGGGCATGGATCATCAGCCCGTTCCATTCGGTCAGAATCTTCTCGTCGCGCGCCGGCTTGACCCGTTTCTCCCGCTCCCTAAAGAGGGACCGGCGGGCAGCGGCAAGTGTTGACTCGACCTCCTCCGGCGAAATGCGGAAACGTTGCGCGACATCCTCGCGCGTGCGCACCACACTGAGAATGGACTTTCCCTCAAAGTTTCCCCGCGGGGAGACGCCATAATAGGTCTCGAAGATGGCCGCCGTGTGGGGCTCCAGCAACTCATCGATCTCTTCGGGTGTCCACACAAAGAACTTGCCTTCGTGTCCTTCGCTGTCGGCATCCTGCGTGCTGTAGAAGCCGCCGTCCGGCGCGGTCATCTCGCGCAGCACGTAGTCGACGGTTTCCTCCACCACCCGGCGGAAGAGCGGGCGTTGGGTTACCTGCCAGGCATGGAGATAGACCGGCAGCAGCTGGGCGTTGTCGTAGAGCATCTTCTCGAAGTGCGGCACCAACCAGATGGCGTCGACGCTGTAACGATGGAAGCCGCCACCCAAGTGATCGTAGATGCCGCCGAGCGCCATTTTTTCCAGCGTGAATTCTGCTATGAAGAGCGCGTCGAGGTTGCCACCACGCCGGTATTGGGTCAGACAATAATCCAGCGTCATTGGCTGAGGAAATTTTGGCTGGTTGCCAAAACCACCGTGTTCCTCATCGAAATAGTGGAGCAGCTGCTCGTTTGCCTCGTCAAGGATTTCCGTCCCCACCTCACCCCCGTCGGCGGCCAACGAGGCGCTACGGCGTAACATTGTCGTGAGGCGGCTGGCCTGATTGGTCACCTGTTCCCGGCGATTGTGATAGGCGTCAGCCACCGCTTTGAGCACGGTGCGGAAGCTAGGCATGCCGTAGCGCTGCTCGTTGGGGAAATAGGTGCCGCCATGAAACGGCTGCCCGTCCGGTGTCAGCCAGACACTCATGGGCCAGCCCCCCTGGCCTGTCATGGCCTGTACCGCATCCATGTAGATTGCATCCAGGTCCGGACGTTCTTCACGGTCTACCTTGATATTGACAAAGAGCTCGTTCATGAGCGCGGCCGTCTCTTCGTCTTCGAAGCTCTCATGCTCCATCACATGACACCAATGACAGGCGCTGTAGCCGATTGAGAGAAAGATCGGCTTATCTTCCGTCTGCGCCTTCTCGAAAGCTGCTTCGCCCCAGGCATACCAGTCCACCGGGTTGTGCGCGTGTTGGAGGAGGTACGGTGAGGTCTCGTCAATCAGCTGGTTTGTATGTTTGTGTTCGCCCATGAGATTGGTTGTGTGTGTTGTATCAGGCTCCACCTGCCGGCGTTGTGCGCGAAATATCTGTAAGTATACCAGCCCCAGGATCTCAGTCCGTCGTACGGCTTCCGCTTCTTGCTGGCGCCCGCTTACCGGGCTTGCAGGATCTCCATGGCTGCGTTCCGTCCATTGACGCCAATCACACTGCCGCCGGGATGGGTGGCCACGCCGCAGAGGTAAACGCCATCCATGGGCGTTCGATAAGGAAGCCGGCCGTCCCACATATATTGTGGCAGAATCTCACCCTGAAAAATGTGGCCGCCGCTCAAGCCGACCTTTTCTTCGATATCGGGCGGGCCGAGCACCTCCATATGCTCGATCGCGCCGGGGAAGTTGCTTACATAGCGGGCAATCGACTCTACGGCCAGTTTGCCCACTGTCTGCCGGTGGCTATCCCAGTTCCCTTCGGC
>JACFMY010000131.1:2864-15289 GCA_019455155.1 Caldilineaceae bacterium
AGGTGTGAGGCACATACTGGGCAAAGACGCTCATCAGATGGCGGCCAGCGGGTGCTATGGAAGGGTCATAGGCGGTCTGGATATAGAGCTCGGTCCACAGGCGTGGTGGCAGGAGGCCCTTCGTCGCCACCCCATGATATTCTTTCCATTCTTGCTTGGTTAGCGGCGTGTTGATCTGCCCGCGATGAAGCTCACGGTCTGTGCCAGGACGAGCCGTGAAATCGGGCAGCTCGCGCAGGGCCAGCGTCACCTTAACCGTACAGCCCACCTGGGGGATTGCTTCGACTTGCCTGGCCCAGCTGGCATCTGCCGCGTCACCCAATAGGCGCAGCACCGTGCGCGGGTCGGCGTTGGCGACCACCACGGAGGCCTGAATCCGCTCGCCGCCCACCAGCTCGACACCCTCGCCAGGCAAGATGCGGGCGACGGGCGTGCCAGCCGCAACCGACGCGCCGGCATCCCGGGCAATGTCACAGAGAATAAAGGAGACCATGCCCATCCCGCCGCGTACGTATCCCCAGGTGCCAGCATAGCCAAAGAGACGGCCAGACGAATGGTGGAAATTGACCGAAGCCGTGCCTGGGTCGTACGGGCTGGCATTGGTGCCGATGACACCCTGTCCCAGAAATGCTGTCTGTAGCCGCTCATCGGTGAGATATTCTTCAACGTATTCCACCATGGACCAATTGAGCACCAGGTTGTGTGCCTCGGGGTCGTGCTTGAGCCGTGCTTCGACCATCTCACGCGTGGGATGGCGGCAAAGCCATATGTCGTCGGCACCCTCTGGCCGTAATGCATTGCGCGCCCGTCGCATGGTATCGCTCATCGCGCGCCAGCCCTTTTCGTCGCGGGGAGAAAGGCGGCGAATTTCTTCTGCGCAGCGCTCCTCATCTTCGTAGAGCTGGATGCTGCTGCCATCGTCAAACGGGACAAACATGCCGGCGTCGGCCGCGGTCCAATGAAAGCCATAGGCTGGCATCTTCAGCTCTTCAATCACGAGGGGGTGAAGCAGCCCACAGAGGTATGCGCAAGGTGAAACACGATAGCCGGGCCAGGTCTCTTCGATGGTGCACGCGCCGCCGACACGTTCGCGGGCTTCCAACACCAGCACTCGTTTGCCCGCCTGGGCAAGATAGGCCGCACAGGCCAGACCGTTGTGACCGGCGCCGACTACGATGACATCCCAGCGCGTCGCAGCCAGATCGCGCACAGGAGCAGGCAGGCCTATCTGGCCCAAAGCGCCGCGGGCGGACGGTTGATTCTGGGGCATGATTCTCTCCAGGTAGTGACTAGTCATTTCCAACAACTGCCTTGATCAATGTCGAAATCGAAGCGTAGTCTCCAGGTGCGCCCCGATTGCATGCTGGAGCTCAATCTAAGGGCAGTCCTGTTGTCTATGATCGCGCAAAACTTTGCGCAGCGATGGTATCGGTTGCCTGCTCCAAGATCGCCCAGATTTGCTCAACCCATGCTGCATGCTCTGGCTTCATCAATACCGAGCGCAGGCAGGTAACTGTGTCCTGATCGCGCGCGGCGCCCGTGCGGTAGTGGTCGAAGAAGTCCACCGGCAAGGTCGCCAGTGCAAGATGCAGGTGGCGCTGCGCGGCGGCGTCAAAGAGCTGGCGCGCCAGCTGGGATGCCTGGCTTGCCCGTTCTGCGCGGGGCGCCCAGATCACAATATCCAGTTCGGGCGCAAAGGCTGTTACAAAGCGCGGCTCTTCGCATAGCCGGCTATACAACGACAGCGCGGCGACGCGCCCCTGTTCCAGCATACGGGCAAACTCCCCACCTGGTTCCAGCGGCAGCATCTGCATGGTCGCCCACAGGCCCACGGCGGCCGCGCCGGGCCGTGAGCACTCCAGGCTGATTTCGCCCAGGTGAAGCTCAGCGGAGCTAAAGTAGGTGTAGGGCGAGTCATGCTTGTAGAACCGGCCCACCGTAGGGTCACGGAAGAGCACGCAACCACAGCCATAGGGCTGGAGTCCATGCTTGTGGGGATCGACGACAATGGAATCCGCTTCCGTAAGTCGCGCAAAGGCCACACTCGTCTCGGGACGCAGGTTGCCGGCCAGACGGAAGTATCCACCATAAGCCGCATCGGCATGGAGGCGAAAACCGAACTCATCGCGCAGGGCAAGGAGATCGGGCAGCGGATCGACAGAGCCGATTGCGGTGGTGCCCATGGTCGCTACCACGGTGCCCACGCCCCCCTGGCTCAGCCGGCGGCGCAGCGCGTCCATATCCATACGACCCGTACGGTCACAGGGAATCGCTTCAAAGCGGAGTCCCAGGACAGCGCTGATCCGTTTGTGGGTATAGTGTGCCTGCTCCGATGCCACCACCGTCAAGCCAGGGCGCAGCTGGCCCGCGACCCATAGCGCCTCCATGTTGGCCATGGTGCCGCCGCCACATAGATGGCCGAGATGTTCGTCCCAGCCAAACATGGCGGCGATTGCGGCCACTACCTCCTTTTCCATGGCGGAACTGGCCCGGCCGCCGTCAAGCGCGTGGTTGTTGGGATTGATCCACATGGCCAGCGCGTAAGCCATGCGGGCAACCGGATGGGGCGGCTTGAGCATCTGCCCGGCGTAGAGAGGGTGAAAGTAGGGAAAGTTGTCCTGGAGCCGGCCTGCCACATTGAGCAATACCTGTTCGGCAAGTTCCGGGTGCTGCAGCTTCTCCTCGTACGCGGGCAGCGCGACGAATCCCTCGTCGAGCCGCTCCAGTGCCTTGCGCAGGATATCCAGCGAAGCTTTGTCGAGCATCTTTACTTGTTAACCTTTCAAGAGTTCTATTGCCTCTTCGATCACTTCTATTTCTTTAGCTTCTTGACCATTATGTGTTCGTCGTTCTAGGCTCTCACGGTTCAGCCCGTTTTGGCCAGGCGTCGCCAGCGCCTGGACCGGCCAATGGCTGTGGTCGGCGCTTGTTTCGCGTGGGGCGCTACCAGGGGCAGCGGCGCACCTTCCGTCATGCCGGTGCGCAGCAGGCGCTCCAATTCGGCCACGATCTGCGGATCGGTCTCTACCGGTGTGTAGGCCGCCAGGCGTTGCTCCACTTCTGCCACGGCTCGTGTCCAGAGATCCTGCTCGCCGTCGCGGCGCCAGGCATCTTGGTTCTTGCGGTCAAACGTCGGGCCAGGCAGGTAGAGTTGCTGTGTCCAGTGTGCCAGCGTGTGCGCGGACGTAATTAGATGTGCTTCTGCCAGCTGGGAGGCGACCAGTTCGTCCACAGGCAGGTCGCCAACGATCTGCAATTCTCGTGTCAAATGCAGGGCCTGGCCGCAAATCTCATTGTCGAATACGAGTTTTGGCAAGCTAAAGACAAGCACAAAGTCAAGCATACCGGGTCCAGAGACCGAGTTGATGCCCACCTGTGCTGCCAAGAGGGCGCTTCCAAAGCTCTCGGCGCCAGCTTGCGCGTCCAGGAATTTGCTGTCACTCAACGCCATGTAGGCCTGGGTGGGCAGTTTCAGGCGCTTGCCGACCTCAGCATTGATAACATCAAGGTACAATGCCTGGACGCCCAACATGGATGAGGTCGCTTCGCGCATGTGGAATTCGGCCGGCGCGCCGCCGTAGAGGACCGGCGCGCCCGGTCTGATGACTTGGGCCATGATCACGCCGGCCAGCGTGTCCACAGCATGGAAAACTGCCGCGCCCAGCAGCGACACGGGCGCGGTCAAGCCCATGAGCGTCACGGGCACGATCTCGACCGGAATGCCCCATTCCACACAATCCAAGAGGTTCTGGCATGAATCCTCACTGTAACGGAAGTTGCCTGTCGCCGTGATCGTGAAGATTGACATGGGCCTGGCCCGCAGCTCCAACCGGTCATGGCGGAAGAGAGCCATCATTTCAGCCATGCGCGGGACGCCATGTTCCGTGAACGCGCCGGAGACGACGGGCCGCCTGGAGTTCGTCAAAGCCAGATAGAGCCGCCACGCGTCAGAGATGCCGGCCTCGACATCGGTGGTGGAGAACGCGGTGGCCAGATAGTGGATATGTTCCAGCCCGTCAGCCAGCCGCACATATTCCACGAAATCGGCGGTAGTAGCCGGGCGTGTGAAGCCGGTGCGATGGTCTTGCACTCTGAGCCCGCTGGAGCCAGGGACGAAATGGACATGGTCCCCACCCAGGCAGGCGTGCGAATCGCCGTCACGGCCATACAAAACGAATGATTGCGGCGCGACGCTCAACGCGTGGTCGACGATGGCGGCCGGGAAACGGATACGACCGCCATCTCCAGCCGGCAGCCCGGCATCCAGTAGTCGCTGGCGCAGGGTTGCGCCGCGAATCTCCATGCCCGTCGTGGCGAGAATGTGTCTCGCCTCGTCGATGATGCGGTCGAGCAGCGCAGGTGTCGCGACGGTCAGGCGTGGGCGCATAGACAGGGCCATAAAAGCGTATCGCTCTGGTACAGGCTAAGCCGGACAGGAGTCCTATCTGTCCACACCGGTCACAATCCTAATCCAGAGCGCCATTCTGCAGTGGTGAGAGGGTTTTATTCTACTGATGGAGGTGGGGCTTGGCAAACATCTTCCTGGAAGCGGTCAGACATTGTGTGGCCGGATCCAATGCGTACGACCGCTTCCAGGAGGGTGGCTGCGATGTGACATAGACCCGTGGACTGTTTGACAGACATGGAAACCAGGGCTATACTCGTGCATACCGTTGTGCAATCTTGATCGACGATCGAGTGCAACTATGATTCGCTTGGCCAACCTTCGCCAGAATGCAGCCGGGTCGGCAGCCGCCAAGGCAGCCGCAGCTAGACGCGTGTCCCGGTGAAGGTGTGAAGGTCACCGACGCCGTGGACACGTCCACGGCGTTTTTGATTGGGAGCATCTGGCGAGTACCCCCCAACGTCGTGGAGCCTGTTAGCCACGACGTTTTTGTTTGGCAAGAGCGAGTTTGTTTGGCAAGAGCAAGTGATCGTCGCGATTCGCCATTTCCCTGCGCGGATAACGGCTAGAGAGACAGGACGCCTATGCATCTCACGACTGACGAAGTACGCCACGTGGCCGAGCTGGCCAAGCTGCATCTGACCGAAGAGGAAGTTGCGCTATATGCGGAACAGCTGTCAGCGATTTTGGACTACGCGGAAACGCTGCAACAGGTCGACACTAGCCATGTCCCGCCGACCCCCTACGTGCTGCCACTGGATAATGTCATGCGCGACGACGTGCCAGAGCCCAGCCTGTCGAACGAGGCAGCCCTGGCCAATGCGCCGGACCAGGCCGATGGATTTTTCCGTGTGCGAGCCGTATTCGAGGATGAAGGCTGAGACGGGCCGTGGAAAACGCTAAACCGGATTCCTGCAGCGGACACGGACGCAGCAGAGCCGGTTCCAGGCGGTGAGAGGATTCATGACAGAAGCACTCTACGAACTGACGATTCATGACGCGCTTGCCGATATGCGCCGGGGTGAGTTTACGGCGGTGGAGTTGACCCAAGCGTTGTTGGAGCGCATCACCGAGCTTGATGGGACGGTGAAAGCCTATTTAACCGTAACCGCGGAGCGGGCGCTCGATCAGGCGGCCGCGGCCGACGCCCGGCGCAGCCGCGGTGAAGACGCGCCACTGCTCGGTGTGCCGCTTGCCATCAAGGATGTTTTGGCGACAAAAGGCGTACGCACCACCTGTGGCAGCCGCATTCTCGAGAACTTCGTGCCGCCATACACAGCGACCGCGGTCGCCCGGCTTGAAGAGGCTGGCATGGTCATGTTGGGCAAGACCAACACCGATGAGTTTGCCATGGGGTCAAGCACGGAGAATAGCGGCTTTTTCACCACCCGCAATCCATGGGACCTGAATCGGGTACCAGGGGGCAGCAGCGGCGGCTCTGCCGCAGCCGTTGCCGCCCAAGAAGCGGTGGCCGCCCTGGGGACGGACACGGGGGGCAGCGTGCGCTTGCCCGCTTCGTACTGCGGCATTGTTGGGCTCAAGCCGTCCTATGGACGCATCAGCCGTTTTGGCCTCGTCGCCTACGGCAGTAGCCTGGACCAGGTGGGGATTCTGGCCAAGGATGTCCGCGACGCGGCGCTTCTACTGACCATCATGGCTGGCCACGATCGCTGCGACAGCACGAGCCTGTCGCACCCGGTGCCCACCTATACTTCGGCTCTTATTGACGATGTCAAGGGGTTGCGGATCGGCCTGCCCAAGGAGTACTTCATCGAAGGGATGCAGCCCGAGGTGGAGACGGCGGTGCGCGCGGCTGTGTCCCACCTTGAATCCATGGGCGCCCGGATCGTGCCGATCAGCCTGCCGAACACAGACAAGGCCTTGCCCGTCTATTACCTGGTGGCGCCCGCTGAGGCAAGCGCCAATCTGGCTCGCTATGACGGCGTGCGCTTTGGCTACAGTGCTGGCGCCGGGAGCATGTTTGAAAACTTCCGCCAATCGCGCGGCTACGGCTTTGGCCCGGAAGTCAAACGGCGCATTATGCTTGGCACCTACGCGCTGAGCGCAGGTTACTATGACGCCTACTACCTGAAGGCGCAGCAGGTGCGAACCCTGATCAAGCAGGACTTCGAACGGGCTTTTGAAGAGGTGGATGTCATTGCCTGCCCGGTGGCGCCCACGACAGCGTTCAAGATCGGCGAAAAGGCCGACAACCCGTTGGAAATGTACCTGAGCGACGCCTTCACCATCACGTTGAACCTGGCCGGCATGTGTGGCATCAGCGTGCCATGTGGCTTTGATCAGAACAATCTGCCCATAGGCCTGCAGTTGATCGGGCCGCATCTCGGTGAAGAGGTCGTACTGCGGACGGCATACGCGTACGAACGTACGACAACGTGGCATGAGCGCCGGCCGAATCCGGCGCCAGTGGAGCAATCATGACATCGTTTACCCGGTCGGCTCTGAACCGTGTCCGGCGGCTGCAGGAACGTGGCCACTATGACAAGGCGACCATCTATCCGATCATTGACGAAGCCCTCATCTGCCATGTCGCCTTGGTCCAGGATGGGCAGCCGTTTGTGATCCCGACCATCCACGCCCGGATGGGGGATGAGCTCATCCTGCATGGGGCCAATGCAAGCCGCCTGTTGCAGCACATCGAGCGTGGCGAGCCTGTCTGTGTGGGCATCACGCTGCTGGATGGCCTGGTGCTGGCCCGTTCCGTCTTTCACAGCTCCATGAACTACCGTTCGGTCGTGTTGTTCGGCCGCGGACGGGTGGTGTCAGAACCGGCCGCGAAGTTGGCGGCGCTAGAAGCCTTGTCGGAGCATCTGGCGCAGGGACGCTGGCAGGATGCCCGCAAGCCCACCGCCCGCGAATTGAAGGCCACGAAAGTTGTGGCGATTGCCATCGACAGCGCGTCGGCCAAAGTGCGCTCTGGCCCGCCTGGCGACGACGAAGCTGACTATGATCTGCCGATTTGGGCCGGCGTCGTACCTCTGGACCTGCGGGCGGAACCGCCAGAGCCCGATCCCCGATTGCCCGATGGGACAGCGGTGCCTGCCTACGCGGCCCACTATGTTCGAAGGTAATGAGATAACCTGATGGTTTCCGAAATCGCAGTGCGGAAGTTCATAGGTTTGGGTGTCGGCGGTCTGGCCACAGCTTGCGGCCGGCAACCTGCGGGCTAGGCCGGATCGCAGGTTGTGAGCGGCTGTCACCGGCTGTAGCGTCCAAGCGGCGTGGGGAACATTCGCCGTCGCCGCCGCGTTTGTGGAAAACGACCAGCCAACATCCCGATTGCCAGTACAAGAAAGGCATTGATCCGATGAACTCCCTATCGACAACGGTTCCCTCTCTGGATGTCCAGTCCAGGCACGGCAATGGCCACCAGCCTTCCAGGCCGATGCGGCCGCTGAGCAGCCGTCTTAGCCAGCGGGTGGTGGCAGTGCCCCCATCAGGGATTCGCAAATATTTCGACATTGCGGCCACCATGGATGATGTCATCAGCCTGGGGATCGGCGAGCCGGATTTTGTGTCGCCGCCGCCAATCTTGCAGGCGGGTATCTTGAGCCTCCAACGGGGCCACACTGCTTATACCTCCAACTCGGGCATCTTTGAGTTGCGTCAGGCAGTGGCTCGGAACCTGCACCAGCGCTATGGCGCCCGGCCCTACGACCCTGAGAAAGAAGTGCTTATCACTGTCGGCGTGAGTGAGGCCATGTACCTGGCGATGCAGGCCATCCTTGACCCCGGGGACGAGGTCATCGTGCCCCAGCCCTGTTTCGTCAGCTACACGGCCAGCGTCATTTTGGCCGGTGGTACCGTGGTGGATGTGCCCACCTATGCCAGGGATAACTTCGCGGTCACCCCTGAGGCGATCCGCGCCGCCATTACGCCGCACACCAAGGCGCTACTGATCGGTTTTCCCAATAATCCCACGGGCGCGATTATGGACCGGGAAGGCATGCTGGAGCTGGCGCGTATCGCTGAGGAACATGATCTGATCGTCATCTCCGACGAGATCTACGATCGCCTGGTCTACGGTGACCACCGTCACATCATGTTCGCCGCGCTGCCTGGTATGGCGGAGCGCACGATTCATCTTGGCGGCATGAGCAAGGACTATGCAATGACAGGCTGGCGGGTCGGCTATGCCGTGGGGCCCGCGGACCTGGTCGGCGCCATGCGCAAGATTCACCAATACCTCATCATGTCGGCTCCTACCGTGGGCCAGGAAGCCGCGCTGGCCGCGTTCAATGACCCGGCGACGGAAGAATATGTGCTGCAGATGGTGGAGAGCTACGATCGCCGGCGCCGGCTTATCGTGAATGGCCTCAATGAGATCGGGCTGGACTGCTTTGAGCCCAAGGGAGCCTTTTACGCCTTTCCCAGTGTGGCCCGCACCGGTCTGAATGAGCATGAGTTCTGCGAGCGGTTGCTGGTGGAAGAGCATGTGGCTGTCATTCCCGGTAGTGCCTTCGGTCGTGGCGGCGAGGGCCACGTTCGCTGCGCGTACGCGGCCAGTGTCGAGCATATCGAAAAGGCGCTGGAGGGAATGTACAGGTTTGTGCAGCGGCACAAATAGATTGCAAATAGCTGGAGTCAGGTTGTCAAGCGGGCTGTGGGTCGTGGGCGCCGGTTGGGCAAACCGGCGTCACACCCATTGCCTGGAGCAGGGCCGGCTAGTCACCAAGCGAGATGCCAGCGCTCTTTAACTCGTCCTCGAGCCTTAGCTTGAAGATCTCCAAAAACACAGCGGGTTGTTTGTAGTTGAGATCCTCGATCTGCCGGTTGAGGCTTTGAATCTCGCTGCGCCAGGCGTTCACTTGCGCCTGTTGCTGGGGGGTGAGCCCCGTCTCAAGACCGGTTGAGGTGCCTTGTTCCCTAGATTGGCGAAAGACCGCCGCAGCGGCCCGCAGCCGTGTGCGAAAACGCTCGATCTTGTCCAGGACAGCTTTGCGATCTGCGATCCATCCTGGCACCAGGTCGTTGTTCTTCAACAGCGAGTTGGCCATCTGCATGTCCGCACGCACGTACGGTTCCGGCGCTGTATTGATGGGCTTGCCTTTGCCAGGTAAATTGGAGAAGGCTCCCGCGCGCATGGCTTCCTCGATGCGCTGGTTGATGAAGTCTGTCCACTGTTCCGGCGTCCGGTGGGGACCCTGACCCGCCCCGTCCGGCGCTGGGTGCGATTCCCCGCGTTTTTCCTGCTGGTAGCTTTGCACCCGCTCTCTGGCGTTGCGCTCGCGGCTAGACATAGTTCGATCAGTCTCTCCTCTAGAGAATACGATATGCGGCGCCATTATAGAACAGATTCTGCCACGCTTAAAACAGGCTGTTGTGCGGATAGATTCATGCCATTACGCTTGCCAACCCTGGCTGGTGTTGGGAAAGTTGGCTAGCTTGGGTACAATGGGCGTCGAGTGCAAGCTACCCGTCCGACCGGTCACACAACCGGTCACATGAGCCACTCGATAGCGCATCAGGCGAGGCCCGGCCACAAACGGAGCGAGGATGGAGTGCTGAGAAAGCTCAGACCCCTGTTCTGGAATCAGGAAGGCAGGCTGCGCGCCGGGTACCGCGTGATTGTTTTCTTTTTGCTCTGGGGCTACGGCCCTGCGTTGGTGCACGGCGTCGTTGATCGTATTCTTTCGCTAGTGATGGCGCCTGGCGGCCAATGGAGTTTTGGCATCTGGCTCGATCCGGTGCGTCTGGCGGTTGTCGTAGGTGCTGGCTGGTTAACGGCCCATTACATCGACCGGCGCCCCTTCAGCGATTATGGCTTCCAGTTCAACCGCGATTGGTGGCTTGACCTGGTATTTGGCATGGTGCTGGGCGCGGCTTTGATGACGGCCATCTTTTTGGTGGAATGGGCGGCTGGTTGGGTTGCTGTGGACAGCGTCTTTTACAGCAATGAGTCGTCTGTTCCCTTTGGTCAGGCCCTGATGGCGCCAATGGTGCTCTTTATCGTCGTAGCGGTTGCCGAGGAGCTGCTGACGCGCGGCAATCATATTGTGAACTTTGCCGAAGGGCTGCACAGTTGGGGACATTTGCCCGCCGTGTTTGCTGCCTGGTTGCTTTCTTCGGTAATCTTTGGCTTGTTGCACATCTATAACCCGCACACGACATGGGTTAGCACCGCCAATCTCGTCCTAACAGGTTTTTTCTTTGGCCTGGGCTTTGTCTTGACAGGCCAGCTGGCGTTGCCCATTGGCCTCCACTTCAGCTGGAATCTCGTGCAGGGCAATGTGTTCGGCTTTCCTGTAAGTGGCAAAGTCTTCTATGCCACATCATTGGTGCGTTTGGAACAGCGCGGTCCGGAATTGTGGACCGGCGGCCCCTTTGGCCCTGAGGCTGGACTTTTGGGTATCTTGGCCATCATGGTCGGCATGCTCTTTACCGCCGGATGGGTGCGGTGGCGATATGGGGACCTGTCTGTCGGGCGCGTGCGCCTCAGCCACTGTGAGAACCGGTTACAGGGTAGATAGACAGGCAGAGTAGCCCTTGCTGCGGACGATGTGTCCCCAGAGGCGCGGCTCACTGAAGTCGATTTCGAGACATGGAGGAGGTGGCAGTTGTCCAAAAAGCTTTGGGGAGGACGCTTCACCGGCAAGACGGATCCTATGATGGAGAAGTTCAACGCGTCTATCGGCTTTGACCGGCAACTGTGGCGTGTCGACATTCAGGGTAGCCAGTCCTACGCCCGCGCGTTGGCGCGTATTGGCCTCTTAACGTCCACCGAGGCAGAGCAGATCATCGATGGACTGGATCGGGTCGCTGCTGAATGGGCGGCGGGCGAGTTTGTCCTGGTAGATGGTGACGAGGATATTCACACGGCGAACGAGCGGCGCCTGACAGAATTGATCGGGCAGGTGGCAGGCAAGCTGCACACGGGCCGGAGCCGCAATGACCAGGTGGCCACCGATCTGCGCCTGTGGCTGAAGGAAGAGATCAGCCATTTGCGCAGCCATCTGCGCCAGCTGATCGACGTGGTGGTTGAGCGTGCCAGCGAAGAGATCGACCTAATCATGCCGGGCTACACGCATTTGCAGCCGGCACAGCCCGTGCGGTGGAGCCACTGGTTGCTCAGCCATGCCTGGGCCTGGCAGCGCGATGCCCAGCGGCTGGATGAGCTGGCTGTCCGTGTGAATGTCATGCCCTTAGGCAGCGGCGCCTTGGCCGGCAATCCCTTTCCCATCGACCGGGTAGCCCTGGCCGCGGAGCTGGGTTTCGGCGACATTACGTATAACAGCATGGATGGCGTCAGCGACCGCGATTTCGCGGCCGAGTTTCTCTTTTGGGCCACGTTGACCATGGTACATCTGAGTCGTCTGGCCGAGGATCTGATTATTTTCAGTAGCTACGAGTATCGCTTTGTAACCCTGGCTGACGCGTACAGTACCGGCAGTAGCCTCATGCCCCAGAAAAAGAATCCAGACGCGCTGGAACTGTTGCGTGGCAAATCGGGACGGGTCATGGGGCACATGACAGGACTGATGGCGATACTCAAAGGGTTGCCGAGCACCTACAACAAAGATCTCCAGGAAGATAAGGAGCCCCTCTTTGACGCCGTCGCCAGTCTGAGTGGATCGTTGCAGATTGCCACTGGCGTCCTGTCGACCCTAACCGTAAATCCCGCGATCATGCGGGCCGCGCTGACCACAGAGATGCTGGCTACCGACCTGGCCGAGTATCTCGTGCGGAAGGGCGTGCCCTTCCGCGAGACCCATCACATTGCCGGCGCGGCCGTCCAAATGGCCGAGCTGCAAGGTGTCTCCCTCTCTGAGTTGTCCCTAGCGGATTTACAGAAGCTGCATGGCGCGTTTGAGGAAGATGTACGGGAGGTGTGGAGCTTTGAACGAAGCGTAGAACGCCGGGATGTAGATGGAGGCACGAGTCTGCGCGCGGTGCTGGCGCAGATTGTGCGGCTGCGGCGCTGGCTGGCAGGGGGGGAAGAAGGATGATCCGTTTGACAAGGTTGACGAACTTTGTTACGCTTTTGCCCTACTATAGCTGG
>JACFMY010000763.1 GCA_019455155.1 Caldilineaceae bacterium
TGCCTTTACCAAGGACCAGTGGCGCGAACTGGTCGCGTTTCTGCGCCCGCGCCTCAACGCGGATGAGCGCATCGTGCTCGTCAGCGGCCATGCCTGGCCGGTGTGGGATTACTACGCGCCTGACCTGGCGCCTGTACGCCTGCCCGATCTCCAGATCCTGGATGTGGACGCGGTGCTCGATTTCGCCACGACTGGACCGCCGCTGCAGGCAGCTTATGCGGACGAAACGGGCATGCGCGGCGCGTGGTTGGTCGGCTGGCAGGATGAGGTCGTGGATCCCAACGGCGTCGTCCCCATGCAGCTGGAACTGAGCGGCCGCGAGAAGGGCCAGTCCGTGACCTTCTACGGCCTGTCGCTGCGCCGGTACTCGAATCTGCGCCCCTTTCGCTTTGTTACGGCGCCCCCCATCGACCATGTCCTGGATGCGAGCTTCGGCGACCAGGTGATCCTGCGCGGCTTCAAGGCAGTGGACAACGGGGATCTGTTGCTCTTCTGGCAGCGGGCGCCGGGCGGGGGTGACGCCGATCTCCACTTTGCGCTACACTCCTTTGCAGAGGACGGCACGCAACTGGCCGCGCCGCCCGATCGCCGGCTGGCCGGCTACACCTACCCCTTTGCCCGCTGGCGGGAAGGCGAAGTCGTGGCTGCCCTCGTCCCGGCGCGTACGTGGCTAGGTGAGACGCCCGCGCCAGGACACTATAGGGTCACGCTGCGCGTCTACGATGGCAACGACCCGGCTGCGCTCCCCCTGCACGCCCCCGACGGCTCCGACCAGCTGGAAGTTGGGCCCATTGAGGTCGTCATTAGCTAGCCTTGATCAGACACAGCGACGGGATCCAATTGACCGCGGCTGCGGCCACCGTCTTGGGGGATTGCGTGCGCCTGCGCTACACTGAACGCTATCTAGCCGTGGTGAGAAGGAGGAAGCCTACCTTGCCTTTTCGTCTGATACGATTCTGGCTTGTTGCCGTGAACTTGCTGGCTGCCCTGTTATTGGCTGGCTGTGGCGAGCTCGCATTTACAGCAGGCCCGCTGCTGTACAATGTCGAGTTTTCGGCCAGCGCCATTAGCCCCAATGCCGACGGCGTGGATGACGTGACCGAGATAACCTACAGCCTGCGCCGGCCCGCCGACGTCAGCATCTACTTCGAGAACGAGCAGGGGCAGCGCTTCTATTTCCGCGACACCCGGCGCCGGTCGCCTGGTGACTACAGCGTCCTATGGGGCGGCGTTGTGGACGATCCGGAGATCGTTGACCTGGGTTACGGGCCTGTGGAGGTTGTCAGTCGCGTGCTGAGCGACGGCACGTACACCTGGACCGTCGAGGCGACTGGCGACGCCGGCCAGCGCGAGGCAGTGAGTGGCCAGATTACGCTGCACGACGCCGACACCGAGCTGCCCGAACTGCATAACTTTGCGGTTGTGCCAGATACCTTTCGCCCCAATCAGGACGGTCTGCGCGACGACTGGGTCAGTATCAGCTACTACCTGAGCAAAGAGGCCAACGATGTCTTGCTCTACCTGGTGGATCCGGAACAGCCGGCGGTGCGCATCTTTATATCTGAAGCGCCGGGGCTGGTGAAGCCAACGGAGCAGGGCTACCACGAATACCGCTACGAAGGGGGCGTGGACCTGAACGCGGAGCCGCCGCCCGACGGCACCTACAACATTGTGGGC
>JACFMY010000764.1 GCA_019455155.1 Caldilineaceae bacterium
GCTGTCGGGCGAAATGGCCTGGAAGGGTGGTAGCGCGGCCGCGAGATCGATCATCTCCTCAGGGTCGTAGGCCACTACGTGCACAGTCATAACATTGCCGTCAGGCGTACGGATGCCGCGGCCAGTGAAGGTACCTGCCAGATCGGTTAGCACCGGCGCCATGACCGGAGAGACCGCGATCGTGAGCTCTGCGCTATCGGGCGACCACGGCACTGGCTGCCCTGTTGGCCCCTCTTGGACATTCTGGAAGATCGATGTCACTGCAGTCAGCACATTAGAGACGGCAAAAGCGGTGCAGCTAAAGGCCATGAAGAGCACAAAGGCGCCGCCGATCCAGACTGCAAGATTCGTCCCACGCTTCTTGTCCGGTTGATTTGAACGACGAGTCATGGCAGGCGCCTCACTGGTTCACGTTCAGCTCGAACCAGCGCAACAACGCCAGCAGCGTATCCCGGTCGGGGCTACGCATGGCCGTTGTACGCGGCACAATGGGTAGAACACCTCGATCGGCCCATTGGACAAAAAGGCTGCCCTCAATGGCGTCGACCGGAATGGTGGGATTGGCCGGGCGCAGGCCGAAGGCTAGAGCGGCCTGTTGCTGCTCTTCGCTGAGCAGAAAGCGCTGGAATTCGAGCGCGGCGTTCTTCTGCAGGGCCGTTGTCTCAGGTCCGACCCAAACCGAGAAGGGGAAGTCGAACCAGGTGACATATTTGGGATAGTAGATCTGCAGCGGATCTTCCCAGCGGGTAAGGATGCCCTGCATGTTTTGGAGAAGATCGCTCTCCAGAAGCTGGCCGCCATCACCCACGCTGTAACCAAAGAGCGCGAAATCTTCGGCCGTATAGGCACTGCTGCTGCTGAAATCGGTCACTGCGCTCATAAGTGCTTGCAGCCATTTCTGGAAGTCGGGATTCGTGACGTCTTCTACTGAGATGTTCGTGCGGTCATAGTATTCGCCGGCGGCGGCGATCATGGCGGCCAGACCACCCACGTTCTTGGCTGGGTTGGGCACGACGAGTTTGAAGAATCCCCATGCGGGCTCGCCTCCAAGCTCGGGCCAGCCGCCCCTGGCGATCGCGGCGTCGTGGATGACGTTCCAGTCGATATCGCCGAAGCTCTTTTCAAGGACCTCTGCCCGGCTGTTGTAGAGCCCCCAGGCAAAGAGACTGATGGCAATGGGGCGCGCCCGGTATTCACCGTCGGTGAGAAAGACGTCACGGCCCAGGCGCTCCTTATAGGCGGCATTGGCGAGTTCGACCAGGTAGCGGCTGTCGGGGATCCAGGCCACGGGGAAATCTTCCAACTCCTCGCGCTCCAGGTCGCTGAGATCCGCGAGCCGGGTGTTTGCAGGCAGCGCGCCGTACTCGTCGCGGTCCCAACGCCCCAATGCGGTCAGGCCATCGACAGCTTCTACCTGCACCTGAACGGGTACGCCATCGACTGTGCGGTTTGCCGCATTGAACTGCTGGGCCGCACGGCGTACCCAGGGCTCGACCGGCAGGGCCGTCAATATCCGGATGGTTACACTCTCTGGTTTCTCTACCGTCAGGCCAGATGTGCCAGCGGTAGAGCCCATGTTGCGTATGATCAGCGTGGCGCCGACCAGGAGGAGGGCCACGACGATGATCACGACAAAGGTGATACGTGTTCGGTTCATCGGCTCTCTTGATCTT
>JACFMY010000132.1 GCA_019455155.1 Caldilineaceae bacterium
CCAGCATCATCAATTCAGTCTTTCAGTATCCGGTCGTTCGGATCGTCATTCTTCACCGCCCCTCTTGAGCAATGGCGCGATGACATATTTGACCTTGAAGTGACTTTGCCGGCCATTCTCGCCTTTCTGGCGGCCTCGATTTGGGCCCCAATTGAGTCAACGACATGCTCCGCAGCTCCTGATCTCGCAATTCGTTTTTTGCGCGTAATCCCGCCCTCTTTGCGAGAGTACATCGGGCCACCAAAGCGTTTCTTCCCTCTGGTAACGCTTGGTGACTTCCGCAAGTGTGTTTTCGCATCTGCCGTTTCATCCCAAAATACAGAGTGATTTGCGACGCGGGGCCGTTTCTTGGCTCATATGACGTCGTTGCAGAAGCGGCGAAACTCGCAGTCAATGCAGCGGCCTCGCTGTGGAGTCGGCTTGGGCATTCGCTCCCTACCTATCATGTCACGGATCTGCGCCAGTTTTCGTTGAGCATCATGACGCAGCCGCGCATCCAGTTTCACCTGAACCGCGCGGCGCAGCGGGATCAGATATAACACGCCCACCGGCGCAGGTGCACCCCAGCTTTCCTCTAACATCATTGCATAACATGCCAGCTGCAACCTGAAATGGCGTCCCGGCTCACGCCGGCTTAGCTTGAAATCGACCGGCAACAATCGGCGCCCCGTCTCATCCTCGAACTCAACGACCAGATCTACCGATGCCACGCAGCCGTACCGCTCAGACGTAAGCGGTACGTGAAAGTGACGAATCCCGTCGTTGAGACCATATTCACGAAGCGAACGCCGTTTTTCGAGTTCTTCTGTTTTATCCTGATACTCGATCCCAGCCTTCATCTTGTAAGTCTGTGGCCGGATTCCGGGCAGGCAGTAGCTGAAATAGACAATCCGCGGGCAATACTCATATTGCTTCAGATCTACCACGCGCACCAGCCAGCTGATTTCTCCTGGCTCGATCACCGCCTCGACGCTCATAGTTTGTCTCCTGCGTTCGCTTCCTGCTTGACTTCAGGATCATCCATCTGCTGCGTGATCGAGATGCGACTTCGCCAATCCTGTCTGCAGATCGGGAAGAGATCGATCTTGCCGGCAGCTTTGCCCAATCGTCGCCCCAGTTTCAGCATCAGCTCTTCCTGATGGTTGGCGCTTAACTCGCCCATAAAAGCGCTGTACTGCACTCGATCTAACCCATAATCCAAACAGAAGGTAGCGATCTTTGTCCGGATCCGGTCGTCTGGGATGTCATAGATTAGCAGGCATTTCATAACCATTATTCCGTACGGAATCTTGTCTGCAATTTCACCGAGAATGGATAAATCACCAGCTCGCAACGAACGCTGCATAGCGTTCTCGTTCGCCGCGCAGGAAGGTGGCAAGGTGCCTCGCCTGCAGCTGCAAAATCGCGCGCAGCGGGAATCGCTTGCCCTCGTACGGCTCGTTGGCTTCCATGCGCGCCAGGATCTTCTCAGCCAGACTGCGCCGTGCGCTGTCCACCAATCTGCCTTGTTCATCCAGCTCGATCTTGACGCCCCGGTTAAAGATCGCCATAACCGTACGGTCCACTACGCACTGGCGAAACTCCTCAATTAAATCGAAGACCATACTGGCCTTTCCGGGGCGGTCTACATGCACAAATCCGGCATAAGGATCCAGACCCGCTAGTACCAACGCCCGCTCTACCTGGCCATACAAGATACCGTAGCCGTAGTTCAGCGCGCTGTTGAAGGGGTCTGTGGCGCCTTGAGTGCGCCGGCCTGGCCACTCCACGTCGGCCAGTAACAGCTTGCCGATGGCGCCCCAGTATTTCTGCGCGGCACGGCCCTCAATCGACAGTAGCCGGCCTCGACACACGTCGACGGTCTCACCCTCCAACCGATCTAGCTCGGCAAGGTGGTCAAGCACCTCATCGGCCAAAAGACGAACAGCTTCGTACAGCTCAGGTTGTCGCTCCTTACGGTATTTGCCCATATATTTGAGCAGATTGGCCTGATTGCGAATCTTTCCTTCGGCAAAGGCTTTGGCCACCGTCACGCCCATCTTGTTTTCACGCGCTGTAAGCTGTGCTCGACGTGTGAGGATAGTGGCGGTCAGGGATGCACTGTATAGGCTCCCCACCGGATGACCACGGGTGTCCAGGAAGTGAATGGGGATTCCGGCTTCGGCGCATGCGGCCACAGCGTCGCTGCTTAGGCTCACTCCATGCCCGGACACCAATACGGTCTCCAGATGCATTAGGGGCGCCTCGATCCGTTTCTCACCTTTACAGGTTACGCTGAGGCGTTCGCTCTTCTTGCCCACATACGATCCGAACTCTTCCACGATTAGATGTTGTACAATGGCCATCTCAGTTCCTCCTTCTGTGCCAAACCATCCGTTGCGCGCCACCAAACACTTTGCTGGCTAGGTAACCACCATGTCCTGAGCGATGGTATAGATGCCACATCCCTTGACCGTATTCTTGCCTACCTGCGTGACCTGGCCCCACACCAGCCAGGGCAGCAACGGCGCCCAGTCAGCTGCTACGTAGGTGGCGGACCCTATCAGACCACCTAGTTGCTGTTTGCGATGGAGGCGGCTCGAATAGCCTGCCAAATCCCACCACTGGGTATGGTTAGCGACCATCTGCACTGTCTGCGCCTCTGGAAAGAGATCGCGCTTGAGCTCGACGGCAGCCGGCCGTCCCCCGGCATGTTGCGCGCACAGATCAAGCACGCGGCGGGCCACGTGCTTGATGAGAGGTGCGAAAAACGGTTGCTTCTGGAGTGCTTTGTGTTGGGTGAGTCGCAGCGGTGTGTGAAAGTGCAGGGTCAACTGACCATCATGGGCAGCCAGCCGGACAAGCAGATCTGCCGCTGCTTGGAGAACGTGAGCATGCGTCACCGGTTCAGTCTGAGTGCTGACTTCCGCGCGGCCCGGCGCCAAGAGCGTCCGGGTGGCGCCGGTCAGGTGATTGACGGCGTCGATACGTTCCAGCGAAAAGCGCCCCCGTTGCCCGTTATCCTGCCGCCGGCCGACCCCTTCGTCGCCCATTCCCCGTACGGCCAGCACTAGATAAGGAAGGTACGCAAGTTTTTCACCAAACAACGTGAGTCCAAACGTGAATGTTTCTCCCGCTTCGATACGCGCGGGTGCATTGAGGGGAGGCGTAAGCGTATAAGGTCGTCGAACATCCCCCTCTGTATCCGTGTCCCGTTCCCAGCTAAGCAACTGGCAGACTGGGCAGAGCGCGCGATGGAGCACATCGGTTTGCCCGGCGCGCCATTCGGGGCAGAAGGTTCGCCGTAGCACCTGCGCCAGCGCCCCACGGAGCGCGCTGCCCGCAAACTCGTGAAAAACAATGTCCGTCTCTGCCCGCGCCGTGAAGCGGAGTGGGTGGGCAGTTAAGGGAACACTTGCCATGTGTTGCGACATTTAGGATTCACCAATATGCGGTGGATTGACTGAATTGAGGATGGCTATTTTAAGTAACTCCATCAGGCAGTTGAGATCAGTCGAACATCAGGCCCTGGTCATAACTATAGTTCGCATTAACAATGTACGGTTCGCCCGGGATACGGGGCATAATGGCACCCGATTTACGTAGAGCATAGAACCTTCGCATCGAGATGGGAACGAGAAGTTCGTTAGCCCGAATTGGATCCTCTGTCTTGAGTTGCTGATACTCTTCATAAAGACTGACCGGCACAACTTCTAGACCGTCAAACAATTGGTCGAATTGATCCTGTAGTTGGGAATCTGAATCGAACGGACGTATAGATCTGATGCAAGCTGCCTCGAACTCTCGAGCAGCGTGGTCGTATTCATCACGCCAACGCTCAGCCAACTGATCTGCATAGATCTCGTCAAGCCATTCGCCGATAGCCGCTTCATTGATCGGGCGCCCGTTTTCACGTCGCAATATGCGTACAGTGCGTTGCACGATTTCTGCGTCGTAAACACCTTGGCCGTCATCAGGTGCCGAATATACGAAAACCGGGACAGCTGTCGGATGCAGTCGACGTCGATTAACGCGCCCAAATCGTTGAATTAGTGCTTCAAGGGGCGCTGGATCTGAGTATACAGTGTCTAGATCGATATCGAGACTTACCTCCACGACTTGGGTCGCCACTAATACGACAGCTCTGCGGTGCTTGCTACGCGAACCGGTCGTGTCGCTTACCATCTTTTCCTTAGCGATACGATCGCGGAGATTGAAGCGAGAATGAAGCAGTTCTATTTGAGTGCCATAGTGAATTAGGTGCTTCTGCAGTTCCAGGGTTACGGCTTGAGCAAAGCTGACCGTATTACAGACGACTAACACTGACTTTCCCGAAATCGCGTCGCTGACAATTCTCCGTATCCCGGCTTCGCTGAACAAGCTTCCCTCCAGCAAAAACAACTGGTGCCTCTGAAAAGCGGCGAACAGTCCGTTATCGGCTAAGATGGTTGACGCCGAACCAAGGACTTCGATGAGCCGCTCTCTGATCAACTTAGGGAAAGTAGCGGACATTATGAAGAAACGCGCATTGAAGTGCTGGCGAAGAAACTCTATGGTCTTGAATATCATTGCCAGTCGCTTGACTTCGTAAGCATGAATCTCGTCAAAAACGAAAACTGCGTCATGATAATCACTTAGGACTGCTTCATAGCCCTTGAGTCGATACATGCCCTTCAGCATTTGGTATGGGCTAAAGACTCGAACAGGGGGGTAGTTCAATTGAACAAGATTGCGCATCCATCGTGCTTGCCTGGCGGCCTCCGAAGGATCATGGTTTCGATCCATAAGTACTCGATAGAGCACAAGTAGACTCCGACCGTGCTGCAGGCCAACCAGGCCTTTCCCGAAGACACCCTCTAAGCGCAGCCGCATGGCGTTCATGCTGGCCTGATATGGAAGTGTATAGAAGAGCCTAGGCAGGCGAGCGTTTTCGCTATTCTGTGCAGCGGCCCAAAGAAGTGCTGCTTCGGTTTTGCCGCTGCCTGTGGGAGCGATCAGCAGAGCTGATCCTACAGTGGATGCAGCCTGTCTTTGATGCCCATAGAGGTCGTTGACCGTGAGTTTCAGCGGGGCAAGCACATGGGTGTGGCTCACCTCGCACATTGGCATAGCGCCTGCGTGCGCTGATGCACTGTGGTCCGAGTTGATGATGTACCCACGCAAGACCATTGCAGCTGCAATTGACGAGAAATCATTACAATTACGGAAACTTGTGGCGAATCGTCGATACCGCTTAAGCCAGAAACGGACCCGCTCAACTCCTTCGTTCAGTACAATGAATTTTGCGCGATCGAGGGTGACAATTGATACAGGCCTAACTCCTACTCTAGCCAGTGATAGATCGTTAATCCATGAGTTAGCACTTTGAGTTAGCCACCCCCACAACAATTCAAGCGTTTGTTCAGAAAACTCCTGAAGCAACGGAACGAGTATATCTGTTCCCAGTTCGTCTGGAGGTGCGTATTCTCGCTCGATTTCTTCAGCGTCTTTGTGATGAGAGGAGATCGCCGCCACTAACCAGAGACGTTCGTCCTGAGTAATGCCTTTCTCAATCCAATCAACAAACGCTAAGGAGAGGACTTCATGCCGGTAATTCCACCGTGGGCCACCACGTAGTCTCGCCTGAAACCCGCTTGCAGCCTTGCCGAAATCGTGCAAGAAGGCCGACCAATACAAAATGTGCCAAAGGCGTGGCACACCCAACCGCGCCGGCAGATCTTGACGAACGTGTATCATATCTGCTAGGCGACTTAGCACATACCACGTGTGACGAGCGAGACTCTCGGGTTCGCCGTCTTCCCCCTTTGCGGCACTCTTGGCCAGGAGAACGTACTCCATATGATCGGGCCAATTGCTCGGCCTAATCATGGCATCTGTCCAAATTGGTGAAAACAAAGGCCAAGATGTGTGTTCTTGTGAATCGCTGATTCTGGATCGACCCAATAGGGACCATACGCGAGATGACTGAATTGCAAAGTGTCCTCTGGCAGGACCACGCGGTCACGTAGGACTATATATCTGCCAAACTGGGGTACCCGATTCCGACTGTAATCGACCCACCTAGGCATTAGTGCCGCTGTGCCGCGTCCTAACTGTAACGCCATGTCGTACGGCGCGAGCGTATGCTCAAAATACGCGCGGTCGGTCTTCTCCAACTCTACGGTTGTCACTCGCGTATAGGTCATGAGATCCTGGGATCTCCCCAATACAACAGCATAGCGCGGGCTCAGAAAGGCAGCCAACCAATCGGGCCTGTTGATGTACAAAATCAGTCGCGGTCGAAACAAAACCTCACGCTTGAAGGGCATGACTTTTCCACTCAGCACTTTGGGCCAGCTGCTTTTCGGCAGCTTTCCAGTAGAAGCGCTCACCGCGATCGTATGTTCCAGATCGATGCTTTTCCCTTCGAATGTGAAGTGATAAGCAAACTCTACTCCACTCGGATCAAACCACTCGCCAAGCACGCTACAGATGTGGCCATAGATTGTTGCAGGAGGCGGCATGTCATATGACGGCTGTACCTCCTGCATGAAGTGAGGATAGCGGAAGGACGTTGTTAATCCTTCCGCCACAACCTTTAACGCCTTCATCACACCCTACTCCTGATCCAGCCAGCCAGAATGAGCATGTTCCTTGATTTCGGCAATCAGTTGCGCAAGGATTTCACGTGGATGGGCAATGTGGATCTCAAGCCTTCCATTGAAAAGGCCGGATGCATCTAAAGCTCCGCCCTTCTGAATGGCTTGCTCCAATTTTGCACGCTCGTCACGAAGGTACCCTTTCACCCAGCCAATATAAATATCCGATAGAATATCGTCCTTGAATACCTTGAGTGCTTCTGCGAGTGCATCAATCTGTAGTTCAGGCAATCCATGCGCATTGGCACCCACAACGTGGCCGAAAATGTTATTGCCCCCTTTCGTTACGGCAACAAATGTTACGGCAGGGCTCACATCGGTGTAATGCAAAGTCTGCTTTGCACCGCCATCCAGATGGGCAATTCCCTCAAACAAGGCAGTGATTCTTTCTATTCGCTGTTGGATGGGCAATACATACGACTTGTCGCTTTCCGAATATTCCAGCCCCGCCCGTTTCGCCTCTTCAATCCGCTGATCATCAAGGTTTCGATAGCCGGTTTTTTGCCGGCATGAAAAACGTCCGCAGGCTGTCAAATCGAGAGAGAACAGCCCCTTCAGTGTGGTTCGATAGAACTGGTGCTCATGTGGAACCGGATTGCCCTCCTGTCTCGCCATTACACCGAAATCATCGGTTGGCATTGCAGGTGCTATCGAGACCAGGGTACTCATTCTAAAAGGTGAGACACGGGTTACGGCATCTGATGTCGGCGTTTCTCCTTTTCGTGTCGGATCCGCTTCTCGGCGCTCTTTTGCCGAAGCCCGGCCCGACGGCGCACGCATATAACCGAACAGATCGTCATCCCACCAACGAATGGGATTCGCATCTGTGTAGGCAACTTTTTCTTCTCGATAGATAGGTGCCGCTTGCCACCCGAAGTCGCCATTCTCAAGTGTTGTACGCAGCCAGTAGCGAAACGCTTGTGCAGACACGTAAGGATATGCGCCGCTGCGGGTCCGAATCGCTTTTACGCCAACGGTGTTATCTGTACGGGAACCGGGAATAGTGCCCGCATTATTGAGTGCAGATGCGGGTGCATCGATCAGAAGCAGTCCAGTTACGAATGGCATGATGTTCACCTCCCTGTGCTTTAATGTTCGTTATCTGATTCGTCCGTATCGTCCAAGTCATCGATAACTTCTGGATGTCGCTTAAACCACCCAAGTTCGTAAAGTTGCTCGATCATTCGGATCAAGACAAGGTCACGGGCGAGCTGCCAATCGACACGTGCAAGTTCATCCCCATCTTCAAATACCTGAATGAAAGGTTCCAAGCGTATGAGTGGGGCGTTTCCCTGGCGTACATGGGCCTGGCTCGCCTTGATCAGTAATATTCGTAGCTGGTCATACCGACGTACCGAGTAGAATTGGCGGAAGAATCGCCGATCGTGCTGTTGGCTGACATATGTTGCCAAAGCACTCCCCATCTCACGAATCTGTTGAATACGTTCGGAGTCCATGTCCAAAATCCTCCTCAGGAATCGGGCTGCAATCTCCCATGAAACTAACCGCAGATCTTGTCCTAACGCATTCTCCCCTCTAGGACCGGCATTGTTTGCTAGGTCTCGCCAAGCTGAACGAAGAAAATAGAGACGAATAAAACGATCGGCTCGCTCGGGTAGTTGAAAGAGATCCTCATATAGCAGGTTATAGCTAGCTTCTGATTTCTTGGCCTTGCCGGACGTAATCCGTGAATCGGATGATCGATTCCACGCGCGGCTGACAATTGCATGCCATATGTCTTTGAATGGAGGTGTTTCCATTTCGCGCAGGAAGCCGATCACCTGCATTGGTAACTCATAGATATCTAGCGCAGGGCCTTGTCCGCTATTGCTAAGATGATAGGCTGTCACAGAGAATGGTCGCTCATCCTCCCGGGCTTCTCTCTGCATTATTCCGGTCTTGAGGAGAGTCTCGATCATCAAGGTGCGATGTTTGAGTGAAAGCTCCGGAAGCCGGCTGCTGTTGCTGGCCTGGGCAAGTTGGATTTGCCGCCGGTTCTGCTCCAGAAATGTGCTGGCAAAATAATAGAGGATTTCTGGGTTGTCGGAATGGACGGCCAACAGCCTGGGGCCTACTTTCGCGCATCCAAGAGGAAGGACCTGAATCGCCAATAATGCCTCTCCAGAGATTGGTAATCCAACATCACCATACGGAAAAAAGTTGATAGTTCCTTCACCTGTAATAAGTGGAACGTGTTGGCGATATGCGCGGCCAGGCGGGAGTTTGTCATTTACGTCAAATGCTACAGCGGCTGCTGGCTGCCCGGTGAAGACGCACAGTTCCTCAGACTTGGGTGTATCGACTGTGTAACTTTGAAGGACACGTTGAGCATAAGTTTTTTGTTTGTCTGGCTGGTTGAAATACGCAGGTTGTGTGAAGCCAGAGTTCGGGAAAGCGACAGTCAGAAACGACTGAAGAGGTTGACGTATGTATTCTCTCTTCACGAAATCGACAACGAGTTCCAGGTCTTCGTCAGTCAACTCCGTTGGATGCTGCTTACCAACAAACGCGGCGATGGTCGCTGCGCCAACATCATAGAATAGGTGACCAACATAGTCTTGCATACCGGACTACCCTCCGTGAGAATAGAGCTCAAAGGCCGATCTGTGGCTGTTCATCACGGTCTCTCGTAAATGTTCAGGCTCCAACACTAATACCTGTGCTCCGTAGTACATCACCCAATTCACAAACTCCGGCGTTACAGAAATGTACACCTGAAATAGCACTTCACCTGTATCCAACCGCTCGACAATTTGACTTGGATGCCATTCCTCTTCTGCTACCCAACGACCTGCTTCCGGTGAAAAGCGCAAGAGTACTCTCTCTGCCGTGGCCGGATCACCACGCATAGCACCCCAGGCTCCGCCCATATAGCGATCAAGTTCAAAATCCTCTGAAATCCGGTAAGTTGCAGGCAGGATCTTCGCTTGCTGAATCCGGTCAACTTTGAACATGCGCACTTCCTGACGACGTTCACAGTAGGCGATAAGTTGCCAAGAACGCACATGAGGGAGTACGTGATACGGATGAACGACTCGTTCAGTAATGGTTCCGCTGCGAGAGCCAGTTACGTAGATAATCCAAAGCTTCGAACGTTCAAGAAGTGCTCGGTCGACTAAAGCTAGCATTCGCTGCCGATGTTGGCGCTGTTCTGTGGCGGGTGTTGGCTGAGATACCTGCTTGAGCAGCGTATGAATTTCGTTTGGAAACAAAGCCTCCAGACGTGCAACTGCTGCCGCTAAATCGGGTGAACCGATTCCAGACACACCCTGGCCGGCACGTACTGCATTGAGAACTGCAAGCGCTTCGGCAAAGCCAAGTTGCAGGAGAGGAAGGCGGGGAGTGTGTGTAAACAGAAAGCCGTTGCGCGTGCTCTCCAACGGCAGTTTCATTCCGTGACGAATAATCTCAAGGTCTTTGCCAATCATACGAACGCTAATACCAAAATGGTCGGCCAATGTCTTGCGTTGATACCGTTGGGGCGCAGCAGCAATCATCAGAATAATCTCCAGAATACGTGCCGTTCGTTTCGTCTCCTCTAATCTGGTGGCCGAATCGACAGAATTAGCTTCCGAGATTTCGCTCAGTGTCTTGTTCATAGCCTTAGATTATCAACCATGAAGGAACACCCTGCTTCCCTTCTATTTGATTGTCAACATTAGTTCCATTGTCAAAAAGCGTCCAGCGCATTCCTCTCGCGGCACCGACCAGGATCTCATTGCTACACTCGTACCATGCCAATACCACTTCCCAAGACCCTTTTCCGACGAGCGCGCAAAGCGCTGCTTGCTGCGCCGTTGGGCAGCGCAGTGTCCAAATCTATGCTTTTGGGAAGTGATGGGATACTGACGACCGGCTGGTACGTTGTCTGGACCGCAGTTGAGTATATTCGAAAAAGCGCTAGCCATATCGGGGGATTTCTTTCTAGCCAACGATTTCTGGCGACTCCCGGCCATGGCGTTGATCACCAGGCCAGAAACGACATTCAGGCTCTGATAGTTGACTTACAATTCTCAGGGACGCCTGACATTCTAGCGCATAGTGAATTGCGAGGCAACCATCACCGCTGATGGCCCCACCGGTACATTCTGCGATTTCGGGTTGAATAGCGGAAAGATAGCAGTATAATGCGCGTGTATCTTGCAGCATGCAAACACCGGCGCTGCCTGGCCAGCTGGCATAGGAACCCAACCCACATGATCGGAGCAGACCGCATGAACGGAACCGTCATAGCCGTGAGCCGGAGTTCTGACCATACCTTCAGCAAGGGAAACCAGGACAACATTCGCCTCCTGGCTGGTCTCGGTGTCGAAGGCGACGCCCATATGGGCGAGACAGTAAAACACCGCTCGCGCGTCAAGCAGGACCCGCACCAGCCGAACCTGCGCCAGGTGCACCTGATACATGCGGAGCTGCTTGATGAGCTGCGCGCGGCAGGTTTCGCGGTCTCGCCCGGGCAGATGGGCGAAAATATCACGACTCAGGGCATCGATCTGCTGGGACTGCCCCAAGGCGCACAGCTGCACATCGGCGCTAGCGCAGTCGTCGAGGTGACCGGGCTGCGCAATCCTTGTGTGCAGCTAGACCAGTTTCAGCCAGGTCTCATGTCCGCCGTGCTCGATCGCGATGGGCACGGCAAGCTCATTCGGAAGGCCGGTGTGATGGGGGTTGTCCTGGCCAGTGGCGAGGTTCGTCCGGGTGATCACATCCGGGTTGACTTGCCGCCAGCGCCGCACCAGCCGCTCGGCAAAGTCTGAACGATGGATTGTAGCGGGCAGGCAGGAGAGGCTAGCTTGCCGGAAGGAGGTTGTGATCATGGCACCGGACTCCCCTCTGGCCAGCCCCAAACTGGAAACGCCACGGCAGGCAGTGGCAGGTGGCGACACCGCCGCCCTTGCTGCCTTCTGGCAAGAGGTTAGCCAACAGGGCACGCCCTTGGTTGAGTCGCTGGCCGGCGACGAAACGCACGTGCTGGTGACCTTTCTCTGGCGCGCTGCTGAGGCAACCCAAGACGTTGCCGTGGTCAGTAACCTGAGCGGGAGGATGGGGGCCAGCGAGGCAATGACCCGCATCCCTGCCACCGATCTCTGGTACAAGACCTACAAGCTGCCGGCGGACACGCGCGAATCGTACCAATTTGCCATAGCAGGCAACCATGTAACCGACCCGCTCAACCCACGCCAGCACGTCTTTCCCGACGATGCAGAAGTCGGGCTCACCGGTTGGGTGTCGTCGGTGCTGGAACTGCCCGGCGCGCCGCCCCAGCCCTGGAGCACAGCCCATCCAGACACCCCGGCTGGGCAGGTCACGCAGCATCGCATGCGCAGTGAGTTTCTCGACAACGAGTACCGAGTGTGGGTCTATACGCCGCCGGGCTACAGCCGGGATGGCCCACCCTACGGCTTCTTGGTCATTCTGGATGGCTGGTTCTACGTTCAGTTCATTCCCACCCCGACCATACTTGACAACCTGCTCGCGGACGGGTTGCTGCCGCCGCTGGTTGCCATCATGGCCGGCCACCCGTGGGACCCCACCCGGCAACGTGACCTGGCCTGTTACCCCCCATTTGTGGATTTTGTGACCAAGGAGCTGCTCCCGTGGGCGCGGGCAAGCTATCATCTTGCTCAAGATCCAGCGCAGAGCGGCGTGGTGGGTGGAAGCCGGGGTGGGCTGGCGGCTGCCCATCTTGCCTTCGAGCATCCCGAACTCTTCGGGCATGTCCTGTCCCAATCCGGCGCCTTCAGTTGGAAACCGGAAGCTGAGCGCGAGTTCTACTGGCTACCGCGCCAATTCGCGGCCAGCCCGCGACTCCCGCTGCGCTTCTATCTGGAAGCTGGCCGGTTCGAAACCGCGATCGAGACGGACTTTGGCGGCGAGCAAGATTTCCTCGCCGCGTCCCGGCACATGCGCGAGGTGCTGAAAGCCAAGGGCTATGAAGTGCACTATCGTGAGTTCAGCAGCGGCCACAATCCAGTCAACTGGCAGGGCACGTTGGCCACCGGTTTAAGGGCGCTCTTTGGCGGAGAGACAGAAAATCAGCGCGCGTAAACAAAAACTGCCGCCCAACTTCTGTTGGGCGGCAGCGATTAGTAGGGTGGAGCAGCGCCGGCGACAGTCTTCAGCCGGTCATAGGGCCTGCAGGTAGGCGCGCGCGCTGGCGGCATCGTTGACGTTGAAACGGCGCGCGCTGCGCACGATGCGCTTGACCATGCCCGTGAGCACGTCGCCCGCGCCGATCTCCGTGAAGGTGGTAACGCCGGCCTCGGCCAACGTCTGGATGGAGGCTGTCCAGCGGACGCTGCCGGTGAGTTGGGCCGTAAGCTCGTCCCGGAGCTCCTCCGCCGTGGTCAGCTGCCGGCCGGTGGTGTTGCCGATGACGGGCACCTGGGGCGCAGCAAAGGGCGTCGCCTCGATGGCCGCCTGCAGGGCAGTCGCCGCGGGCTGCATGAGCGGGCTGTGGGCCGCGATGCTCACGGCCAGAGGGACTACTTTCTTGGCGCCTGCCGCGCCCAACGCGGCCATGGCCGCCTCCATGCCACCTTTGTCACCCGAAATGACCACCTGGCCCGGGCAGTTGTCGTTGGCTACCTGGGCAATGCCCCCCTGCGCGGTGGCTTCGGCGCAGACCGCGGCCACCTGCTCTTCGTCCAGCCCCAGAATCGCCGCCATCATACCTGGCGCCTGGGTGCCCGCCTCCTTCATGAGGCGGCCACGCTCGCGCACGAGACGCAGGCCGTCGGCATAGTGAATGCTGCCGGCGGCGACCAGGGCCGTATATTCGCCCATGCTGTGACCCGCCACGTAGACACCCGCGCCGGCGCCCGCTGCTGCGGAGCCCAGCTCCACTTCCAGGGCCCGCATGGCGGCAACGCTGGCCGCCATCAGCGCGGGCTGGGCATTGACTGTGTCGGTCAGCTCGTCTTCGGGCCCTTCCAGCATGAGCCGGCTCAACGCGAAGCCGAGCACATCATCCGCTTCCTCCAGGGCCGCGCGGGCCGCGGGAAATATCTCGGCCAGCGCTTTCGCCATGCCCACATGCTGGCTACCCTGGCCGGGAAAGAGAAACGCGGTGTTGTCGACGTGGCGCAGCAGCGCAAATGCACTCATATGGAACCATCCTGGCATACATGGCGCGCCGGCGCTGAGGAGCAGCGCACGGGTACAAGAATGCGAGCACAATGAAAAGGGGATTTGGTTTTGTGCCAAATCCCCCTGTTCATACCTACCTGGTTACTTCTTGGCCGGCTTTGCCTCGTCCAGGTTCAACACCTGCCTGCCCCGGTAGTAACCGCAGTGGGGACAGACCCGGTGCGGCAATACCGGCTGGTGACAATTCGAGCATTCACCTAGCTTGGGCGCGCCAATCGCATCGTGGGCGCGACGGCGATCGCGCCGACCCTTGCTCAACTTTCGTTTTGGCAGAGGTACCATTTCGTGACTCCTTCGCGTATCACCCTGTTTCGAACCGCGCGGACACTCAATCGACTGCCGGCCGTTCCAATCCCGATTTCAGAAAGCTACGATGACGCGCTGTCCTGCTCACCATACAACTTGCGCAGAGCCGACCAGCGCGGATCAATTTCCTCTCCAGTATGCGGTGTCTCCCGGTCTGTATAGAGGTCGACACCGCCCAGCTCTTCCAGCTCTGTCAGCCGATTGGACAGATTCGGACAGATACCAGGACCTTCCCAGTTACACCCAGGATACATGGGGAGCGCCAGCCAGATAGCCTGGCGCACGACTTCGGAAATATTCAGAATGTGCCGTTCGTCGATGAGGAGAGCCGCATCTTCCAGATCGGCCTCGGCTCCCTCGAACTCCTCGGGCCGGATATAGCGGCCTGTGAACACTTCCGTCAACGGCCGAAAGCTCTCCTCGAGACGAAAGCGTACCGGCACCGCAATGGGCTCCAGGCATCGATTACAGGTTGCCTGCACGACCGTGCTCAGCTCGCCTGTTACCAGGATCCCGCTGTTGGTACGTAACAGCTGCAAGGTGCCGACCAGGGGGCCCAGGAATCTGAGCTCGTCGTCCAAGCCCACCAGTTGTTCGTTCAGCTCGTACCGGCGGGTGGCGCCAGTTGGCTCCTTGAGCAGTTGCGCGACGTTAAATTGCATAATCGATCCTCCTGACCTCCAGGAGGTGGGCGGGGCCACGCTGCGAATGGCGCCCGCGCAACCGCGCCAGCCGGTCGCTGGCGCAAGCTGCAAACAGACGGTCAGTATAGACCGGGCCCCTGATTCTGTCAAACCGGGCCGGTGCATAACGCATACGGAAAGGGAGCCGGGCGGAGGTTATCGCTCGTCTGTGCCTTCCAGTTCCAGGTTCTGCCGCAGCAGCTCCAGACCGTTGTCCACCTGCTTGCTAATGATGCGTAGTTTTTCGGCCAGCTCCTCCAAGACACGGGCAGCA
>JACFMY010000765.1 GCA_019455155.1 Caldilineaceae bacterium
CGTCGAATTTATGATTGACAGTACGATCTTTGCCACCAGCACTGTGGCGCCGTATAACGAGCGCTGGAACATCGAAATGCGCGATGTGAATACCGCGGCTGGCGGCGAGCCATGGCCTGCGTTCCAATCGGATGATCCTGAAGTCCAGCCCGGGTTTGTGACAACATACCCGGAGGGCTTCCAGGCCATCGTCACCAATGGCGGCGTCTATCTGGAAGGACACCTGTTCAAGGTCATCGCCTACGACGCGGCTGGGAACCAGGTTGAAAGCGATGAGATTCGGGTCTATGTGAGGCACAAGAAGGAATGATCGGAAGAGCGGGCATGCGGTTGTGCACGGAGATTGGTCTCCAGGGTTGATTCCGTTGGCCAGATGAATGGTCTTCGCAACCAGCCAGGATTTTTCAAACCAGTCAACGTAGCAACCATGCCAACCCACTCGACCCCCAAAACGGAACAACGCCATGCCCACCATTTTGGTAACGAACGACGACGGAGTATTCACGCCGGGACTGCTGGCGCTGAAACAGGCCCTGGAGCCTATTGCTGATGTCATGGTGCTGGCGCCGGAACGCAACTGGAGTGCATCCAGCCATATCAAGACGATGCACAAGCCTGTGCGTGTGCAGTCGACGATCCTTTCCGACGGCAGCCCGGCATACAGTAGCAGCGGCAGCCCGACCGACTGCGTAGCCCTGGTCATGGGTGGCGTGCTGGGGGTAGTGCCCGACCTGGTGGTGGCGGGCGTCAATGCCGGCCATAACTTGGGGATCGACGTGACCTACAGCGGCACTGTGGCCTGTGCCATGGAGGCTGTCATCAAAGGGGTGCCGGGCATTGCAGTAAGCACCTCCTTCTTTGCTGATGGCACCGAGGACGCGCACCAGGTCCGTCGCATGGCAGCTGAGGTTGCCCGCAATGTTGCCATGCAGGTGCTGGAGCGGGGACTGCCTCCCTACACGCTCATGAATCTCAATGTGCCGGGCGTACCCGCGTCGCTGCTGCAGGGCCTGCGCGTCACGCGCATGGGCCACCGCCACTACGACGCCAATGAGGTCGTGGCGCGACATGATCCTTACGGCAGGCCCTATTACTGGTTAGGGGGCTCGAATCCTGAGGACGAGGATGATCTGGACACCGATGTGGGTGCAGTCAAGCACGGCTACGTAAGCCTGACGCCCATCTCGTTGGATATGACCAACTACGGCTTTCTCAGGGAGCTGCAGGAGTGGGGGATTTCCTCACCGGTACGCTAAGGAACGGCTCCCAGGAGTTGTCTTGCGATGGTATTTTCACCTAAACCCAGCTCTACGCGATGGGAAGGCTTTGCGGTGAGCCTTTGGATTGTGCTCATTGACCTGTTGCTGGTCGTGTGGGCGATCCGGCGGCCAGTTGATCCGCTCAAGTTCGTACTCTTGCTGGCCATGGTGGCCAGTATTCCCGTGCTCGTGTACCTGCTGTACCGGACATGGTCCGCCTTTACGCTGGAATATTGGGTGGATCGCAACGCAATTACGATTCACTGGGCCAATGTACACCAGATCATTCCCATGCGGAGCGTGCGCCAGATCCATGAACGGCTTGATCTGCCGGTCGTAGGTTGGCCGTTGCTGCTCTGGCCGCTCCCCTATCTGGGGCTGTCGAGCCTACAGGGCCCG
>JACFMY010000133.1 GCA_019455155.1 Caldilineaceae bacterium
CCATCGCGCTCTTGCTGCTAGTTTACTACCTTCTCACCATCCTTGCTACAGTCACGCCACAGGCGACAGAGATCCCTTCCTCTCGACAGGGGCACATGTAACTGAACTGTGATTTCCATGCGCGAATGTGGGGGCGGCTTCCTTCGTTCCCAGGAAAAGTATATGGTATGATGCTCACGGCACTAGCTGCCCGCGGCTTATCACACCCACCTCAATGTGTCGGCTCTAATTGTATACATAAACCGATTGAAGGAGTATCCGATGCAAGTACTCGCGCTGCCTAGATCGTCTATCGGCAAGAAGGCGGTCATGGCTGTTACCGGCTTTATCTGGATTGGCTACGTTGCCCTCCATATGTGGGGCAACCTGCACATCTTCCAGGGGGCAGAGGCGTTCAACCACTACGCGGAGTTTCTGCGCGAAGTGGGGGAACCAGTTCTGTCTTATGCCCAGCTGCTGTGGATTATCCGCATTGTTCTGATTGTCGCCATCGCCGCGCATGTCTGGTCGGCGTGGGATCTCTACCTGGCGGCTCGCCATGCCCGTACCTCCCGGTATGCGGTCACCCGTGTCGTGCAGGCCAACTACGCATCGCGTTTCATGCGCATTGGCGGCGTTGTCATTCTTCTCTTCATCATTTTCCACCTGGCCCATTTTACCTGGGGATGGGTGACGGATTTCCGGCGCAGCGACCCATATTACAACCTGGTGGTCGGCTTTTCGAACCCGATCATCGTCATCTTCTACTTGGTGGCGCTGGCTGCCCTGGCGCTTCACCTGTTCCACGGCGTGTGGAGTATGTTCCAGACGCTTGGCTTCAACAGCCGCCGCTGGGATAGTGCGATCCGCGGGCTGGCTGTCTTTGTAGCAATTGTGATCCCGGTCGGTTTCGCCACCGTACCCATCGCAATCTTGTTCGGTTTCGTGAAGTAGGAGTCGAAATACCATGACGATTACCTCTGCACCCGCAGTTACCGAAAGTCCTGTCTTCACCGAGGCGAATCTGGACGGTCGGGTGCCGTCAGGCCCCCTTGAACAGATCTGGGATCGCACCAGATTCGAAATGAAGCTGGTGAATCCAGCGAACCGCCGTAGATTCAAGATCATCATTGTCGGCTCTGGCCTGGCTGGCGGGGCCGCGGCCGCGACATTAGGTGAGCAGGGTTACCAGGTTGAGTGCTACTGCTACCAGGACAGCCCGCGCCGCGCCCACAGCGTCGCAGCTCAGGGCGGCATCAATGCCGCCAAAAACTATCGCAACGACGGCGACAGTATCTGGCGCCTGTTCTATGACACGGTCAAAGGCGGCGACTATCGCTCGCGCGAGGCCAATGTCTACCGCCTGGCGCAGGTCAGCAACGCCATCATTGACCAGTGCGTGGCCCAGGGTGTGCCTTTTGCGCGCGAGTACGGCGGCCTGTTGGACAACCGCTCCTTTGGCGGCGCCCAGGTGGCGCGTACATTCTATGCCCGCGGCCAGACCGGACAGCAGCTGCTATTGGGCGCATACCAGGCCCTCGCCCGGCAGATCGCCGCAGGCACGGTGAAGATGTTTACACGCACCGAGATGCTGGATGTAATTATCATCGACGGCCATGCCCGTGGCATCGTCACACGGGACATGCGTAACGGCAAGATCGAGGCGCATCTGGCCGACGTGGTGGTGCTGGCGACGGGAGGCTATTCCAATGCCTTCTATCTCTCCACCAACGCCAAGGGCTGTAACGGCACCGCGATCTGGCGTGCCCACAAACGAGGCGCCTACTTCGCCAATCCGTGCTACACCCAGATCCATCCTACCTGCATCCCGCCGGTGGGTGAGCACCAGTCAAAGCTGACACTCATGAGCGAGTCGCTGCGCAACGACGGCCGCATTTGGGTACCCCGCAAGCCGGGCGACGACCGTGCGCCGGCCGATATTCCCGAAGCAGAGCGCTTATATTATCTGGAAGAGAAATACCCCAGCTTTGGCAACCTGGTGCCGCGCGATGTGGCCTCACGGAACGCGAAGGCAGTGGTCGATGCCGGCCACGGCATTGGCCCTATGCATAACGGCGTCTACCTGGATTTTGCCGACTCCATCAAGCGGCTGGGCGAGCGTGTCATCCGGGATCGCTATGGCAACCTCTTTGACATGTATGAGAACATCACGGGTGAAAACGCCTACAAGGTGCCCATGCGCATCTACCCGGCGCCGCACTATACCATGGGTGGCCTGTGGGTAGACTACTACCTCATGAGCAACATACCCGGACTCTTTGTGATTGGCGAAGCCAACTTCTCGGACCATGGCGCCAACCGCCTGGGCGCGAGCGCGCTCATGCAAGGCCTGGCCGACGGCTATTTCGTCCTGCCGGCGACATTGCCCAACTACCTGGCCTCGGAGAAACTGGCTAAGGTCAGCGAAGATGCCGATGCTGTCAGGGAGGCAGTCGATAGCGTCGAGCGCCTCACCAAGCAGCTGCTGAGCGTCAACGGCACCAAGAGCGTCGATCACTATCACCGGGAGCTGGGTAAGATTATCTGGGAATATTGTGGCATGTCCCGCACCGCAGAAGGGCTCAAGACTGCGCTGGAGCTGATTCCCCAGCTGAGGGCTGAGTTCTGGGAGAATGTCCGCATACCGGGCGACAACGGCGAGATCAACCAGGAGCTGGAAAAGGCCGGCCGCCTGGTAGACTATTTCAAGCTGGGCGAGCTCATGTGTATCGATGCGCTGCATCGTAATGAGTCGTGCGGCGGCCACTTCCGCGAGGAATACCAGACCGCGGAGGGCGAGGCCCTGCGTAACGACGACGAGTTCACCTATGTGGCGGCGTGGCAGTACACGGATGAGGACAGCGCGCCGCTGCTCCACAAAGAGCCGTTGACCTTCGAGAATGTCAAGCTGACCCAGCGCAGTTACAAATAGGAGCGAACATAATGCGATTGCAACTTCGCATCTGGCGTCAGAAGGATGGGCACACGCCGGGCCGCCTTGTTCAGTACGACGTGGACGGCGTCAGTGAAGACTCTTCCTTTCTGGAGATGCTGGATTTGCTGAATGAACAGCTGATTAGCCGGGGCGAGGAGCCCGTGGCGTTTGACCACGACTGCCGCGAGGGCATCTGTGGCATGTGTGGCATGGTCATCAACGGCATCGCCCACGGGCCAAAGGCCGCCATAACGACCTGCCAGCTGCATATGCGCGAGTTCAAGGACGGCGATACCATCGTCATCGAGCCGTGGCGCGCCACAGCCTTCCCGATCATGAAGGACCTCATCGTGGATCGCACGGCCTTTGACCGCATCGTCCAGGCTGGCGGCTATATCAGTGTCAACACGGGCAGCGCGCCCGATGCCAACGCCATACCCATTCCCAAGGAGAAAGCCGACCGCTCCATGGATGCGGCCGCCTGTATCGGCTGCGGGGCGTGTGTGGCGGCCTGCCCCAACTCATCTGCCATGCTCTTTACCTCGGCCAAGCTCGCGCACCTGAATAGCCTGCCCCAGGGACAGCCAGAGCGGTATGAGCGGGCTGTGCTCATGGTGGAACAGATGGACAGGGAAGGCTTTGGCGGCTGCACCAATATCGGTGAATGCGAGGCAGTCTGCCCCAAGGAGATCAGCCTCGACTTTATCGCCATGATGAACCGCGATCTGCTCAAGGCCAACGTTATGGGCAAGGCCAAGCGCTAGAACGCAGAGCGTTTGAGATAGCTGAGAATTAGAAAACAGAGAGCACGGCCCGGCTGCCCACACAGCCGGGCCGTGCTTTATCCTGCCTTTGGCACAGCGCCATTTATGCTGAGAGAAACGGTCGCGCTATTCGCCCGGTGAAATGGCATTGCGCAGCCAGTCCAGGATTCGTTTGGGCAGCTCCGGCTGGGGAGTGGCAGGGGCCAGCCTGGCTGCCTCCAGGGCAGCCGCCATATCGGCCGCGTTCTGAAAGCGCGCGTCCGGCTCCTTGGCCATGGCCTTGAGAATGACCGCTTCGAGCGCCGGCGAAACGTAGGCAAAGTCGGATGGCGGCGGCGGGGGGGTGAGCAGATGCGCCTCGAGCACCTCGCCGCGGCTGCCGTAGAACGGCTTGCGCCCTGCGACCATGCGGTAGAGCGTGACTCCCAGGGCGTACAGGTCAGCGCGTCCATCGATCTGGGCATCGCCGCGGGCCTGTTCGGGCGCCAAAAACGCGGGGGTGCCATATACTTCGCCGGGTACCGGCTGCTCGACCCGCAGGTCAATGGCCGCGCCGAAGTCAAAGAGGATGGCGCGCTTGCGCGTGTTCAGCAGGATATTGGCCGGCTTGATGTCTCGATGTACGATCCCCAACTCATGCAGATAGGCCAGCGCGCTGGTCATCTGGATGGCAATATCGATGGCCGGCGTTTCACCCAGCTTCTTGGTGTGCGTGAGCAGCTCCTCGACAGTCTGCCCCTCGACAAGGGTAAGCGCCATGTAGAAATAGCCGTCGATCAGGCCGGCGTCGTGGGCGCGGAGAACGTTGGGGTGGTTCAGCTTCAGAAGGATGCGCGCTTCGTGTTGAAAGGCGTCACGGATCTTGGCATTGGCGCCGGCTGCACGGTGTAGTACCTTGAACGCCACTGCTACGCCGTCCGTGCGCCGGGCACGGTAGACAGTGGCCGCCGCGCCCTGGCCCAGGACACCCTCAATCTCATAGGTGCCCAGCCGGCGTAGGGGCGGCTCCTGAGGTAGACGCTGATCGGCCTGGAAATCCAAGGACATGAAGCGATCCGGATAAACGAAAGCGGCAGTTTGCCCATCATACTACCGAAACTCGCGTCCTTTGTAAACCGGATCTGGCTGCCGGTGTTCGGAACCCAATGGGGAGGCAGGGCGCGCCGGGGCCCAGCCGCGGAGGGGGGGCGGTGTGGGGCCCCACACCGCCCCCAGTCCGCGCTAAGGTGAAGTCGACAAGAGGTAATTGGCAGATGTCAGTCGCTGCTCAGCACTCCAAGGCCGGTCAGCGTATAGGCGCCCGTGCCATGCTCCGTGAGGTCGAGACCAACCTCCTCTTCCTCGGGAGAGACGCGCAGCTGGCCCATGGCATTGAGGACAGCAAACAGGGCGAAACAGGTGACGAAGGACCAGGCCGAGATGGCCAACGAGCCAACGAGCTGTGTGCCCAACGCATAGCCGCCGAAGATGGCGGTGGCAATCCCGCCCCAAATGCCGCACAGGCCGTGGACAGGCCAGGCGCCCACCGGGTCATCGATCTTCAGGCGCTCGAGCAGCATCATGCCTGCGACAACCAGCACGCCGCCGATGAGCCCGATGATGATAGCTGAGAAGTTGGTGACCGCGTCGCAGTTGGCCGTGATGCTGACCAGACCAGCCAGCGCGCCGTTGAGGGTGGAGCCCAGGTCAGGCCGTTTTAGGAGCGCCCAGGAGACGGCCAGCGCGGCCACCGCGCCGGCGCCTGCAGCCAACGTCGTGTTGACAGCAATAAGCATCACGGCATCGGTATTGGCAGCGCCTGTGAACGCAAGCTGGCTGCCAGGATTGAAGCCGTACCAGCCGATCCAGAGAATGAAGACACCGAGGGTGCCCAGTGCGTAGTTGTGCGGGGCAAAGACATGCTTCGGCGTGTCCTTGGCAAAGCGACCAATGCGCGGGCCGAGAACCATCGCGCCAGCCAGACCGGCAAAACCACCCACGGCATGGACGACCAGGGAACCCGCAAAGTCATGGAAGCCCATCTCGGCCAGCCAGCCGCCACCCCACTGCCAGAAACCACTGATTGGGTAGACCAGCGCGGTGATGAAGACCGTGTAGACCAGATAGGCACTGAACTTGATCCGGCCCGCTACCGCGCCGGAGACAATGGTGGCGGCCGTGGCGGCAAAGGCTACCTGGAACAGGAAATCTACCTGGGGATTGAGGGCGCCGGCAGCAGGGGCTGGCGCCTCCGCGCTGATGCCCAAGCCGCCCCAGGTCAGGAAGCCCGGGATAATGCTGGTTGCGCCGTACATCAGGCCAAAACCGATGGCCCAGTAGATGATCACGCCGAGACACATGTCAATGAGATTCTTGAACATGATGTTCACGACGTTCTTGGAGGAGTTGAACCCTACCTCTACCAGGGCAAAACCGGCCTGCATGAAGAGCACCAGCACAGCACAAATAAAGAGCACGATGTTGTCGACCGCATAGGCGATCTCTGCCGATGTGGGGTCGCCATCTTGAGCGAAGACAACGGATGTAGCGATCAAGCTGAAGAGCACAGCCAGCGTGAGCGCACGAGCCAGACGTTTGATCATGAACTTCATTTCCTCCTAGCTGCGGATACAAATAAGGCGCAACAAAGACAAGGGATGCTCTGTGCTTTCTTTCACAAGCACTGGCGTCAATGGTAGCGAGATAACTGGACGGTTGCAATGTGCAAATTGCACAAAAAGCAGGGCGGGATTATTGTTGTGAATCGGCTATGGCTGCAACTAGATGGTTCGGAATTGTGCAGGATGCCCTATTGAATTTGTGCACTTTGGTGGGGAGATCGCCTGATTTTGCTCGACGGCGGGCATTCTGTGCCCTTTGCACATGGTGGTAGAATCAGGGACATGAACGCTGTCGTGCATCTTGGCACTTCGTCATGGCTCTTCGAGGGCTGGCGCGGGGTTTTTTATCCTGAGAAGGTGTCCAGAACCCAATATCTCTCCCATTATGCCACGCACTTCGATACGGTGGAGGTGAACACCAGCTTCTATGCCATTCCTGCACCCTCCACACTGTTGGGATGGGTCGAAAGCGTGCCGGCTGGCTTTTCCTTTGCGTTGAAGTTTCCCCGCATTATTAGCCACGAGAAACGCCTGGTCGACTGTACCGCCGAAACGCTGCAGTTCATCGATGCGCTGCATTCGTTGGGTGACCTGGCAGGTCCTGCCTTTCTACAACTGCCGCCTGACTTCACACGTCAGGTCAATGGTCGCGCCCTGGCCTATTACCTGGACTGGCTGGCCCCGCGCGTGGCCAATTTCCGCATCGCCGTCGAAGTGCGCGCCCAGGATCTTATGACCGCGGCCTTTGCCGGTTTTGTCGCCGAGCACAATTTCGCCCTTGTCCTGGTGGATCGCGCCGGTACCCCTGATCTCTTCGAGACATGGTTCTCGGTGGTCAAGGAGGGCGCAGGGCCAGACTTCTGTTTTGTCCGCTGGATCGGGGACGATCGCAATGGCCCTCAAGGGGACCGGGAGTTGCAGACGCTGCGCGACGAGCAGCTGGACCAATGGGCCGACCGGATCGTTGCGCTCTGCGGCCAGGGCAAGTCGTTCTTTGGCTACATGCACAACCCATACGAAGGGCATTCACCGGCAAGCGTGCGGCGACTCATGGCGCGGCTGGAAGGGCGTGTAAAGTTGCCAGCCTGGCCGCCGCCTAGCCCGAATGAGGTCCAGCTTTCATTGTTGTAGGCGGCGTCTGCCCGGTGTGCGCTTGCCCAGCATGTCGCCTTCCATTTCCCAGATAGATTGCCCTTGCGATAGCTTTGTGCTAACCTGCACGTCAAAATTGAATACCGGACCCGGCCACAGTTGTCGCCAGACTTGCATCGTTCATGCAGCTCTCATGTATCTATGTAGTCACCACTGTTTAGCAGTTGGCCAAGCATAGCAAGACCAACGAAGACGGAGCCGAGACGCCTTAACATCCTATGGATCGCACACCTCCTACAGCAAAAAGCGACGAAATCGCGCTCTATATTCGCACCTACTACTCCCTCCTGCGCAGCACCGGTCCGGTTCGCATCCGCAGCCTGGAAGAAACGCACATCGGTATGAAGTCGAATCTGCACTTCGCTGCGGACAGCCCTGACCTCGATGTGTCCGCCCTGGTCTATTCTGCCCTGCGTCTTCCCGACGCAGTTGTGGACGCCAATTTGCTGGTCATGGGGCAGATGGAGGATGTCTTTGCGCGCGAGGGTTTTATCCTTCGGGACTGGAAAGTCGTCAAGGCGCGTGCCCGCCGGCGCAAGTACTATTTCGACCCCAAGACGGGAACCATGGCCGCGTTCGTGGCCAGCGTCAGCGACATCGACGACCTCATTCCGTGCATGGTTACCTTTCAAATCGAATGGAACAAGATTCACCAGAAGCTCAACAACGGCAGTCTCCGTGAGCGCCTGATCCATCACAAGGATACGGAGCCCGCGCATAGCGTTGATCTGCTGACGCTGGTCAGCGAGGCGCTGGGCCTGACTCCGGGTGAACTGGGCAAGCTTGGGCAGCTCTGGCAGGGCCCGCGCCTCCTGGCAAATCTGCAGAAGGCTGCGCACCACCGCATGGACCTGCGCGTCATGGTGCTGGGCAGTGGGCTGGGCGACTATCGCCGCAGTGTCCAGGAGTGGTGGGGCAGGATCGAAGCCGCCGTGCCCGACATCAACCTGTGGGAACGGCCCATCTATTTCGTCAGCAGCAATACACATAGCATTGTCAATCTGATCACGGGTCTCTCCTGGGAGCTCCAGGCGGACATCGTGGACTACGTACGCCGTGACAATCCCGAAGATCTGATCTCTGAGCTTTCGCAGCTGCCCCAGGACGATCACGAGCATCTGATGCACAATTTCCTCTACTATGCGTCGCGGCTGTACCTCTCGAGCATTCCGGACCAGGATTCTGTGCAGGACATGGTGCGCGAGCGTGAACGTCTCGCCGGCATTACGCGGGTCAGCGACCCCCACTGCCTGGATGTGGAGGCGCAGATCATCGAGTTGCGCTGCCTGGACCGCAACCGGGTCGATCCCCGCCTGCGGACCTTGAGCGATGCGGAGTGGGAGCTGCTGCGCGAGAGCAACGCCATCCTGCTCAATATCGATTACCCGTTGGGCATGGCCGCCTACCACATCTTTAGCCAGATTAGCACGGCCGTGGGCCGGATCCTGGGCGTCTATGTGTTGGGCAAAGCTGCGACCCTTAACGGCCGTGTCGGCGACGTGATGATTCCCAATGTCGTCTACGACGAGCATTCGCAGAACACCTTCCTCTTTCGCAACTGCTTTACCGCGCAGGATGTCAGCAGCCTGCTCAACTTCGGCACTGTCTTCGACAACCAGAAGGCTGTGACCGTGCGCGGCACGATCCTGCAGAATCGCAGCTTTATGCACGTGTTCTACGAGGAAGGTTATACCGATATTGAGATGGAAGCCGGTCCCTATTTGAGCGGCATTTACGAAGACGTCTATCCCCAGCGGTATCCGGTGAACGAGATCGTGAATCTCTTTATCAATGTGCCGTACGACATTGGTTTGATTCACTACGCGAGTGACACACCGATCAGCCGGCTCCAGACTTTGCTGAGCAAGAGTATGAGTTATTTCGGGGTCGATGCTACCTATGCCACCTCCATTGCGGTGATGCGCCGGCTGCTCTCCCAGGAAGCCATGCGTATGGCCAAGCTGAAACAAGGAGCCAATCCCTTAGCCTTGCCTGAGCGGCGATGAACACCTTTAGCCTCTTTGAACGCCATCTGCAAGAGCCCGGCGTCACACCGGAGGAGCTGGCGCTGGACGTTGCCCGCATTGCGTATCCGCGCCTGGAGGTTGAACCCTACCTGGCAACCCTGGACACCCTGGCCGACTACGTGGGGCGCCGGCTGGTGCCGGAGGTGCCGGGTCACGATGCGGCCGCCATGTTCCTGCGCATCATTACCGAGGATCTTGCATTCCACGGCAACCGTGAAGATTATTACGACCCGCGTAACAGCCTGCTCAACGAGGTGTTGGAGCGGCGCATAGGCCTGCCCGTCATGCTATGTCTCCTGTGCATGGCCTTGGGCCGCCGGCTGAATCTGCAGGTGGATGGCATGGGCTTTCCCAATCACTTCATGGCACGGTACCGCGATACCGCAGGTGTGTGGCTGTTGGACCCCTTCAACGGTGCTGTGGTGGAGATGCACGCGGCCGAGGCCTATCTGAGCTCCGTCCTTGGCCGGCCCGTGCAGCTGTCGCCGGAAGCGCTGCGCCCGGTCAGCACCCAAGATTTGACGCTGCGTATTCTCAACAATCTGCGGGGCGCGTATTTGATGCGCCAGGATACGGACCACGCGCTGGCTGTGATGGGCTACCAGCTCCTGATCCTCCCGCGTGAACCAGTGCTCTGGCGCGAGCGGGCCGTGCTCCACTACCGCGCGGCGCGCTGGGAACAGGCGGCCCGCGACCTGCGCCGTTACTTCTTTCTCATCGGTGCACTGCCGTACCTCTTCCCGGACGAAGTCCAGAGCGCCTTTAACCTTCCAGCGCTGGCCGAAGAGGATCGCAATCTGGTGGGCATGCACCGGCAGATTGCCGGTCTCTTGAACCGGCTGAATTGACACCGGGCCGCCTGCCCGGACATTCCGGCAGTACGCTGGGAGCAGCGCACAAGCTGTAGCAGATGGTGACCCAGTCTCCCCTGCCGTTAGCATAGGAAGCAAACCTTTGTATATCACCAGCGAAACCACTCAGGAGAGGTCTGTGTTCAACGGTAGTCTTGGCCCACCGCGCGAGGCAGTCTGGACGTGGAAATTCCTCCACATGTTTATCACGTTGGTTAAGCCGCTCTTCTGTCGACTCCGCATCGAGGGGCGCGAGCATATTCCGCTTCAGGGAGGCTGTATCATCACCTGTAACCATACTATGGGACCGGATTTCCTGGTGATCAGCTATGTCTCGCCCCGCCAGGTCTTTTTCATGGTGAAAGCCGAGCTGCTGGCAAGGTCCCGCCTGCTGCGCAAGTTCCTGACCCATCACGGCTGTTTCCCCGTGCGGCGCGGTGAGGGGGATATGGACGCCATCAGCCATGCCATCGAACTGGTGAAACGGGGCTCGATCCTGGGCATGTTTCCCGAAGGGACGCGCAGCCGGTCGGGAAAGCTACAGCGCGGACGCTCCGGAGCGGCCTATGTGGCCATTCAGGCCCAGGTGCCGATCATACCGGCGGTGGTCATCAACGCGGAGCACATTTTCAAACCGAGAAACTGGCTCAGTTTCAAGCCGCGGCCCGAGGTGATTGCCCAGATAGGCCGGCCGCTGCCCCCGCCGTCCGACCCGACGGACCGCGGGGCGCTCAAGACCTATACCCGCGAGATCATGGACGCCATGGCCGCCATGTTGCCCTCGGCCATGCGAGACGGCCAGGCCTCCCTAGGCACCGTGGAGGCGCCGTCGTGAGGCTTCCCATTGAGGCAACCTGGATCTGGCGCACGCTGTACGTCATTGCCACCATCATCCGGCCCCTCTTCTTGCGTCTACGTGTCGAGGGTACCGAGAACATTCCGCCCAGTGGGGGCGCGGTCGTGGCCTGCAACCATACCATGGGGCCAGATTATGTGATACTTGGCTATGCCTCCACGCGCCAGGTGTACTACATGGCCAAGTCCGAGATCTTCTATTTTCATCCCTGGCTTACCCAGCTCATCAAGGCTTCCGGAGCCTTTCCCATTCGCCGCGGCCAACATGATAGCAACGCGATTGAGATGGCCACGGAAATGGTGCGTTCGGGCAAGCTGGTGGGGATGTTCCCTGAGGGAACACGCAGCCGCAGCGGCCGCCTGCAACGAGGACGATCCGGCGCCGCCCGCATAGCATTGGAAGCCAACGCGCCGATTCTGCCGGTGGTCGTGATTGGCTCTGAGCCGGTGCTGCCCGATCTGCTCAAGCTGCGGCGGCGTCCATTGGTTACGGTGCGCTTTGGTAAGCCCATCTATCCCGATCCGGGCATTGTAGACGCGGCCGCGATCCGCCAGCTCACCACGGAGACGATGTTTGCGCTGGCTGCGCTGCTGCCGCCAGCGCTGCGCGGCTACTACGCGGATGTCGCGGAAGTGGAGCGCAAAGAGCAGGAATATTTGGAACGGGAGGCCGCCCAGAACGGCCACAACGTATGACAAAAGAACCGCCCTGGCTCACAAGAGCCAGGGCGGCCTGATCAGAGAACAAACATGGGGGTAGGTTTGACCCCATGCACTACGCCTACCGTAGCACTCTTCCTCACAAGAGCGCCTGCTGCTGGAGGCGTGCGTTACAGCGCCGCCAGCTCTGCTCGCAGGGCCTCACGGCTCGGCCGCAGCTGCTGCGGCTTGAGCGCGGCCAGGGGCGTGTCCGTCAGATTCAACGTATCGATGAAGTCTAACGTCTCCGGCTCGATGTAGAAGATGCCGGTAAGCAGCTTCTGCTCGCGGCGAGCTTCTTCCAGCGTCTGGTATGCCAGCTGCTTGTCCGTGGGATCATAATCGGCGCTCAGCTTCTTGAGCACCAGCCAGGATCCGTCGTGCAGCTGAACTTCGGACTCGTCATCATATTCGTCGATGGTGATCTCTTCGAACGATGGGATGAAATTCAGCTCGTGCAGCGGGATCTCGTGTTCCTTGCCCCAGGCATAGCTCTTGGTGGAGCTCTCGTGATTGTTGAAGGTCACGCAGGGGCTGATCACGTCAAGCACAGCCAGTCCCTTGTGCGCCATGGCCGCCTTGAGCAGGGCTTCCAGCTGTTTGGCATCGCCGGCAAAGCTGCGGGCCACAAATGTGGCATTGGCGACCAGCGCCTCCAGGCAGACATCCAACGGCATGAACGGGTTGGTGCCCGCATATTTGAGCGTCTGGCCCTTGTCCGCGGTGGCGCTGAACTGTCCTTTGGTTAGCCCATAGACGCCGTTGTTTTCGACCACGTAGACCATAGGCAGGTTGCGGCGCACCAGGTGTTTGAACTGGCCGATTCCGATGGACGCGGTGTCGCCGTCGCCGCTCACGCCGATGCCGACAAGGGACCGGTTTGCTACCAGCGCGCCTGTGGCCACGGAAGGCATGCGACCATGGACAGCGTTAAAGCCGTGACTCATCCCCAAGAAGTAGGCAGGCGTCTTGCTGCTGCAGCCAATGCCGCTAAACTTTACCACCTGGGTCTGATTCAGCCCCATCTCCCAGGCAGCATTGATAATGCGTGAGCTGATGCTGTCGTGGCCGCAGCCATTGCAGAGGGTAGATTCTGAGCCCTTATAGGCATTCTTCTCCAGGCCAATGAGATTGACCTTGGGGGCACGTGGCGTCCGTGTTGGTGTTGCAGTCATGGTTTTATCCTCATTCAGACTGTATCAGTCGTTGTGTTCAATCAGCAGCCTTGCCCGCGAGGCTGTAGCGGTGACCAGGCAGCCGTCACGGCGTCCGGTCTCCTCGCAGGCAACTCCTACGCCTCGATCTGCTCGCTGATCCAGCGGGCGGAGAGGGGCAGACCGTCACATTTGGACGTTGACACGAGCTTTGTGGCCAGGTCAGGCAGCTCTGTGACCATGATTTTATGCAGCTGGCCGTCAAAGTTGTTTTCGATCACGTAGACCTTGTCGTGCTTCTCAACGAACTCACGTACCTCACCGTTGAGGGGGAGGGCGCGCAGCCGTAAGTAGCTCGTCTCCAGGCCGTCAGCCTTCATCCGTGCCCTGGCCTCGACAATCGCCGGGTCGTTGCTGCCGATGCTGATGATGCCAATGCGGGCGCCGTCCACCGTTTCGACGACCGGCGCGGGTACCAGAGTGCGGGCCGTCTCGAATTTCCTGGCCAGACGTTCCAGGTTGCCCTCCCAGATCTCAGGGCGCTCGCTGTAGGTCGCGTACTCGGTGTGGCCCGTGCCGCGGGTGAAGTAGGCTGCCATTGGGCTATCGGTGCCCGGCAGCGTGCGGTAGGGAACGCCGTCGCCATCGATATCGAGATAGCGCCCCCAGCGCTGGCCGTTGTGCTGCTCCTTGAACCCGGCCAGCTGTTCGGCGTTGAGCACCTTGCCACGCTGGAGCGGCTGCTCTGGATACTCGAACTCCTTGGAGATCCACAGATTCATGCCAATGTCCAGGTCGCTCAGGACGAAGACGGGCGTCTGCAGCTGCTCGGCCAGATCCAACGCGAGGCCGGCCATCTCGAAACACTCCGTAGGATTGGCGGGGAAGAGAATCGGATGGCGGCCGTCGCCGTGGCTCAGGTAATAGGCCGGGATGATGTCGCCCTGGCTCGTGCGCGTGGGCAGACCCGTGCTGGGCCCCATGCGCTGGACATCCCAGATCACGGCCGGAATCTCGGCGAAGTAGCCATACCCCACGAACTCGCCCATGAGACTGATGCCGGGGCCGCTCGTGGCGGTCATGGCGCGGGCGCCGGCCCAGCCAGCGCCTAAGACCATGCCGATGGCAGCCAGCTCGTCCTCAGCCTGGACGATGGCATAGGTGGCCTTGCCCGATTCCGGATCGATTCTTAGCTTGGCTGCGTAGCCGCCCAATGATTCTGCCAGGCTGGACGAAGGCGTGATGGGGTACCAGGAGGCGAAGCCAAAGCCACCGAAAACGGCGCCCAGCGCGGCCGCCGTGTTGCCGTCCACCAGCACCGTGCCCTCGTTGAAGCCAGTCATATGGCGCACGCGATAGGGCTGGTCGTTGTCCAGATTCTCTTTCGCCCAGTCGTAAGCAGCGGTGACCATCTTCCAGTTCAACTCAATGGGCTTGGTCTTGCCGCCAAAGTTCCAGGCCAGGGCCTGCTTGATCTCCTCCATGTCGATCTCGAGCAGGTACGCCACTACGCCAACGTAGACCATGTTGGCCACATAACGCTGGAGGCTGTAGGGCAAATCCGCGGCTTTGACCAGCTCTTTGACCGGCATGGGATAGTACTTCACATCCTTCCGGTGATTGGCAATGGGCAGCGTGTCATCGTAGAGGATGATGCCGCCGGCCTCCACGCTTTCCATGTCCTCTGCCACTGTGGCGCCGTTCATGCAGATCATGATCTCGACGCGCTCACGGCGGGCCAGGAAGCCGTCCTTGCTCAGGCGGATGTTGAACCAGGTTGGCAATCCCTGGATGTTGCTGGGAAACAGGTTCTTGCCGGTGACGGGAATCCCCATCTTGTAGAGGGACCGGATCAGCATGCTATTGCTGGTCTGGCTGCCCGAACCGTTGGCCGTTGCTACATTGATATTGAAGTCGTTAATGATGTACTGGCTCTCGGCCT